>CAZWAX010000412.1:0-5411 GCA_964631985.1 uncultured Polyangiaceae bacterium | reverse complement strand
TATCCCGAGGCGGTCGAGGTCGCGACCGGCCATCGCGAGCCGTCCGCCAACGACTACCGCGGGTTCGGTGAGCTCCGCCGCGCCGAGGCGCTGGTCGCGCTCGCGCACTATCGCGTGTTGCCGCTCTCGGTCACGTTTCTCGGCTTTCCCGACGGCGGGCTCGCCGAGATCTGGCGCCGCGGGCCGCACGTGCCGCCCTACCAGTCACCCTATACGCGCGAGGACAATCCGCCGTACCCAAACGCGCTCGAGGCCGGCGCGCGCTACGTCAGCCGCGACCTCATCAATTTGATCGCGCGCATGGTGGCGCTCTCGGATCCCGACTGGATCGTGCTGCCGACACCGCTCGACAACCATCCGGACCACTGCGCCACCTTCACCTTCGTGCTGGCGGCCTTGAAGTCGATCGCCGCCGAGCCGGGCGGGGCCGGCAAGATGCCGGATCGGTTGCTGACGTACCTCGTCCACACCTCGGCGGGCTGGCCGCCGAAGGCCGAGACCCCGGGGCCGTTTCCCGTACCGGACAAGCTCTTCGCGCCGGCGCGCTGGTTTTCGCTGCCGCTCAGTGCGGCGCAGACCGCCACCAAGCTCGAGGCTCTCGAGACCCACCGCACCCAGGCCGCGGTGATGGAAGCGCTCTTCCGCTCGTTCGCCCGGCCGAACGAGCTCTTCGGCATCCTCGAGCGCGATCAGCTGGCGGCGCTCGTCCCGGGGACCCCCGCGTGCGGCCCCGAGCTGCCGGCGCACGCGAATGGGAGGAGCTAAACGCCCAACGTCAGCCGCATCGGATACCCGTGGCACCCTCGACCATCCTCATTTGAACCAATGTAGTTGTTCGGTCGTCGCGAGAAGCGAGCCCTTCCGACTCCACAGACGCGCCTGCTGACCGACAGTCGATCGTGCCGCTCGGGTGCCTGTGGCTTCATTGAGAATGTAGTCGTCGCCGATATCCTGCAATTCGTCCTCGGTCGCGTGGAAATACACCGACAGCGTGATCGTCGACGAGGGTCGCGGGCCCGCGCCTTTGAAAAAGATCCTCGGTGCATAGGCGTCCGATGAATAGGCCAGCTGCAGAAAATCCACTGGGCGGCCGGACATCTCTCGAACCCAGCCAATTGACCGGGAATTCGGCTGGTTGAAGAGCGGATAGCCCAACACCGGCCGCACCAAAGTATGCTCACCGAACGGCCCGGGCGGGTGCCACTCGGGGAGCGTATCCGGGTCCGGTGCATTTGGCATGGATGGTTCAACGAAACCCTCGCTGTCCCGGCGGTTCGCCAGGGCGATCGTGGCAACTGCGGCCGGATCTTCATCACCGACGAGCGCAAGCTCGGCGTGCCAGAAGTTGAGCGACCGGCCCCCGCCAACCCCTCGCGTTCGGATGTTCACATCGCGACCGGGTGGCACTTGCTTGAGATAGTGCACCGTGAGGGCCGAGGGAGCTCCTTGCGTGCGTGCGTCGTCGACGACGGATTTCAGGAGGACGGCCGCCGTCCAACCTCCGAACATGCCGGTGTTTGCTTCATAGCGAGGATCGGCATGCGCTTTCCATTGGCCAGGACCGGATGCGTGTAGCGTCAGCGCCTCACTGAGTGCGGTCATCCAGACGGCCCCCCTCTCGCGTGCCGTCACTACCACGAGGGAACACGCACGCCAGAAGCAGCCGCAATCGACGGAACCGGTCACCATGGCCGAGAATCTGGCGAATGTGGTCAGCGGCGCGCTGCGTTCAAGTGCCTCGTTGTGGAGCAGTCCGAGAGGAAAAGGGGGAAGGGACGCGAGAGCCGTACACCTCGGCGCGGGCATCGCATGCCTGGGAGGAGACGGCAGCTCGGCTTGAACCTCGCGGCGCGGCCGCGGTGGGGTGGGCGGCGCGTAGGGGCAGGGAGGAAGCGGGAGCCAGGGAAGCCGCCGTCGCTCCGGCATGGTTCACGCGAGCGATTTGGCCGGCCGACACCTGCGCACGTGACGCTCCGGCTGCGGCCGGGGCTCGTGTCGTTGCGAGCGGTCCGGCTCGTTCGGGAGCTCGAAGGAACGTTCTCGCAGGGATGCGACCGCTCGGAGTTTCGCTTGGTCCACTACTCGCTGCAGGGCAACCACGCGCACCTGATCGTCGAGGCCCGCGACCGTGACGCGCTCGGGCGCGGGATGAAGGCCATCGGAGCGCGGTTGGCGCGGGCGGTGAATCGGGTGATGGGACGATCGGGACCAGTCTTGGCGGATCGCTACCATGCTCGATTGCTGCCGACCCCGACGGAGGTGCGGAACGCGCTCCGCTACGTGTTGCTGAACGCACGCCGGCACGCTGCCAAGGCTACCGCGACGCCCCGGGCGCTCGCACCACGCTTCGCTCCGCTCGATCGGGCCTCCTCGGCTCGGTGGTTCGACGGCTGGAAGCGGGACAAGGTCGGTACCGGGCGCGATGCATGCACGGCGCCCCCCGCCGAACCGCCACCGGTCGCGCGAGCCAGAACATGGTTGCTCGCCACGGGCTGGCGTCGCCATGGATTGCTCGATCCGGCTGACGTCCCCGGCTGACGCGCCACTCACGACTCCGTCGTCGCGGGCCGCGCGGGCAGGTCGCCGACGTGCAGGGCGACTCCCCGCAGCCCTACCTCCCGCCCACCTCGGCCACCCACTCCAGCACGAACGGCCACGGGCCATAGCCGGCGGCGATGTTGATGTGGCCGGCGCCGGGCAGGATGCGGCATGGGATGCCGAGCTCGCGGGCGACGGCGACGAGCTCGTCGGGGCCGGCGAAGTCGTCGTTGTCGCTGCCGACCAGCAGCGTGCGGGCGGCGAACGGGGCCCACTCCTCGGCACGGCGCGGTGGCGGAATGAAGCTGTCGATCGGCTCGAAGACGAGAAACGGGGAGGGTGGTGCCACCAGCAGCACCGCGTGGACGCCGTCCGGGCCGTGCGCGCTCAGGTAGTGATCGACGGCCCAGCAGCCGAGCGAGTGACAGAGAAAGGTGACCGACTCGCCGCGCCCGCGTGCGGCCTCGACCACGGCGCGGAGCTCGGCCACCCAGACGTCCTTCTGGGGAGCGGCTGGGTCGGAAAGCTCCGGAAACGCGACGCTCGCGCCGCGGGCGGCGAGCTCGGCGGCCGCCCAGCGCTGCCAGTGGCCGTCGCCCGATCCCTCGTAGCCGTAGACGATCACGATCATGGGCGCGCATTCCTCCCTGCCGCACGGCGGCTGTCAAGGCGACATGACGTGCGAGATCTCATGACGGGCGCGGTGTCGACGCCGATGCGCCGTCTCAAGCGGAACGCGCCAAGTGCCGATACTGCCGCTGGAGAGGAGCATGCATGCGTCCCCATATTCTCGTCGTTGACGATTCGGATGAGGTGCGGTTGTTGGCGTCGCGCATCCTCGAGCGCGAAGGCTACCAGGTGACGGCGGCGGACTCGGGCGTCAGCGCACTGGAGATCCTGCAGACCTTCGTTCCCGATCTCGTGGTGTCGGACATCATGATGCCGGAGGTCGACGGCTACCGGCTGCTCGAGCGGCTGCGCGACGACCCGCGGGTCCTGGCCGTGCCGGTGATCTTCCTCTCGGCGCTCGGCGACGCGACCAGCCTCGAGCGCGGCAACCGCCTCGGCGTCGAGCACTATCTCGTGAAGCCGTTCACGGCGAAGCAGCTGCTCGCGGTCGTCAGCGGCACGCTCCGGCGCTATGCCGAGCTCCGCCGGGTGCAGGTGATCAAGCAGCAGGCGAGTCCCGAGGGTCCGCGCCCGCTCGACTTCGAGCCGACCGGCATCGCCCCGCTCGACGATCAGGTGGGTGGTCTCTGTCGCGGCCGCGTGTACCTCGGCCAAGGCGCGGGTGGTGGCGCGAAGGGCGTCTTCGCCGTGCAGTTCCTGCACCGCTGTCTCGAGCGCGGCGAAGGGGCGGTGCTGGTGACGACCGACCGCGTCGACACCGTGCTCTACGTCGGCAGCAGCGTCGGGTTGGATCTCCGGCCGCACGTCCGCTCGGGGAAGCTCGTGGTCGTGGGGCTGGCGGAGCGCTTCGAGTACGCGCTCGAGACCCGCAACGACGTCGTCGCGCTCGCGGCCGAGATCGCGAGCTACGCCGCCGAATGTGCGGCCACTCGCATCGTCATCAACTCCATCCAGACCATTCTGTGCTCGGCCCCCCGCCTCGTGCTCTCCGCGCCGCTCATGAGCGATCTCGTCGACGGGCTCGAGCGCACGGGCGCGACCACGCTCGTGCTCTCGGACGACCCGGTGACCCCGCAGGAGGAGCTCGCCAACGCGTACCTGAAGCGCTCGTCCTTCGGCACGATCATGCTCGCCGCCGATCCCAACGGTCGCGCGACCGGCATGCTCCGCCTGGAGCGCATGCACGGCGTCAGCGGCGAGACCCCGGGCCAACCGTTCCGGGTCGCGTTCGGCACGGGCCTCGTCACCGTCGACCCGGCGGCGACGCCGCACGTCTACGACGAGCTCGAAGAGCTGCGCCGGCACATCGCCGTCGAGATGGCGAGCGCCGAGGACGACGTGTCCGGGCTCATGACCACCGTCGGTGGCGGGCTTCGCCTGCGCGATCCCTTCGTGCTGTTCCTCCGCGACTGCGTGGCCGCGGCGTTGAAGGCGACCGAGCGGTGCGCGCTCCTGGTGGCGCGTTTCGGTTTCGAGCCGAACGCCGACGTGGTGGCGGGTGGGGTAGTCACGCTCGCTCCGCCGGACTTTCCGGACGTGCTCGCGGGCCAGGAGATTCTCTGCTGGTTGAACCCGTCGGAGGTCGCGGTGGTGGCGCTCGGCGCCGGCACCGAGGACGCGGCGGCGCTGGCGGAGCGCCTGCAGGCCTGGCTGGCGCGGCGCGGGCGGGAGGCGGGGCAGACCCTCGCGACCTTCCGGGTCGCGACCGCCTCGTATCCCGCGGACGGGTCGACCATCGACGACTTGCTGGAGAGCCTCGGCCGGGCGCTCGGACGCGCCGACGAAGCGGGTGCGGCCGAGCGCGCCGCCGGGTAGAGCGATGAGCGCATCCCTGCGACGCCAGGCGGCGGCGTGGGTCGTCCTCGGGCTCATGGCCGTACCGCTCGTGGCTGTGGCGACCGAGACGTGTGACCCCGCGCCCGTGCAGGTGCGGGCCACGGTGCTCGCGCGCGCGGGCGCTTGCTATCTCGCCGGCCGGCTGCCCGACGCGATCACTCTCTATCGTGGTTGGACCGCAAGCCATCCGGACGACCGCGCGGTGCGCGTCGAGCTCGCCCGCTTGCTGACCGAGACGAACGACCTCGCCGCGGCCGAGGCGGAGTACGATCGCCTCCTCGCCGGCGGCGGCACGGCGACCGCTCGCCGCGCCCTGCACAAAGCGCGGGCCGACGTGCGGGCCTGGCGCGGCGAGCTGGCGCCGGCGATCGCGGAGTACGAGGCCCTGGTCGCCGCCGACGCCGGCG
>CAZWAX010000411.1:0-5419 GCA_964631985.1 uncultured Polyangiaceae bacterium | reverse complement strand
CGAGCCGGGCGCCGAGCGCCACGACCGCGCGCGCCGCACGGAAGGATTCGGGCGCCCGTCGCCATTCGGGGTGACGGGCCTGGATGTACTGCGGGCAATTGCCGAAGCTCTGATCGACCGCGACCGTGAAGCCCGTCTCGTCGAGAGCCGTCACCGTCCCGTTCAGGCGATTGCGTCGCCGGGTCGCCAGCTCGATGCCGAGGAGGCCGAGCGGGACGCCGGCATCGAGATGGCGGCTCAGCGGATCACCAGGGGCCGGCAGCGCCTCGACGCGCAGCGTCCGCGCGTCGTCGGCCCGGACGAAACCGGGTCGGCCGACCAGCACCGACGCCCAGGGCCGGCGCGCGGCATCGAGACTGCCGACGAGCAGCATCGGGAGTCGGCCGAAGAGCTCGCGGTGCTCCGGCGGCATTGCGTCGCGGATGACCACGCGCCCGACGCGCTCGATCGGCTCGCGGACGCCGCAGCGCTCCTGCACCGCGATCTCGCCGGCGTGAAACGGCGACCCCTCGTTCGACGACATGCGCCACGTCGTAGCCGCCGACGACGATCGTGAGAACGCGTTCGATTGACACTTCTCCGTTGCGATGGGTGGAATGATCGCGTGGATCGCTTCGAGGGGATGCGCATCTTCACCGCCGTCGCGAGCGCCCGGAGCTTCGCGCAAGCGGCACGCACCCTCGGGCTCTCGGCGCCCGCGGTCAGCCGCGCCGTGGTCGCGCTCGAGCGCCACCTCGGGGCGCGGCTCCTCCATCGCACCACCCGGAGCGTGACCCTCACCGATGCCGGAACGCGCTTCCACGCCGACTGCACCCGCATCCTCGGCGAGGTCGCCGTTGCCGAGGCCGAGGCGACGGGCGCCCACACCCGCCCGCAGGGCGAGCTCACCGTGACCGCGCCGCGCATGTTCGGCCGGCTGCACATAGCACCACTGCTGGTCGAGCTCATGCGCCGCCACCCGACCATCACCGTGCGGGCGCTCTTCGCCGACCACATCGTGCACCTGCTCGACGACGGCTTCGACGTCGCCGTGCGGATCGCCCGGCTCCCCGACTCCGGCCTGACCGCGGTGCGGGTCGGCCACGTGCGGCGTGTCGTCGTCGCCGCACCGGCGTATCTGCGCGCGCACGGCACACCGCGGACGCCGGCGGATCTCGAGCGCCACACCACGATCGGCTATGCCGCCGGCGGTGCCCCGAGCCCGGCCTGGGACTTCCAACGCGCCGGCACGGCACGGTCGCGTAAACGCCTCGTGATCACGCCGCGCTCGCGCTTCGTCACCAACAGCAACGAAGTGGCGATCGCCGCCGCGCTCGCCGGTCACGGGCTGGCACGCGCCCTCTCCTATCAAGTCGCCGCCGACGTCGCGGCCGGCCGCCTCCGCGTCGTGCTCGCCCCGTTCGAGCCGCCGCCGGTCCCGGTGCATCTCGTGCACGCGGGCGGCCGCCGACCGCCGGCCAAGGTGCAAGCCTTCGTCGAGCTCGCGACCGAACGGCTCCGGCGGGAGAAGGTCCTGCGCTGATCGTCAGCGCCGGAAGAGCCCCTGCTCGAGCACCGTGCGCACGAGCCCGATGAAGTCGTCGAGCGTGCGCGGCGCCGCCGCATCGATGCCGACACTGCGCTTGGCGAAGGCCGTCACGTCGAAGAGATGGCTGCCGGCGCCCAACACGAAGAACAAGAGCAGCTCGGGGCAGATCTCGGGTGCCAGCAGCCCGCCGTCCTGACTCGCCCGCAACGACGCGACGATCTCACGAAACGGGGCGCCGACGTGGCGCTCGACGAGATAGTCGAGCCGCGGGCTCGGCGTCGCGCCCTCGCGGGCGATCACGCGCGTCGCCTCCGGATGCGCCGCGACGAACCGGACGAAAGGCTCCACGAACGCGAGGAACGCCGCGGGCGCCGCCTCGGCATCGACGGCGAGATGAAAGCGCGGAACGTTCGCGAACAACCGATCCATGGCCGCCCGCCAGAGGCCTTCTTTCGACCCGAAGTGATGATGGACGAGCGGTTGCGTGACGCCCGCGGCGCGGGCGATGCCCGCGGTGGTGGTCCCCTCGTAGCCGAGCTCGGAGAACGCGCGGATCGCGACGGCGAGGATCCGCTCGCGACCGTCGTGTTCCGGAGCCGCGCCCGTGACGGTGGCGCGCTTCGATCGCGACGGCGGCGTCCGCCGGCGGGACGGACGGGACGCCCGTGCTTTCCGCGCCGCGCTCAGGCGAGCCGCCGACACAGGATCTGCTCGAACGCGCCGAGCAGTTCCCCGTACGCATCGGCCGCCGCGCCGAGGCTGCGCCACGCGACGTAGCGATCGGGACGAACCAGCACGGCGCCCTCTCTACCGATCTGCCGCTGGCGAAGCCAGGCGCAGCGCGGATCGCGGTAGTCGCCGTCGGTGTGGCCGATGCGAACGGCACGCAGCGGCAGCTGCGCCGCCGCCGCGAGCGCGCGGGCCGCGTCGCACCACGCGCCGCCGTCTTCGCCGGCGATCACCAGGAACTCGCCCGGCCGCACGAGCGACAGCAGCGACACCCGTCGACCGTCGAGGTCCTCCAGCTCGGCGTGGGGAAGCGGCGCGCCCGGGCGCGTGCTCGGCTCGTAGAGGCGGATGTCGTCGAGCGCCGCGGGCGCCGGCGTCCGGTCGGGCACGACGGCCGTCGACGCGTAGCGGTGCCCGTACTCGACGTTCTGCTCGCGAAACTCCATCGACTGCGTCGCCATCGCCGCGAGCGCGCGCCGGCGGTGCTCGCGGTCGTCCGGACCGTCGCCGAGGGCACGGGTCAACGCCGCCAGATTCTCGGCCGTGCCGCCGGTGGGCTCGAAACCCATCGCGGCCGCGATCGCCCAATGGTTCGCGCCGTTCTCGAGCGAGCGCTGCACGTTGCGCCCGTCGGCGGGACGCCGCTCGGCCTCGTAGCTCGGAAGCAGCTCCTCGCCGGCGTGTCCCGCGAGCACCGCGGCGAGCTTCCAGCACACGTTGTGCGCGTCGTGGATCGCGCTCGTGAGGCCGAGGCCGCCCGTCGGCGGATGCCGGTGGGCCGCGTCGCCCACCAGAAAGACGCGGCCCACCTGGAATCGATCGGCCAGGATCCCCTCGAGCGACCAGCGGCTGATGACGTGCACCCGGGCGTCGAGGTCCGGGAGGCCGAGCGCGTCCTTCATGTCGGCGATGACGCGCTCGTCGTCGATCGCCCGCGTGTCGTCGTTCCGGTAGTTCAGGTGGAAGACCCACTCCTCCGACGCGGGACCCCAGTGGTCGGGGCCCATCGGCACGAGGGTCGCCATGGTCCCGCGATGCGGGATCCAGAGCCAGCGGATCAAGACGTCGGGGTCGCGCGCCCAGCGCGAGAGGTCGGCGGAGAAGTACACGGACACGATCCGCATGAGATCGCGCGGGCCTTCGAGCGCGACACCGAAGCGCCGGCCCACGGTCCGGCCCCCGTCGCAGGCGAGCACGTAGCGCGCGCGAACGACCGTGTCGGTGCCGCTGGTCTTGTCGCGCACCGTCGCCGTGACGCCGTCCGCGTCCTGCTCGATGGCGGTCAGCTCGGTGTCGAAGCGCACCCGTCCCGGGGCCGCCGCCTCCGCCCCCGCCTTCAGGATCGGCTCGAGCCGGATCTGCGGCAGGTTGGCCTGCCGACACGGGCTCGCCGCGGCCCAGTCCGGATCGAGCCCGCCCGCGCCCCAGCTCTCGAGGCGTCCGAGCTGGCGTCCGTAGGCGGGATCGGGACCCGCGAAGCCGACGTAGTACGCGGTGTGACGCATCTGCTCGGCGGGCGTGCCGCGCCGGTAGATCTCCTCGGCGACGCCGACGTCGGTCAGGATCTCCATGGCGCGCTGATTCAGCACGTGCGCCTTCGGCAGGACGGAGGTCGTCGGCAGCGCGCTCACGAGCAGCGACTCGACGCCGAGCTGCGACAACAGCATCGACGCCGTCAAGCCGGCGCCACCGCCGCCGACGATCAGGACGGGAACGGTGATCGTGTTCATCTTCGGGGCTCCTTTCGGAATAGGCTCACGCGGGATCGCTTATAGCTCTATAAGCCGCAAGTCAAGTCCGTTCTCACCCCGCGGTTCGCCCCCGCGTGTTACTCGCGTTCGCCGCGCTTGATGCCGACCGACAACGCAGCGCGCCGCACGTCGGCCGTGCCGCGGCGGAGCTTTTCGTCGCCGAACCGCTGATGGATCGCGTCGACGGCGGCGTTCAGCCGCGAGCGCCGCTGCTCGGTCGCACCGCCGAGCGTCAGCGCCAGTTGCGTCTCGTCGCTCGGCTGGAGCCTCGTGACCGCGACGCCGACGAGCCGGATCGGCTCCCAGGGCTCGACCTGCGCCAGGAGCTCGAGGGCGGCGCGGGCGATCGCCTCGCCGTCGTCGGTCGGTCGCTTCAACATGCGCGACCGCGTGAGCAGCGGATACCGGCCGCCGCCGAGCGGGCGCGCGAGCTTGAGCTTGATCGTCACGCCGCGGCCGGCAACCTGATCGCGGCGGAGCCGGCCGGCGACGGCGTCGGCATGCACGCGGATCGGGTCGGCGAGCGCGGCGCGGTCGCGGACGTCACGCGCGAAGGTGTTCTCCTCGCCGTACGACTTGGCCTCGCGGTAGGCTTCGACCTCGCGTTCGTCCTCGCCGCGGGCGAGCCGCGCGAGGCCGACGCCGAAGTCGCCGAGCGCCGCCCGCAGCGTCTCGTCCGCGGTCGCGGCGAGGTCGCCGATGGTGGCGATGCCGAGGTCGTCGAGCCGCGCTCGCCCGACCCGGCCCACGCCCCAGATCCGTTCGACCGGCAACGGGGCGAGGAACGATCGCACCTCGCCGGGCGCGACGATCCGGAGCCCGTCGGGCTTGGCCACGTCGGTCGCGATCTTCGCGACCATCTTCACCGGCGCGATGCCGACCGAAAGCGCGAGCCCGGTCGTGCCCCGCACCTCGGCCCGCAGGCGCTCGGCCGCCGAGACGGCGTCGCCGAGCAGACGCGTCGTGCCGGTCAGATCGAGGAAGGCCTCGTCCATCGAGAGCCCCTCGACGAGCGGCGAGTAGCGCCGGAAGATCTCGAACACGCGCCGGCTCTCGCGGCGGTACTTCGCCATGTCACCGGGGACGAAGATCGCGTGCGGACACCGCCGCCGCGCCTCGAAGCCCGGCATCGCCGAGTGGATGCCGAAGACCCGGGCCTCGTAGCTCGCCGCGGTGACCACCCCGCGACCCGAGGCGCCGCCGACGACGACCGGCTTGCCGCGCAACTCGGGCCGGTCACGCTGCTCGACGGACGCGTAGAACGCGTCGAGGTCGGCGTGCAGGATGGTGCGCGGGTGCGACATGAGCTTCGGCCTTGGGCCGAGGACTACGCGAGCTGAAAGAGCTCGTCCCGCGTCTTTCCTGCCAACGTCGTCTGCAGCTGCGCCAGCGCGTCCTCCGCGTTCGGCGC
>CAZWAX010000410.1:0-5427 GCA_964631985.1 uncultured Polyangiaceae bacterium | reverse complement strand
GGCGCCGGCCTCGCGGGGGGGCTCGGCGTGGGGCCGAGCGCGAGCTTCGGCGCCGACCTCGCGGTATTCGAAGGCATCTACGAAGACGCCCCGGGGCTCGCCGCGCGCGATACCGCGAATCCGATGACGCTCTTGGTGTCGGCGCTGGCGCTGCTCCGTCACGTCGGGCTCGAGGGCGAGGCCGAGCGCATCACCAAGGCAGTTGCCATGGTGCTCGGCGAGGGCGCCCACCTCACCCGCGACCTCGGCGGCACGGCCGGCACGCGCGCGATGGCCGACGCCATCATTGCGAGGTTGTAAGGCCGACCCCGAATCCCGTAGGGCTAGGCGCGGAGGATCGGTCCCCCCATGCTGAAGCCCTCACGACGCTCCCCCCGACGCTGGCGACTGCTCTGGAGCGGAGCCCTGGTGATCCTGACCGCCGCACGCGCGTCCGCGGTCCCGATTCCCGTCACCAACCACAGCTTCGAGCTGCCGGCGACCGGTCCGGCCACCTTCATCACCAACGCGCCGCCGACCGGGTGGGCGGCCTACGGCGACAGCCTGAATTTCGTCGGACGCACGATCGGCGTCCTCAACCCCAACACGACCGTGCTCTACGCCGATCCGGTGCCCGACGGCAGCAACGTCGGCGTGACCTTCCTGCAGCCGCAGCTGAACGACGAGGCCGGGCTCCAGCAGACCGTCGGCGCGACGCTGCAGGTGCTCACGCAGTACACCCTCACCGTCGAGGTCGGGAACCTCGCCTACGACGGCGGGCCCTTTCCCTTCACCGGCTTTCCCGGCTACCGCATCGACCTCCTGGCCGGCACCACCGTGATCGCGTCGGACGACGACACGCTGCTGCCGGGCGAGGGCCGCTTCCTCACCTCGACCGTGCAGGTGGCGACCGGCGCCACCCACCCGAACGCCGGCGAGGCCCTCACGATCCGCCTGGTGAACCTCGATGCCGCGGCCGGGATCGAGGTGAACTTCGACGACGTGCGCCTCGACGCCACCCCGCTGAGCCCGTGCCCGGCGATCCCGCCCGTCGGCTGCAAGACCGCGACGCCGGGGAAGGGCGCCCTGGCGCTCGGCCGGAAGGTCGGGAACCCCGCGAAGAACAGCCTGCAGTGGACGTGGAAGGGCCAGGCAACGACGCTCGGAGAGCTCGGCACGCCGACGGCCAGCACCGACTATCGCCTCTGCGTCTATGACGGCGCGACGGACGTGATCTTCGATCTGCCGGTTGTCGGCGACGGCATGTGCGGCACCAAGCCGTGCTGGAAGGCGTCGAGCAAGGGCTTCGGCTACAAGAACAAGCTCGGCAACGCCGGCGGCGTGACCGAGCTCGCGCTCAAGTCGGGAGCCGACGGCAAGGCGGCGCTGAAGCTGAAGGCCAAGGGCGCGAGCCTGCTTCTCCCCACGCTCCCGCTGGTGCAGACGCCGGATCCGGTGCGCGTGGTGCTGGTCAACGAAGACACCAGCCTCTGCTGGACGGCGGCGTTCAGCGCCCCGCCGAGCGACCCGAGCAGCACGGTGAAGTGGAAGGTCAAGAACGACTGAGCGTGCCCATGCCGCGGTGGAAGTGGACCACGCCGGACGAAGCGGCCCGCGATGAAGCCTCCTACTGGCTTTCGCGGCCGGTGAGCGAGCGCCTGGCGGCCGTCGAGACGCTCCGGCAACTCACGTGGGGGATCTACGGTGACACTGCCGCCCGAATGGAACGAGTTCATCGGATTGTTGTGCGCCGCACGCGTACGGTTCCTGATCGTGGGCGCACACGCGTTGGCGGTGCACGGTCGACCACGCGCCACCGGTGATCTCGACATCCTCGTCGACCCGACTCCCGCAAACGCCGCGCGGCTCGCGTCCGCGCTGAAGGACTTCGGGTTCGCCGCGCTCGCGCGCAAGACGAAGGATCTGGCAACGCCCGACCGGATGGTGACGCTCGGTCGACCACCGCTCCGCATCGACGTCATGACCAGCATCAGCGGCGTCTCGTTCGCCGACGCGTGGCGCGGGCCCGTACGTTTCGACGGACATCGGGTTGGAATTCTCGGGAACCGGCCGACCTCAGGATCTGTTGGACCTGGCGTTGCTAAGCGAAACCAAGGGCCGGAAGCGTCCTCGGCGGTGACGCGAATCGCCACCTGGCGAATGACTCAAAACCCACTTGGAGAACCGAACGTGAAAAGCTGTCCGCAGTGATCGCCGGGTGCAACGCTCGTCGAGGATACCCGACGAACTGCGAACCAACTTCATGATCTCGTGTGTCAGCGAGTGCCCGGCCAGCACGGAAGTGGCGGGTCAAGAACAACCGAGCGCGGGCAGCGCGTCAACAGCCCTTCTCGCAACTGAGCTGCAGTTGAGCTGCGCCATCCGACTTGAATGAGTAGACGCGGTCGGACTTCACGACCTCCGTCGTCAATGACTCACCGGGTCCGAGATCAGCGTCGAACTCCACGTCGCAACCAATCTCGCCACAGTCGAGGAAGGTGTGGAATTCGCCCGGCGAGGCGCCACGATCTGCCTCAAAGCCGATGGGCAGAAGGATATGGTACGAAACGAAGTCGGTCGTGCAGTTGCCGATTCGCGTTAGACCCGGCGTTGCATCCGGCACAGCACAGCCGGCACCTGTCACGCGCGGCCGAAAGAACGACGTTGGCACTACGAACGGCCTGGTCTCTGGCGCAATAACTACCCAGTCGCCAACCGCAGGGCACGATGCCGTATCGCATTTGTCTGCTCCCCAGCATTTGAATGCCTTGTCCGAACCGTTCGGTGGTGGCAACTCCTCGCAATAGACGAATGCAGGATCTCCACCCGTCGACCGGAAGACATTGCCGAGGAAGATCCCGGAACCTTCGTCGTACGTGATCGCCCACCGTTCCGTGACGCCGTTGTTCTGCACATCCTTGTTGATCATCACGATACCGGACCCATCCGGGGTCACTTGGAATCCCGAAGGTGTAGAGGTCACGGCCAGTTCCGTCCGCACTCGAGGCACCACCGGGAACAGCCGTTCCCGCGTCGCCACCGGCACATCGGGATACGTGAAGTCTTCAGGACGGACGCTTCGAATCTGATGGAGGCGCTCCGCCAGCTCGCCATCACTCGCCGCTGAAGCATTTTGCCCGATCGCAGACGTGAAGATTGCATGCAGTTCGAACAACGACGGAGCAACCCCGGTACGTATGGCGTTCTCCGCGACCTGTGCCCCCAGGAGGCCCGCTGCTACCCGTTCCTGAGAGGTGCCGTGATGGTTCGGGTTGGTGAAATTGGTGTCGCCGAGGGATGCCAATGTATTGAAATAACTGCTGATGAGCGGGCCGTTGTATCCGCTTCGCGGATCGAATGCCCAGCCTTTCGCCAACGCCATGTAGAAGCCGCTGAACGCATCCGCTTCGAGCTCGGTTGGTCTGACGGTGGGCGCACCCGTGTTCATCCATCCAAATGCGAACTGCAGCTGATGCGCGACCTCATGAGCAAGAATACCTGCGAGAGGAAGGGTCGTTCCCTCGCGCGCGATCGTCGTTGCGGTGAGATTCAAGCCAAACAAAATGAACCCGGCAGGGTTGGAGAATGCGTTCATCACACCCTGGCATTCGTCGAATAGGAAGAGCTGGAACCCTCGTTGCCAGAAACGCTGCTGGAAGTCGTGTTCGCCGACGAATTGGAAATCCAGACTCGAATTGCCGGTCGAATTTCTCAGCCCACACGCGAACTCCCCAGGGGCCACGCCCTGTTGATCGGCGGCGTAGCAGCCCGCGGTCAAGCCGACCTGGGGCGGTTCGACGGGCCGGGGTCGGACGAACGACACCGGGACCACGAACGGCCGCTCCGGGGGAGCGATCACGGTCCAGTCACCTTGTCCGGGGCACGAAGACGTATCGCATCGATCGGCGCCGCCGCAGGTGAAGGCCTTGGAGTCGGAATTCGGCGGTGGCAGCTCACGACAGAAGATGAACGCTGGTTCTCCTCCATTGGCGCGAAAGACGTTTCCCAAGAAGATGCCTCGGGCTTCGTCATAGATGATGGCCCATCTCTCGAGCGTCGCCCCATTTTGGACGTCCTTGTTGATCATCACCGCGCTTGTCGATGGCAACGAGATCTGGAGCCCGGATTCTGCGCTTCCGATACGCGGACTCAGAACCACGACGAGCGCAAGGAGTGAGGCGAGTCGACGACACATGTGAAACCTCCGACGTCCGTATTCACGGGGCACGCTCGTATCGACTTCCAATCGGCATCGTCAACGTCAACGTCACGAAAACTGCGCCAATATGAAACGCTCGAGCGCCGACGTGACCGCTCTGGCAACACCTCTCGGTGCAGAAAGGTTCAATCGATGACGCGCAGGCCGGCCGCCAATCGACTGGCGACCGCCGCGACACCCGCGTCGTCGCGCAGGAGCCCGTTGTTGACCTCCAGCTCCACGTAGCGGAGCCCGAAGCGCGTGCCGTGCACGCGCGCCGAATAGATGAGGCCGTCGAGGCCCGAGTACGGCTCGTTGTGGCGGACGACGAGGCCGGTCGCAGCGAGGGCGTCGGCGAGCGTGCCGGCCAGCGGTACGTGGTCGTCGTAGAGGACGCCGACCTCGAGCGCGCGCCGCTCCCCGCGGAGCTCGGGCGTGAAGGTGTGGATGCTTACGAGGATGGTCGGCTCGCGGTAGCCGCGGAGCACGTCGTCGATCGCGTCGTGGTACGGGCGATGCCACCGGTCGATGCGGTGCGCGCGCTCGGCGGCGGCGAGGTCGTGGTTCCCGGGGACGACGATGCCGTGGGTCTCGGCGACGATGAGATCGTGGTCGCGGAGGTCGCGGTTGCAATCGACGACGAGGCGCGAGCAGCCGCTCTCCACGAGTGGGGCGCCGAATGCCTCGGCGAGACGACGGGCGAGCGCGGCGGCGCCGAGGTCCCAGGCGACGTGATCCGCGAGCTCGACCGGGCCGAGGCCGAGGCCCGCGTACTGCTCGGGGACGGCGGCGGAGGCGTGCTCGCAGGTGAAGACGAAAGGCGCGTGGGCTTCGCCGGGCCGCACGCGGAAGGCCGGGAACGACACCGCGCCTCCCTACTACGCACCGCGGCGACCTGCCACCGACCCTGCTGGCACGTTGCTCCGGTCTCGCGCTAAGACCGCCGACCATGCACGTCCACTTCGGAGCCATCTGGGAAGCCATCGCCGACGCCACCCCCGACGCCCCCGCCGTCGTCCAGGGCCTGCGCCGGATCTCATGGCGCGACTACGACACGCGGGCCGCGCGGCTCGCCCAGGCGTTCCTCGACGCCGGGCTCGGCCCGCACAGCAAGGTCGGCATGTACCTCTACAACGCGCCCGAGTACTGCGAGACCAACTTCGCGGCGATGAAGATCCGCGGCATCCCGATCAATGTCAACTATCGCTACCTCGACGACGAGCTCGCGTACCTGATCGACAACGCCGACA
>CAZWAX010000409.1:4127-5447 GCA_964631985.1 uncultured Polyangiaceae bacterium | reverse complement strand
CTGAACGTCGTCTCGCGCTACCTGCCACTCCTGGTCGTGCAGGACCTCGGCGGCCGCGATGTCCACGTGAGCCTCGCCTACAGCGGTGCCATGGTCTTCGTTGCGCTGACGGCGCCGCTCCTCGGCGCGCTCTCCGACCATTCCGGCCGGCGCCTGCCGTTCCTTGCGGTCGCGACGCTCGCCTGCGTCACCGCGACCGCGCTCATGGGGATCGGCCGGCCGATGGCGCTCGTGCTGGTGCTGTTCGCGGTCGCGACGTACTTCTACCAGGCGGCGCTCGTCTTCTACGACGCGCTCCTCGCCAACGTCTCCGACGAGTCGACGCGCGGCCGGGCCTCGGCGCTCGGTGTCGGCCTCGGCTACGGCGGGACGATCATCAGCCTCTACAGCATCGCGCCGATCGCCGAGCGCTTCGGCAAGGCGGCGGCGTTCCCGGCGACCGCCGTGCTGTTCCTCGTCGCGGCGCTGCCGTGCTTCCTGCTGGTGCCGGACCATGGTCGCGGCCCGCTCTGGCGGCGCGGCCTCGCCGGCGAGACCTTCGCGCGCGTCGGCACCACGCTCCGGAAGCTGCGCGCGCTCCCCGGCCTCGGCCGGTTTCTCTGCGCGCACTTCCTCTACACCGACGCGGTCAACACGGTGGTGCTCTTCATGGCCCTCTACGTCACCAAGGTCGGCGGCTTCAGCAGCCCCGAGGTGACGAGCCTCCTCGCGCTCTCGACGATCTTCGCGATCGTCGGCGCGTTCGGCCAGGGCCCCGTCATCGATCGGGTCGGCGCCAAGCGCGCGCTCTACGGGGCGCTCACGCTCTGGGCCGTGGCGCTCGGCCTCGCCTGCGGCGCCCCCGGCAAGGCGGCGCTGTGGCTGGTCGGCCCGTTCGTCGGCACCGCGCTCGGCGCGCTCTGGGCGGCCGACCGCGTCGTCATGTTCCGGCTCTCGCCCCCGGAGTCGCTCGCGGAGTTCTACGGCCTCTACGGCATGGTCGGCCGCTTCGCGGCCATCACCGGCCCGCTGGTGTGGGCCGCCGTGGTCTACACGCTCGAGGACCTGGGAACGCTCGCGTATCGCGCCGCGATCGGGGCGTTGCTCGTGATGTTGCTCGCGGGGATGTGGGTGCTGCGCCGCGTCCCGGCGGTGTGACGCGTCCCCTTCGTTCGTTCGGCTCGTCAGAACGACCAGCGCAGGCCGAGCTTGATGCCGTCGTAGTCGCGGTACTGGCCGATCGTCTGGCCGCGCGCGCCCCCGATCACGCGCGCTTCGAAGAGCGCCGCGAGATCGGCGGTCAGCCGATACGACGCCTGCGGCCACACGAAGTAGTCGCCG
>CAZWAX010000409.1:0-4117 GCA_964631985.1 uncultured Polyangiaceae bacterium | reverse complement strand
CTCCACCGACAGACGCTCGTCGAAAAACGTCTGGCGGATCGTCGCGGCGAGCAGGTGCTCGACCGCATCGTCGATGAAGGCTGCGTCGTGGTCGAAGATCACGCTCTGGATCAGTTGCAAGAGGAAGAAGGTTCCCGCGAGTGATTCGCGGCCGATCAGGCGCCGCGAGACGCGCTCGTTGACGAACCAGTCCACGCCGACGCCCCACTGCAGGCACTCGCGCTCGAGCGCGGCGGGACCGATCGGCAGCGCGACCGTCTCGGCGTTGCCCGTCTGCGCGACCCGCTGCGCGGCGGCGCCGACCACGTCGAAGAGGCTCGGATTGCTGGCGATCTGCTCCTGCAGGCGCAATGGGAACGCTCGGCCGTGGATCCACGCGGCCTCGGCGCGGAGAGCCACGACCCAGAACGGGACCGCGAGGTCGCCGCCGAGCACCGTGATCCGTTGCGTCGACGGCACCGCGGCGACGTCGACGACGGTCGAGAGCGGGGCCGTCGGGTCGTTCGTCGGCGCCACCGTTGCCGTGCCGTACGCGCGGTACGTCTGCCCCCATTTGTCCCATCCGTGAAAGCCGGTGAGCGACATCTCGATGCCTTCGTGGAAGTGCTTCAGGCGGAACGCGACGTCGGAGCTCGCGAGCGTGTGCGGTGGGGGGTCGACGTCGGGGTAGCGACTGGCGACCGGCACCGCGCCGAAGGGCGAATCGAAGGTCGTGGGCACCGTCAGCAGGGGCGGAAACCAGCGGTCGTCACGCGCCGCCATGCGCGGTGCGGTGAACACCGGGTTCCACACGAGGTCGAGCGTCGAGGCTCCGCGATAGCCCGTCCAGCGGACGGCGGGCACGCCGATTTTCCGTTCGAGCTCGCCCCGGAAGTAGAACTCGGTCAGATCCTCCGGATTGAAGTGGTCGGTCGGCTGCAGATCGTCGAGCTGGCCCCACGAGATCTTCTGCTTGCCGATGCGGAGCTCGAAGCTCTCGAAGTAGAGGTCGAGATACGCCTCGTCGAGGGTCAGGAAGACGTCCTTCGACTGGTAGTGCTCGTCGAACGCGATGAACGGGTTGCCCCCGCGCGCGTTACCGATCTTGCCGTCGTAGCCGCCGCGGAGCGATGCGAAAATCCGCCAGCGGTCGGTGCGGGTGGCATCCATCCGGAGTTCGAGGAGGCCCGAGGGTCGTTCGCTCGGGGTGTCGTCGTGCAGCCGAATGACGTCCCAGGTCGCGAGCGAGCCGGCGAGGCTCACACGGCCGTCGGGGAAGCGCAGCTCGACCGCCGAGGCGCCGTCGACGGCGCAGGCGAGGCTGCCGAGCGTCAGGGCGAGCGCAAGGAGCGAACGCCGTCGTCGCCGCGCGTCGTCACAGGCGGGCACGCGACAGTCCGCGCTCGCTGAAGAGCGCGCAATCGAACGCGCGATCGACGTCCGCGTCGAGGAGCGTGACCGCGGTGCGGTGCCCCGTGCGTACGTTCGCCATCTCGAGCGTCGACGACAGGGGAATGCCTTTCACGACGCGCACGCCGCGGAAGCGGCCGACCTTGAGCAGCGCCCCGGCCGGGTCGAAATACTCCATGCGGACGGGCAGGAACGTGCGCTGGCTGATCCACGTGAGAATGCGTGCGTAGCGGTCCCGCAGCTGCGGCCGACTCTCCACCTGATACGTCGGCTCGCCGTCGACCGCGGGCTCGGCGACGATCGCGTGCGTGCGCTCGTCATCGGCCGGCGCCCCGAGGTCCTCGTAGGTGAAATCCGAGCCGAGGAACGCCTCGCCGCGCGTGGCCGCGTTCACCTGCCGCGGGCGGCCGAGCTCGGGAAGGTAGAGCCACATGTCGGGTGCGCGATGGGGGTGGATCCAGCTGAGAAACGCCGCGCCGGCCACGTCGGCGGGCTCGCGAAAGACGATCAGCTGCTTCACCGCCCCGTCGCATGTCTTGCGATACGTCGAGACGGTGCGGGTTACCGCGCCACCGTCTTTCGCGAAGAGCTCGACCCGGTACGTGATGAAGGCGCCGTCGCCCTGATTGCGCACCTGGAGCGATCGCAACATCACCTCGGCGGCCGAAAAAGCCGCCGCCGGCGCCGGACCCGTCACGGCGAGCGCGAGCATTGTCAGTGCTGCGAATGCCCGGCGCCACCCCTTCTCGGGAACGAGAATGCGTCCGACGGCGCCCTTGCCGGAGCTCGGGTTTCTTCGCGTCGCGGGGTCCATGCCTCCAAGGACTGCAACCTCCGCGCCAGCCTCGGGCCCATTCCGAGAGGATTTCGCTTGGCGAATCCACGCCGCTCGCGGTAGCAGAATTGCATGCGCCACCTGCTCCCCATCCTGCTGGTCGCGGCCGGAACGCTTCTCGCTCCCGCACGCACGCACGCCGTCGAACACGTCACGAGCTGCGGGCAATTCGTACGAGGCTCCGCCATACTCACCGGCGACCTCGATTGCTCGGCCACGGCCGACGACGCCGTGAAGCTCCAGGGGCGCCTCCACCTCGGAGGCTTCACCCTCACCGGGCACCCGGCGCACGACGTGGTGCGCTGTGAAAAGGGTGCCTGTCGCATCGACGGTCCGGGTACGCTCACCGGCGGCGCGGACGGCATCCGCAGCGACAAAGGCACGAGGGTCATCAACGTGACGATCAGCAACAACACCGGCGACGGGGTGCGCGCCGGGAAGACGGCGCGCCTCGACGACGCGTCGCTCTCGAACAACGGCGGGGACGGGGTCCACGCCGACAAAGTCAATGCGCGCTCGACGAGCTTCCTCGGCAACGGTGGCGACGGGGCGCACGCCGTTCGCAAAGCGACCCTCTTCTACTGCGACGTCACGGGGAACGACGGTGACGGGGTCAGCAGCGACCGCCTCGCCAAGGTGAGCCACGACACGACGGTGACCGGCAACGGTCTCGACGGCGTCGATGCCGGGCGCATCATGCTCAAGAGGAATGCCTCGGTGAACGTGAACGGTACGTCGGTCATGTGCGGCGTCACCGAGGAATGCGACGATCTTGCCACCGACCGACGTCCGATCGTCGGCTCCGACGCCAGCTGTGGCACCAGCCGCGACACCGCGGGTGGCGGCACCTGGGGCGTCTGCCTCGGCGACTGAGCGGTCGAAGCCCGCTCGATCGTTCCCGTACCCACGATCGGTGGCGAGTGCTGGTCACGGCGCTCGCGACCAAATGCGCGGCTGAGCGCTGATCGCCACGGGCCTCACCGCGGGGACGCCAATCCCGCCTGCCGGACGAGCGGCGCCAGGTCCGGCCGCAGCCGCTCCGCCTCGCGCGCATGGACGAGCGCCTCGTCGCGACGTCCCTCCTCGAGGAGCGCCAGCGCCAGGTTGAAATGGACCGCGGCGTAGGCGGGCTTCAGGGTGAGGGCGCGCCGGTACTGCTCGATCGCCTCGGCGTTCCGGCCCTGACGCGAGAGCAGGTTGCCGAGGTTGCTGTACGGCTCGGCGTACCCGGGGGTGAGCCGCAGGGCCTCGCGGTAGAGCGCCGCGGCCTCGTCGTAGCTGCCACGCTGCATGACGGCCACGGCGAGGTTGTTCATGGCCTCGGGATAGCTCGGCCGGAGGCGCAGCGCCTCGCGGTAGCGCGGCTCGGCCTCGGCGTAGCGCTTCTGGTCGGCAAGCACGGCACCCCAGTTGTTGTGCGCGTCGGGGGACGTGGGCTTGAGACGCACGGCCTCGACGTACTCGGCCTCGGCCTCGCGGTAGGCGCCACGGCTCGCGAGCGCGTGACCGCGATGGACGTGCGCTTCGGCATGGGTGGGATCGAGTCGGAGCGCGGTCTCGGCCGCCGCCATCGCCTCGTCCACGCGCTGCTCGGCCATCAAGGCCTGGGCCAGGTTGGCGTGAGCGCGGACGTTGGCGGGACGCCGCTGGACGACGTCGGTCCACATCGCGACGTTGCTCCGGTAGTCGAGGTTGCGCGCGATCGTGAGCGCGACGAGCACGGTCACGGCGACGGCCGTCGCGCCGACGGCGACCCGCCGTGCGCGCGTCGGCGGCAACCCGGTACGCTCGATGAGCGCCGCGGCGCCGACCACCAGCAGCGCCACGAGCGGCGCCAGCGGCAGGTACATGCGGTGCTCGAACGCGAGGTCGCGAATCGGCACGACGCTCGAG
>CAZWAX010000408.1:0-5455 GCA_964631985.1 uncultured Polyangiaceae bacterium | reverse complement strand
TAAGGAACGCCTTTCATCAGCTAACACCCCGTGGGGTCCCAATGACGCGGTCCTTTAGCGACTTCGCCCTCATTCCGGCGCTCACCGAGGCCGTCGACGACATGGGCTACACCCGCCCGACGCCCATCCAGGCCGAGGCCATCCCGGTGGCCCTCGCCGGACGCGATCTGATCGGCTGCGCCTCGACGGGCACCGGCAAGACCGCCGCGTTTTTGCTGCCGATTCTGCAGAAGCTGAGCACCGGCCCCCGCAACGTCTGCCGGGCGCTGGTACTCTCGCCGACCCGCGAGCTCGCGATGCAGATCGACGAGCAGGCGCTGGCGATCGGCTACCACGTGGGGATCACGGCGGTGTCGGTCGTCGGCGGCGTCGACATGCGGCCCCAGGAACGCGCGCTCCGCGCCGGTGCCGAGATCGTGGTCGCGACCCCGGGTCGCCTCCTCGACCACATGCGCTTCGACTACGTCGACCTGAAGACCGTCGAGGTCCTCGTGCTCGACGAGGCCGACCGCATGCTCGACATGGGCTTCCTGCCCGACATCCGTCGCATCCTGCGCGCGCTCCCCGAAGACCGGCAGACCTTGATGTTCTCGGCGACGATGGCCCCCGAGATCCGCCAGCTCGCCAACGACATCCTGCGCGACCCGGTGCCGATCCTGATCGGCGGTCCGCAGCGTCCGGCCAGCGGCATCGCGCAGAGCGTGTACCCGGTGGCGCAGGATCGGAAGACGGCGCTGCTGACGACGTTGATCCAACGCGAACAGTGGCGCTCGGTGCTGGTGTTCGTGAAGCGCAAGGTCGACGCCGATCGGCTGGCGCGCGCCATCACGCGCGGCGCGGCTCCCGCGACGAGCATCCACTCCGACCGGCGCCAGGAAGACCGCGTCGCCGCGCTCGAGGCGTTTCGGCGCGGCGAGTACCCGGTCATGGTCGCGACCGACGTCGCGGCGCGCGGCATCGACGTCGAGGGCATCTCGCACGTCGTCAACTACGACGTGCCGTTCTCCTCCGACGATTACATCCATCGCGGTGGCCGAACGGCGCGGGCCGGGGCCGTCGGCGAGGTCGTCACCTTCGTCGCCCCCGAGGAGGAAGACGAGTTGCAGTCCATCGAGAAGGCGATCGGCATGACCTTGCCACGCGTGATCCTGCCGAACTTCGACCACGGCGCGCACGAGCACGTCCCGCGTCCGGTCATGGGAGACGATCGTGGGCGGCGGGGCGGACGGGGTGCGCGCTCGGGACGCGGAGGCGCCGGTCGTGGCAAGCCCCCGCGTGCTGCTGCAGCTGCTGCGCCCGCGCCCGTCGCGTCCGCCGAAGCGCCCGCCGAGGGAGCGACTCCCGCCTCGGGTGACGCCGCGGCGAAGCGCCGGCGTCGCCGTCGTCGGCGGCCTGCAGGATCCTCTTCGAGCCCGGTGTCCGCGGAATGAGCCGCGGGATCGGTCGTCTCCTGGCGGGGGTCCTTGGTGCCGCCGTCGTCGCAACCGTCGCGTCCGCGGCGCCGCCACCGGCGCGCGTGAACGTGCTCGTCCTGAAGGAGCACGGCGTCGGCGGGGCGGCACTGGCGCAGAGCTACCTCGATCGCTTCATCGCGCTCGCGGCCTCGCAGTACGGTTGGGGCGACGCGCGCGGCCAGTACCACACGACGCGCCCCGCCGCCGAGTCGTACATCCGGGACGAGAAGCCGCGCTTCGGCATCCTCTCGCTCGCCGCGTTCCTGGCATTGCGCCAGAAGCACCAGCTCGAGGTCGTTGGCACCGCGATCGTGTCGCGCGCCGGCGGCCAGCAGTATTTCCTGATCAGCAAGAACGCGCCCGACCTCAAGGGTTGCTTCGGGAAGACCATGGCGACCGACCACGCCGACGATCCGAAGTTCCTCGAGCGCGTCGTCTCCGGGAAGCAGTTCGTGCTCGGCGACTTCCAGCTCGTCGAGACCCAGCGGCCGTTGCAGGCGATCAAGAAGGTGCTGACCGGCGAGTCCGAGTGCGCGATCGTCGACGACGCGCAGATGGCCGAGCTGCCGCACATCGAGGGCGCCGAGGGCATCCGCTCGGTCTGGGAGAGCGCCAAGTTCCCGTCCATGACGCTCGTCGCGTTCGGCAGCACGCCCGCGGCCGAGCGCAAGAAGTTCAAGGACGGCCTGTCGCGGCTCTGCGACGGCGAGGGCAAGACCGCCTGCGCCGAGGTCGGCATCATGGCGCTCACGGCCGCGGACGCCGGGAGCTACGGCGCCGTGGTGAAGGCGTACGGGAAATAGTGTCGAGGGCGGCGTCGATAGCGGTCGCGATCGCGGCGCTCGTGATCGTGGGCTGCGGACCTTTGAAGGGCATGAAGGTCCCGCTCCCGGGCCTGAGAGCGCCGGTCGATTGCCTCATCGTCTCCGACGAGCTCGAGGCGTTGATCGAGACCGGCACCGACACGCCGGCGGCGCGCGAAGCCGCCTACGACAAGGTGCGCCAGAGTCCGTGTGAGGGCGTCGGGCAGTCGTTCGGCCGCGCCGCGGTCACCGGCCGCATCGTGCAGCAGAAGGGTCTCCTCGCCGCCAATCTCGTTCGCGACGTCGAGTTCTACGCCCGTCGCAGCCGCGACCTCGACGCCGCCTTTCGCGACTTCGCGTCCACCCGCATGCTCGGCACGCTCTACGTGCTGGCCCCCGCCGCGCTGCTCAAGCACGGCGATTCCGAGAGCGGCCTCGAGATGCTGGAGACCCTCGCGCGCGCGCACCCCACCGTCCCCGAGAACCACCTGCGCCTCGCCGAAGCCTACGTCTCGCTCGGCGACAATGCCTCGGCGCGCCCGTACGTGTGCCGCTGCCTCTTGATGCGCACCCGTTTGCGCCGCGACGACCAGAATCTGCTGAATCAGCTGTTCGCGCAGCTCACGGCCGGGGGCAAAAGCCTCGGCTGCGAGGCCCCCGCGGGCTGACGGCGGGATGGCGAAGGCCGCGCGTCTCGTCTTTGCGACTCGATGGTCGCGGGACGGTATGGTGCGAGCGAGCAAGCCATGAGGTTCCGAGTCGTGAGCGGAGAGATGTCTCTTTGCTCGCGATCCCGACGACGAAGCGACCTTCGTCACGCGCGCCCGAGCTCGCTACTGGGATTTCAAGCCCTACCTGGAAGAGCAATGGCGCTTGGCCGGCGAGCGTCTCGACGAGCGACAGCGTGGTCCTGAGACCTGAAGTGGGTTTCGGAACGTGCTCGTGTACGGCTATCTCGAGCTCGATCCGGATCGCGTCGCCGACTACCTGGCGAAAGCCCCGGGGGATTTCACGGAGTTCGTACGCGCCGTTCGTCAGTGGCTTGCGAAGCTCTGAGGCGGCTCACCGAATGGCAGTGCGCTACCGCGAATGCTGCGGCTGCCAGTGGTGCTGTTGGTGCTCGGCCAGGCGGTCGGAGCGGACGAGTGGCTTCACCAAGACGGCCCCGGCGACGAAGCCGCCGATGTGGGCCCAGAACGCCACGCCCCCGCCTTCGCCGCCGACCGTGCCGAGGCCGCTCGCGACTTGGATGAACGCCCAGTAGAGCAGCATCCCCCACGCGGGGATCGCGACCCGCGTGAGGATGAAGCCGAGCGGCACCATCGCGTACACGCGGACTCGCGGAAACAGGACGAGGTAGGCCCCCATCACGCCGCTGATCGCCCCCGATGCCCCGACCATCGGCACCACCGACGCCGGATTGGTCGCCACCTGCGCGAACGCCGCCGCGAGCCCGCACACCAGGTAGAACACGAGGTACGTCCCGCGGTTCATCGCGTCCTCGATGTTGTTCCCGAAGAGCCAGAGGAACCACATGTTGCCGAGCAGGTGCATCCACGAGCCGTGCATGAACATCGAGGTGAAGAGGTTCTGCGCCTGCCGCCCCGGGTCGGTGAGGCAGGTGACGCCCTCGCCCATCGGGAACGCCGAGCCGGGCGGTGCCGTGGCCATGAGCTCCGCCGGAATGAGCCCGAGCTCGCAGACCGACTTCGCGAGCGGCATCTCCGCGCCGGCCCCCTGCAGCATCACCCACGCCGCCCCGTTCAGCGCGATCAGCGCGACGGTGACGACCGGGAAGCGCTGGGTCTCGTTCTCGTCGTGGTAGGGGAACATTCGTCCGCGGTTCTAACGGTCCGTGCAGCGGGATGCTACGGCGGTTTGGTATCCGACCGATTGGTCCGAATCACAAGGTGTCGAAGGCTGAAGGCTAAGGGCCTCCGTTGGGAATCCACCTGTGTCCGGCGGAGCGCGCTTGCACAAAGCGCTGTTCGGGCTCTACGAGACGTTCCCATGGCGGACTTGCTCCATAGAACCGAGTTGTCCCTTCGAGGCCCACTGTTGGTGGACGAGGCAGCTCTGTCGGATCTCGACAAGGTGCTGGCTGAAGAATGGGAAACGCTCGCTAAGCATACAGCCGCGCTGCGTGAAGCCTTAGCCGAGGGCCCAAATAGGACATACGAGCTTCGTCGGCTGGCCTCGGAATCAAAGGAGGTGCGCGTCGATTTCGAAAGCGGGCAATCAATCGTCAGCGACAGCATAGCCAAGATACAGCGTGAAGCTGCGATCGCGCACGAGACTCCGATAGCGCTTCAGATAAGGGTCGAATCCGGTCCAATCAGTGCGCGTATCAGTATCGACAAGCAGTACGGTGGAGGGTTGTTGCGGCTGAACGTAACTCCCGAACAGTCCCACGAGGCGCGCGAGATGTTCGTCGCGCTCCGAACATGGGCTATGCGGGTGAAGTGGCCCTGGTGGCAGAACGCATCGTTGATCACGGCAGTCTGGATGGTATGGATGGCCAGCCTCTTCGCGACGGCATTCCTCATCTCCACACCCGAGAAATTGGCCCGACGCGAAGCCTCCAAGCAGGCAGTGACTCTGTTGCAGGACGGACTTTCTGCTGACGAGGTGACCGAAGCTGTAGGGCTAATCCTGGCGATAGAAACCAGACAGGTGCCCGTACCCCCAGAGTCGGAGCCCCGGACGTTCGTTGCGTGGGTTTTGTTCGGCGGCTTCGTTGCATGTGCCTTGTTTTCTGTCCGGCCGAAATTGGAACTCGGAATCGCGGCCGGGGTGTCGAGGCTGAAAGCGTGGCGTTGGTGGTTGAATTTCATCGCCGTCACCCTGCCGGGTTTTGCAATGGCTGTGGTTGCGAGGCCGTGGCTGATCGACTTCTTCAAGAAGTTCTGAGCCGACGTGGTGCCAAACTGGTGACATACGCGGATGAGATCGCGCATCTTGACGTCGCCACGCAGCACCTACTCGTCCCCCGTCGCGCGGTTTCTTGCGGACTTGTGCAGGTGAGGTCTGCTGCTTGCGCTGCCGGTCCTGGGTACGAATCAAAAGGTTTCTGATCTCGCACGGCACCTCTCTCAGTTCCACGCGGACCGCTCAAACCGGTCCAGATGCGAGGCGCGAGGGTAAGTGAGCGCGGAGGCGTAGCGGAGCTACGCCGCACAAGCGAACGACCGAGCAACG
>CAZWAX010000407.1:0-5467 GCA_964631985.1 uncultured Polyangiaceae bacterium | reverse complement strand
CGGCCCGCCGGGGGGGGGCGGAGGTTCGGGGCGGGGTGGAGGGGGTGGATGGCGACCACCGCGAAGGCCTCGGTGCTCTCGAACAGGTCGATGCCCGCGAGCCGGAGCCCGGCGCGGGTCACGACCTTGGTGATCGCGTCGACCGGCGCGATCGGAAACTCGACGGGCGCCCGTCCGGCGACGGCGGTCGCGACGATGCGCGCCCGGGGTCGAACGCCATGACGCGCGAGCGCCCCCTCGCCTGCCACGATCAGCGCCGCGGCGCCGTCGGCGAGCGTCGACGCGTTCGCGGCGGTGATGGTGCCCGTCTTCTCGAAGCTCGGACGGAGCTCGGGGATGCGATCGAAGTCGACGCGGCTCGGCTCCTCGTCCTCGGTGATCGTGACGACCCCACCGCGTCCCGGGACCTCGACGCCGACGATCTCGGTCGCGAACGTCCCCGCCGCGACGGCCGCCTGCGCGCGCCGGTAGCTCTCCGCCGCGTAGGCGTCCTGCGCCGCGCGGTCGATGGTGCGCTCGCGCGCACAGCGCTCCGCGGCGTTCCCCATGTGGAAGTCGTTGTAGGGATCCCACAAACCGTCGAGGATCATCGCGTCGAGGAGCGGGCCGGGTCCGAGCCGGTGTCCTTCGCGGGCGCGCGGCAGCAGGTAAGGGGCGCGTGACATGCTCTCCATGCCGCCCGCCGCGATCAGCTCGGCCTCCCCGAGACGGATGGCCTGGGCCGCGAGCGCCACCGCCACCAGGCCGGATCCGCAGACCTTGTTGACGGTGAGCGCGCCGTGACTCTCCGCCAGGCCGGCGCCGAGCCCGGCTTGGCGCGCGGGCGCCTGTCCGAGCCCCGCGCCGACGACGTTCCCCATGATGACCTGCTCGACATCCCCGGCCGGGACCCGGGCCCGCTCGAACGCTGCCCGGATGACGCTCGCACCGAGCTCGGGTGCGGTGCGTGCGGCGAGCGCACCGCGGAACCCTCCGATCGGGGTGCGCACGGCGCTCAGGAGATAGGCATCACGCATGACGGCGCTCGCTAGCGTTGCGAATTCTCGCAACTTCGTCTCCGGGCATCAACCGTAGACTTTGGCGACGTCAGCGCGCTGAGGTCGCGCGCGGGGCGAGGAAATAGAGCTCGCCCGGGGAGCGCAGCCTTCCGGCCGTCGCGCTGGCGTCGCTCGCGGCGCCAAAGTAGACGTCGACCCGCCCTGGCCCGCGGATGGCGGCGCCGGCGTCCTGATTGAGGACGAAGCGAGAGAGCGCCAGGCTCGGCCCCGCGGCGGGCACGGCGATGAACGCGAGGGCTCCCGGCGGAAAGACGGCGGGATCGGTGGCGATCGTTCGACCCGGGGTGACGGCGACGCCGAGACTGCCGACCGGCGCGCCGTCGAGCACGCGAAAGAACACGTAGCGCGGGTTCGTTTGCAGGAGGCGCGACTCTTCGCCGGGGTGGGTCGCGAGCCACTGCCGGATGCCGTCCATCGATGCCTGGTCGAGGGTCAGCTCGCCGCGCTCGATCAGCACCTTGCCGATGCTGACGTACGGATGCCCGTTCGACGCCGCGAATCCGATCGTGCGCCGCGTGCCGTCCGGGAACGTCAGCACCCCCGAGCCCTGGATCTGGAGGAAGAAGAGGCCGACGGCATCCTCCACCCAGGCCAGGACGGGCGCCCCGCGTGTCGCACCGCCGTCGATCTCGGCGCGCGAATAATAGGGTGCGAGGGCGCCGCGGACGACGCGTCCGACCAGTTGCTCCCGGCAGGCGCAGGGGGCGCCGAGATCGCCGAGCGCGACCGTCACCAGATCCGCCGGCCGTTCGAGCACGGGGATGCGAAAGCGCGCATCGGGCTTCGTCCGTGCCGGCAGCATCGGCAGGTAGTAGCCGGTGAAGAGGACGCCCCCGGGGGCGGTGGCGCGGTGGAGCTCGAAGCGCCGGCCGATCTCGGCCGTGAGGTCCGCGGGCCCCGCACCGGTCGCGAGGTAGGTGGCGAAGGCGTCCATCGCCGCCCCCATTTCCGCCGCCGTTCGCGTGGTCGATCCGAAGGTGACGACCCGGTCGGGTGGCACGCGCGCGAAGTAGCGGGCGCTCTCCCGGACCGCGGCGAGCAGCGAGGTGCGGTCCGCGTCGTCCGTCAGGACCGGAACCGTCCCGACGCGCTGGAGCGGCGCGCCCGGAACGCGCACCCGGGGCGTACACGCCGCCGCCCCGAGGGCCAGCAGCGCCAGCCCGACGATCGACGTTCGCCAGCGCGTTGACAGTGAGAAAATATCCATGTCAACTAGCCTGCGGTTGCGCGCCTCCGCGGATCCACTGGCGCGCGGGGATCTCGGGTCGAGGGCAGGACGGGTGTCCTGCGGGGTGAGGAGGGGAAGATGAGTCCCGGTGTTCGCAGTTTCATGCTCGGGTTCGTCGCAGGCATCGTCGCCTGCATGGGCTTCATCACGTACTACGGCGATCTCGGCGGCGACTGGCTGATCGAGATGGGCCGCAAGATGAAGACGGTGGCACAGAGCGACGGTGGACACTACGAGGCCCGTCGCGTCCAGACGTACTGAGACTCAAGCCGCGCGCGTGGAATAGGCCCGCTCGGCAGCCGCGACTCCCGCGCCGCCATCGCAGGCGAACCCGTGACGCGGGAGCAGCCGCCCGAGGGCTCCCAGCACGCGGGTGACGTTCGCGGCCGTGCTCGACTCGCCCATGAGGCCGATGCGCCAGGTCTGACCCTTGAGCGGTCCGAGCCCGCCGCCGATCTCGATCCGATCCTCGTCGAGCAACGCCTTCCGCACCGCGACGTCGTCGACGCCCGCGGGAATCCGCACGCTGTTCAGCATCCACAAGCGTTCCCCCGCCTTGACCGCCATGGTGAGCCCGAGTGCTTCCAGGCCCGCGACGAGCGCCTCGTGATTCCGCCGGTGGCGGGCGTACCGCGCTTCGGCGCCTTCCTCGAGGACGAGCCGGAGCGACTCGTAGAGGGCGTAGTTCATGCTGATGGGCGCAGTGTGATGATAGACCCGCTCTTCGCCCCAGTACTTCTCGAGCATCGTGAGATCGAGATACCAGCTCTGGACCTTGCGGGTGCGGCCTCGGAGGCGCTCGACCGCGCGCGGGCCGAACGTCACCGGCGAGAGCCCGGGCGGGCAGCTCAGGCACTTCTGCGTTCCCGAATAGGCGGCGTCGACGCCGACGCGGTCGATGTCGACCGGACACCCGGCGAGCGAGGTCACGCAGTCGATGACGAACAGCGCGCCGTGCTCGTGGGCGAGGCGGCTCGCTTCCTCGATCGGCTGCCACGCCCCCGTCGACGTTTCGGCATGCACCAGCACGAGGAGTCGCGGCTTCTTGGCGCGGCCGAGCGCTGCGTTGATGGTCTCGGTCGGGATCGTCTCGCCCCACGGGGCCTCGGCCTTGATCACGGTCGCGCCGGCACGCTCGGCGACGTCGGTGAGCCGCGTGCCGAAAACGCCGTTCACGCCGATCACGACCTCGTCCCCGGGCTCGACGAGGTTCACGATGGTCGCCTCGAGCCCGGCACTGCCGGTGCCCGAGATCGGAATCGTGAGCTCGTTCTTCGTGCCGAAGACGATGCGCAGCATGCGCTTGGTCTCCTCCATCAATGCGACGAAGGCCGGATCGAGGTGGCCGAGGAGCGGCTGCGCCATGGCGGCGAGCACGCGCGGGTGCACTTGGCTCGGGCCGGGGCCGAGCAGCAGGCGTTCGGGCGGGGGAAACACGTTGGACGGGGGAATGAGAGACATGGTCGGCCTCGCGCGGGTGTCGCTGAAATCGATGCGGGCGGCGCCGGGCGGCGCGCGTACGCCCGGAGCTTATTGTGGTATCGTCGCGCGGTGTCAACGCCGATCGCGGTGCCCGTCGCGCTGATCGAGGAGCTGACCGCGATCGTCGGCCCCGACGGCATCGTCACCGCGGCCGCGGCGCTCGCGGTCTACGAGTGCGACGGCTACACGCTCGAGCGCGCCGTTCCGCAGGTCGTCGTGCTGCCGCGCTCGACCGACGAGGTATCCGCCGTGCTCCGCGCCGCTCACCGGGCCGGCGTGCCGTTCGTGCCGCGCGGGGCCGGCACCGGCCTCTCGGGCGGCTGTCTCGCGGCGCCGGCGCCGCTCGTCGTCTGTACGAGCCGCATGAAGAGGATCCGCGCCGTCGACCTTCCGAATCGGCGCATCGTCGCCGAAGCGGGGGTGGTGAACGCCGAGGTGTCGCGCGTCGTGCGCACGGCCGGCCTCCACTATGCCCCCGATCCGTCCAGTCAGAACGCGTGCACGATCGGCGGCAACGTCGCCGAGGGCTCGGGCGGTCCGCACACGCTCAAGTACGGTACCACCACCAATCACGTGCTCGCCGTCGAGCTCGTCTTGCCGGACGGCGAGGTCGTGATGCTCGGCGACGGCATCGACGACGGTCTCGGCTACGATCTCGTCGGGATCGTTTGCGGCGCCGAGGGCACGATGGGCATCGTCACCGCGGCAACGCTCCGTCTCGTGCCGCTGCCCGAAGCCGTGACCACCATGCTCGCCGTCTTCGCGACCGTCGCCGAGGCGACCGCCACGGTGTCCGCGATCATCGCGGCCGGCATCATTCCGGCCGCGCTCGAGATGATGGACCGCACGATCGTCGCCGCGGTCGAGGCCGCGTTCCACTTCGGCTTCCCGACCGACGCCGGCGCCGTGCTGATCATCGAGATCGACGGCGATGCGGCGGGCCTCGACCCGATCGCGACGCGCATCGAGGCGCTCTGTCGCGAGCGCGGCGCGAGCCGCGTCCGGCGCGCCGCCGACGAGGCCGAGCGCGCGGCGCTCTGGAAGAGCCGGAAGCGGGCGTTCGGCGCCGTCGGCCGGCTGGCCCCGAGCTACTGCACCCAGGACGGCGTCGTGCCACGCACGCGCCTCCCCGAGATCCTCGCCCGCATCGAAGCGGCGAGCGCCCGCCACCGGCTTCGCATTGGCAACGTCTTCCACGCCGGCGACGGCAACATCCACCCGATCGTGCTCTACGACGAGCGCGACGCCGACCAGTGCGCCCGCGCGCTCGCCGCCGGCCGCGGGATCCTCCTGGCCTGCCTCGAGCTCGGCGGCAGCGTGACCGGCGAGCATGGCATCGGCGTCGAGAAGATGACGGAGCTCGGCGTGGCGTTCGGTCCCGCCGATCTCGCCCTGATGCAGCAGGTGCGGGCCGTCTTCGACCCCGACGGTCGCGCCAATCCCGGCAAGATCTTTCCGACTCCCGGTGTCTGCGTCGAGCAACGGGCACCGCGCCGGCAGGCGGCGCTGTGACGTCGAACGCCTCGGCGCACGCCGCCACCGACGTCGTCGCGACGATCGCGAATCGGCTCGGCACCGGCGTCGTCGACGACGCGGCCGCACGCGAGGCGTACGCGATCGCCGGCGTCGTGCCGGCGTTGGTCGCGCGCCCGGCCGACGCGGCCGAGCTCGCCGCGGCGGTCGGTGCGGTCGCGTCGGC
>CAZWAX010000406.1:0-5471 GCA_964631985.1 uncultured Polyangiaceae bacterium | reverse complement strand
AGGCTTTCGGCATCTCGACGTCGTGCTGCTCGAACACGACCTCGCCCTTCTCACCATAGATGACGGCGCTCCGGCGTTCCCACTCCACGGTCGTGAAGGGATCGAGCCCGGCCTGGGTGAAATACCGCTTGATGGCCAGACCCCGCCGACCCTCCGACCGCGCGGGCTCCGCACCGGGCGCACCAGGCGTACCGAGAGCCACCAGCTGCGCCTCCCCCCCACCGTCCATGCCACCCACCGCCACCCCTGTCTCCATGGCTAGACCCTCGTTTTTCTGGGCTCCGACTGCCTCGGAGCGTACTGTGGAAAGACCTGGCTTCGACCCGCGAACCATCAAGATGTTGTAGAGCAGGGCGCGTGAGTACACAAGGAATGGACACCGTGTCAAGAAAAAAATCAGGGCAACACGCAAGGCTTTCTCCATGGCGCCGCGCACGCTAAGCACCGCCGGGTGAAACCGCGCCGCGAGCCAACGCGCATCGATCCGGTGCTCGAAACCTGCCTCGATCGCGTCCTCGGCACCCCGGGCGCGAGCGCCATCTGGCGGGTGTGGGACGACGCCGTCGGGGCCGGCATCGCGCGCCGCGCCGAGCCGGTCCGCCTCCGCGGCCGGACACTGGTCGTCGCGGTTTCGAGCGCCCCGTGGATGCAGGAGCTCACGCTCCTGAAGCGCACCATCGTCGCCGCGCTGAACGATCGCCTGCCGCGTCCGCTGGTCGACGATCTCCATCTCGTGCTGACCGAAGGTCGCGCGAGCCCCCCGATCGTACCGGTCAAGCCGCGGCGCCGTGCGCCGTGCCCGACGCCCCCCGCGAACGTGAAGCTCGACGACCTCCCGCCCGCGCTGCGCGCGAGCTTCGGCAGCGTGCTCGACGCGTGGCGACGACGCGCCCGCTCGACCTGACCACCTGCCCTGCGAGGACACGCATGATCGTTCCGAAGGACGCCACCGCCACGATCGACCAGCTTTCCCTCCACTACCTCGACTGGGGCACCGCCGGACGCCCCCCGCTCGTGTGCCTGCACGGCATCACGCAGACCGCGCACAGTTGGGACGAGGTGGCGCCGGCGCTGGCACGGACGCATCACGTGCGCGCCCTCGATCAACGCGGTCATGGCGACTCGACGTGGGCACCCGACGGCGACTACCGCATCGCCACACAGAGCCACGACGTCGAGCGCTTCCTCGCCGCCACCAACGCGACACCGGCGATCCTGGTCGCCCTCTCGATGGGCGGGCTCGTCGCGCTGACGTTGGCGGCGCGCTGTCCCGAGGTCGTGCGCGCGCTCGTCGTCGTCGACATCGCCCCTGAGGTCCAGCGCGGCGGCGTCGAGAACATCCGCAACTTCGTCACCGCGACCGACGAGCTCGACACCTTCGAGGACTTCGTCACGCGCGCCCACGCCTTCAATCCGCGCCGCTCGCTCGACAACATTCGCGAGCGTCTGCGCCACAACCTGAAGCAGCTGCCGAGCGGACGCTGGACGTGGAAATACGACCCCCAGCTGCGCAACCCCGCGCGGGTCGGTGAAGGCATGGGCGATCTCTGGGAGCGCGTCGCTGCCATTCGCTGTCCGGTACTGATCGTACGCGGCGGCGAAAGCGACATCCTGGCCCCCGAGGTCGCGACGCGTTTCGCCGGCGTCGTCGGTGCCGAGGTGCGCACGGTTCCCGGCGCCGGTCATTCCGTCATGGGCGACAATCCGAGCGGATTCCTCGCCGCCGTCGAGCCGTTCCTCACCGCCCTGCCCCCGGCGTGACCGGGTGCTCCGGCTGATCGAGCTCAGCAAGCGCTTCGGCGACACGGTCGTCGTCGATCGCGTATCGCTCGACGTCGAACGCGGCGAGCGCGTGGTGCTCCTCGGCGGCTCGGGCTCCGGCAAGACGACGACGCTCAAGATGGTGAACCGCTTGCTCGAGCCCGACGGCGGGCGGGTCGAGCTCGACGGCGTCGACGCCGCGACGCTCGCACCGCACGAGCTGCGACGTCGCATCGGCTACTGCTTCCAGCAAGTCGGGCTCTTCCCGCATCTGACGGTAGCCGAGAACGTCGGCATCACACCCCGCCTCCTCGGATGGCCGGCAGCCCGCATCGCGGCGCGCGTCGACGAGCTCCTGACGCTGGTCGAGCTCGACCCCGCGATCTACCGTGATCGCGCCCCGACCGCGCTGTCCGGCGGCCAGCAGCAGCGGATCGGCGTCGCCCGCGCGCTCGCCGCCGGGCCGAGCGTGCTGCTTCTCGACGAGCCGTTCGGCGCGCTCGATCCGCTGACCCGCGAGCGGCTGCAACAGTCCTTCCTCGCGATTGCGCGCCGTCTCGTGCTCACCGCGATCTTCGTCACCCACGACATGGTCGAGGCGCTGCTGATCGGCGACCGCATCGCCGTGATGAACGACGGACGGCTCGAGCAGCTCGGCACGCCGGCCGAGCTCGCCGCCGCCCCCGCCACGGACTACGTCCGTACGCTTCTCGCCACGCCGCTCCGTCAGCTCGCGCAGATCCAGGCGACGACGATGCCCGCGCACGGGACGACGTGAGCGAGCAGCTCGCGCTTCTCCCCGGCTACCTCGCCGCGCACCTCGAGCTCACGCTGGCGGCGCTCGCGCTGGGCACCGCCATCAGCCTCCCTCTTGGCATCTGGGCAACGCGCCATCCGCGCGCCGAGGGGCTCGTGCTCGGAATGGCAGGCGTTATCCAGACCATCCCGAGCCTGGCGCTTCTCGCGGTCATGGTACCCGCCCTCGCCGCCCTCGGCACCGCGACCAAACGCCTCGTCGACGTCGACGTCCCGAGCATCGGCTACCTCCCCGCGCTGATCGGCCTCACGCTCTACAGCCTGCTGCCGATCCTCCGGAACACGGTGACGGGAATTCGCGGTGTCGACCCGGCCGTGCTCGAGGCGGCGCGCGGCGTCGGCATGACCGCGCACGAGCAGCTGCGCCTCGTCGAGCTGCCGCTCGCGTGGCCGGTGATCATCGCCGGCCTCCGCACCGCGACCGTCTGGGTCGTCGGCATCGCCACGCTCTCGACCCCGATCGGCGCCCCGAGTCTCGGCAACTACATCTTCAGCGGCCTGCAGACCCGAAACCTCGCCGCCGTCTTGATCGGGTGCGCCGCGGCGGCGGCACTGGCGCTGATGCTCGACGGCCTGGTGTACGCGCTCGAGGTCGGCGTTCGTCGCCGGCGACGCGACCTGACGGTCGGTGCGCTGGCCATCCTCGCGGCCCTGGCCCTCGCGACCGGTGCGAGCGCGGCACGTCGGTGGTACGTCGAGCGCGAGCGCCCCGTCACGATCGGCGCCAAGACCTTCACCGAGCAGTACGTCTTGAGCGCGATCGTCGCCGGGGAGGTGACGCGCGCAACCGGGCGCTCCACCCGCGTCGTCGCTTCGCTCGGCTCGACCGTGGCTTTCGATGCACTCGCCAGCGGCGCGCTCGATCTCTACGTCGACTACACGGGCACCATCTGGGCGACCATCATGAAGCGCTCGGACGTCCCGGACCCGGGCGTCGTGCTGGCGGAGGTCGACCGCTACCTGACCGCGACCCACGGCATCACGCTCGTCGCCGCGCTCGGATTCGAGAACGCCTATGCCCTCGCCATGCGGGACGAGGCGGCGGGCCGGCTCGGGATCACCACGATCAGCGAGCTCGCGCCGCACGCGTCGAATCTGGTCATGGCCGGCGACTACGAGTTCTTCAGCCGCCCCGAGTGGACGGCCTTGGCGAGCACCTACGGGCTCGCCTTCCGCGAGCGCCGCAGCATGGACGCGTCGTTGATGTACACGGCCGTGGCGAGCGCGCAGGTCGACGTCATCAGTGCGTTCTCGACCGACGGCCGGATCGCCGCGCTCGGCCTCACTGTGCTCACCGACGACCGGAACGTGATCCCGCCCTACGACGCCGTCCTGCTGGCCAGCGCCCGCCTCACGCGTGACGCCCCGGACGTGCTGGCCGCCCTCCGCCCGCTCGCCGGCGCGATCGGGCCGGACACCATGCGGCACTTGAATGCGGCCGTCGATCAAGCAGGCGACGACCCCGCGGCCGTCGCGCGCGCGTTCCTCGCCGAGCGACGAGTCCCGCCGCTCAGCCCTGCACGCTGACCCGGGGTACGGCGGCGTCCTTGGCGGCGAGCGCCGGCGGGAACACGAACCGCTCGCGCACCGCACCCGCCACGCCCTGCGCCACCAAGCCGGGCACGTCGAACAACCGTTCGGCGGCCTCGACTTCGGCGAGCGTCGCCCGCGTCGTCGGATGCGCCGGCGTGAAGAGCGTGCAGCAATCCTGGTCGGGAAGAATGGACGTCGCGAAGGTACCGATGCGCGTCGCCTGGTGGATGATCTCGTTCTTGTCCATGCCGACCAGCGGCCGGAGGACGAGCGACGGGACCGCCGCGCCGATCGTCTGCATGTTCTCGAGCGTCTGCGACGACACCTGGCCGAGGCTCTCGCCGGTCACGAGCACCCGCGCGCCATGGCGTCCGAGCGCCGCCGCGATCCGCAACATCATGCGCCGGTAGAGGACGACGCGATGACTGCGCGGCACCCGGGCGACGATCTCGCTCTGGATCTCGCCGAACGGCACCACCCAGAGATCGGAGCGCAGCTGATGACGGGTCAGGTGCTCGACCAGATCGTGCGCCTTGTCGACGCTCGCTCGGCTCGTGTACGGCGCGCCGCTGAAGTGCACGAAGTCGACGCGGCATCCGCGCTGCATCATGCGATACGCCGCGACCGGCGAATCGATGCCGCCCGACATGAGACACGTCACCCGGCCGCTGATCGTGACCGGCAAGCCCCCGGGACCGGGAAGCTTGCCGCCGGACACGTACGCGGTGCGCGGCAGGATCTCGACCGTGATCGGGAGGTCCGGCGTCTCGAGATCGACGCGCCCGCCCACCTCCGTCACGACCGCCGCGCCGAGCAGGGCACCGATCTCGGGCGACGTCAGCGGGAACGACTTGTCGGCGCGGCGGGTGCGAATCGCGAACGTCGTGAAGGGCTCCGCGCGCGCGAACGTCAGGACCGCCTCGCGAATGCTGTCGAGGTCGACCGGCAGCTCGACCCCGGCCGAGTAGTTGGCCACCCCGAAGGTGCAGGCGACTCGCTCGCACACCGCCTCGATCGGCGCCTCGGCCGCGAGCCGAAGCACGACGCGGCCCGGCAGGCTGTCAGCACTCCGCACGCCAAGGCCCGTCGTCGCGGCCCGCAGATTGTCGATCAACCGCTGCACGAAGCGCTGCCGATTCCCGCCCTTGAGCGCGATCTCGTGGTAGCGGACGACGACGCAAGCCATCCCGGCGGCATAGCACGGGCTTCCGAGCGCGCGAACCGCCGTGGTATCCGGACCGATGACTCGCGCGCTGCTGGCACCGCTCCGGGACGCGCTCGCCGCGCCCCGCCCGCACCCGGCGGCGGCGCGGCCGGGGGTGGCGGCCGCGGTGCTCGTTCCCCTCTTCGAGCGCGAGGGC
>CAZWAX010000405.1:0-5492 GCA_964631985.1 uncultured Polyangiaceae bacterium | reverse complement strand
TCCCAGTGCTCTCAGAGCACTGCGGCCGGCCGCGTTTCTGTCACATCGAGGCTAGCTCGTGGCGCGGGCGGCGGTTCCGCTAGGGTGGCGCATCGTCTCTCCGCTCGTGAGCCTCTGGTGCCCAGCGCTGAAGCCAGCGGCGGCGTATCCGGCTTGCGCACACGCGCGGCGCGGCGCCGGTTCATCGCCCAGGCGGACGTGGATTTCCGCGTGCGCCGACGCAGCAATCCTTGCGCTCGGCGGTCGCCGGGCGAGTGGTGGGTCGCTTCGGAGCGAGACACCTCGCCGGAACGCGTCGCCTCGTATGCGGAACGGTCGAGCGGTCAGCGTAACGGTGCGACGCTTCCCGAGCGGAGAAGCAAACCACCGCCAGCCCGCCTGCGACGCGCACGCTGCGACCCGGAGTGGGACTGGTCGTGCGGGCTCAGAGCGGTGCCGTCACCGCGGCCAGATACGCGGCGTCGGCGGCATCGAGCGCGGGGGTGACCGCCGCGCGCACGGTCGCGTGGTAGCCGTCGATCCAGGCGCGTTCGGCCGCCGTCAGCTGGGTCGTGTCGATGAGGCGCCGATCGAGCGGGGCCAACGTGAGGGTCTCGAACCCGAGGGTCGGGAGCTCGGCCCCGGGCGGTTGCGGATCGAGCTCTTTCACCACCACCAGATTCTCGATGCGGATGCCGAAGGCGTCGGCCTTGTAGTAGCCGGGCTCCACCGACACCACCATGCCGGGCTCGAGCTTCACCTCGGTCGAGCGCTTGGAGATGCCCTGCGGCCCCTCGTGCACCGAGAGATAGCTGCCGACGCCGTGACCGGTGCCGTGGTCGTAGTCGACGCCCACCGCCCACAGGAACTGGCGCGCGAGGGGATCGAGCTGCGCGCCCGTCGTCCCGACCGGGAACTGCGCGCAGGTGACCGCGATCATGCCGCGCAGCACCTCGGTGTAGCGGCGTTTCATCTCCGCGGTCGGGGTGCCCATGACGAGCACGCGCGTCACGTCGGTCGTGCCGTCGAGATACTGCCCGCCGCTGTCGACCAGATAGAGATCGTCCCGTCCGAGCACGCGCGCGCTCGCTTGGTCGGCACGGTAGTGCGGATGGGCCGCGTTGCCGCCGAGCGCCGAGATGGTGTCGAAGCTCGGGCCCCGATAGCGCTCGCCGCGCTCGCGGAGCGCGCCCAGCACTTCCGCAAGCGTCCATTCGGTCTCGCCCTCGCGCGGTGCCGCCGCGAGCCAGCTGAAGAAGCGCACCAGCGCGACGCCGTCGCGGAGGTGGGCACGGCGCATGCCCTCGACCTCGACGGCGTTCTTGCGCGCCTTCGCGGCCTGACAGGGGTCGGGACCGACGTCGACGGTGGCCCCCGCCGTCTCGAGTCGGTCGGCGATGAAGACGTTGCCGGTCCCGGCGTCGACCCGAACCTTCTTGCCGCGCAGGGCGGCGAGCGCCGCGTCGAGGTCGGCCGGCTCGGCGAGAGCGACGGCGCCGCCGCCCACGAGCACGGCGCGCACTTCCGGCGCGACCTTGGCGCTCGCGAGGAAGAGCCGCGCCGTGCCGTCGGCGTGGAGGATCGCGTAGCCGAGCGCAAAGGGCGTCATCGGGACGTCGGCCCCGCGCACGTTGAAGAGCCACGCCAGGCTGTCCGGCGCCGAGATCACGAGCGCGTCGAGCCCGGCCTTCTGCAGCGTCCCCGCGACGCGCTCGCGCTTGGCGTCGGACGCTTCCCCGGCGACCTCGACCGGGTGGAGCGCCACGGGACCCTCCGGCGGCGGCGGACGGTCGGGCCAATCCCGGTCGACCAGGTTCTCGGCGATCGGCACCAGGGTGAGACCGTGACTCTCGAGCGCGGTGCGCCACCGCTTGATCTCGCCGACGGTATGGAGCTTCGGATCGAAGCCGATCCGGTCGCCGGACGCGAGCTGGCTCTTGGCCCATTCGCCGAACGGCGACTCGCTCGCATGACGATACTCCCAGAACGCCGCGTCGCTCTGCTGCCGCACCTGCAACACGTAGCGCCCGTCGACGAAGATCGCGGCCGTCCTCGCGCCGATCGCCGCCAAACCCGCACTGCCCGTGAAGCCGCTGATCCGGCGCAGCCGCTCCTCCGACGGCGCCACGTACTCGTTCTGATGCTCGTCGGAGCGCGGCACCAGATACGCCGCGAGGCCGTGCTCGGCCATCGCGGCGCGGAGCGCGGCCAACCGCTGCGCCTGCTCCTCGGCCGCCGTGCACTCGGAGAGTGTCACGCGCTCAGCCCTGCTTCTTCACCCGCTTGGTCGGATCGATCTTCGCGAGCTTCGCGAGGTTCAAGCCGAGGAACTTGGCCCGCATGTCCTCGGTGATCTCCGGGTAGCCCCACTTCTCCTGCAGCTCGGCCGGCATCTCGAGGGTCCGCACCCAGTCGACGACGCGCGGCATGTCGTCGAACGCGAGGTCGAGACCCATGACGATCTTGTCGGGGCTCACCCACTGCAGCGCCTGGCCGATCATGTGGTAGCCGCGATACGGCGCGCGCTGCAGCCAGCCGATGATGCCGGACAGGCTGAGATACAGATTCTTGTGCTTGCCGGCGTAGCCCATCATCTCTTCGTGGTAGGGCCACCCCATGTGGTAGGCGATGATCTTGAGCTCGGGGAAGTCGAGACAGACCTCGTCGAGCAGCAACGGCAGCGTGTACTTGGTCGGCTGCGGACAGACGTAGGCCATGCCCATGTGGATCGTGAGCGCGATGTCGAGCTCCAGCGCTTTCTCGTAGAAGGGCCAGAGCTGGCGGTCGTTCAACGGACCGTCTTCCGGCGCGTAGACCTTGCAGAGCTTCGCGCCGCGCTCCTTCACCAGGTACTCGAGCTCCCAGATCGCGTGCTTCACGCCCCGGCGCATGATCGGGCCGACGTTGCACTCGAGGTACATGCGGTCGGGGTACGGCGCGATCTCCTCCAGGATGAACGCGTTGGTCGACATGCAGGTGGCGTAGCCCGAGACGTCCATCATCGACTCGCGGAGCGCGAAGCAGACGTCGACGCCCGACTTGTCCATCCATTCGATCAGCGCCGAGGCGCGCGGCGGCGGCATGGCGTCGCCGCCCGCGAGGTCGCGGTTCGCCCACGCCCGGATCACGCCGTCGACGCTCTGCCACCAGCGGGTGAACCCCGGGTAGTAGCTGATCTCGTGCATCGACTGCTCGTTCATGAAGTGGCACTCCGAAAGGGCCACGAAGTAGTCGGGCGTCGCTTTGGTCGTCACGGGCGGTCTCCTTCTCGCGCGGGGTTCTGGGCTGGATGCGGCGCCGATCCTCTTAACCCGGTTCCGACGTCGGCGTCGAGCACGCCGGCCCGGATGTCATCTTGACGGTCCGTGGCACCGTCGCTAGCGTGCCCACGCTTTCCATCACCCCACGACGAGGAGCCCCATGAGGATCAGAGAAGCCGTCGCCACCCTGGCATTCGTGTCGACGTTCACGCTCGGCACCACGCTCGCCGTCGCCGCCGACCCGACGCCCGCGCAGTCCGTCGACGGTGCGGAGGCCGCGCTCGTCACGACGGCGAGCGGCCTCAAGTACGAAGACATCACGCTCGGCCAAGGCAACATGCCCAAGAAGGGACAGACGGTCTCCGTCGCCTACCAGATCTACGCCGGCGAGAAGCGCGTCGAGGCCTCGCCCCCGAGCCAGCCCTTCCAGTTCACGCTCGGGAAGGAGCAGGCCATGAAGGCGATCGAGGAAGGCGTCTCCACGATGAAGGTCGGCGGCAAGCGCAAGCTGCACGTGCCACCGGATCTCGCCTACGGCACCCAGGGCGTACCCGGCAAGGTCCCGCCGAACTCGGGCCTCACCATCGACCTCGAGCTGTTCGCCATCAAGTAGCGCGGCACGCGGACGACGGCGCGTGCGCTGGGCCCGACACCTCGCGATCGGCGCCGCGCTCGTCGCCGCGACGTTCGCCGTCTACGCCGAGGTCGGCGGGCACGCCTACGTCAACCTCGACGACGACGTCTACGTCCTCCAGAACCCGTGGGTCCGCGAGGGCCTCGGCTGGGAGACCGTCGTCTGGGCGTTCACGACGGTCCACGAGGCGTACTGGATCCCGCTGACCTGGCTGTCGCTCGCGCTCGACTGCGGGCTCTTCGGCCTCGATGCCGGCGCCCACCTGCTGGAGAACGTCGCCCTCCACGCGCTCGACAGCGTGCTGCTCTACGCGCTCCTCGTGTCCATGACGGGCGCGGTCGGCCGGAGCGCTTGGGTGGCCGCGCTCTTCGCGCTCCACCCCTTGCACGTCGAGTCCGTCGCGTGGGTCTCCCAGCGGAAGGACGTGCTGAGCACCTGCTTCTGGATCCTGACCACCCTTGCCTACGTCCGCTACACCCGTCGCCCCGGCGTCGGGCGGTATCTGACGATGGTCGTGCCCTTCGTGCTCGGCCTGCTCGCGAAGCCGATGCTGGTGACGTTGCCCGCGACGCTGCTCCTGCTCGACGTCTGGCCGCTCGCGCGGCGCGGGCGCGGCCTCGCGACGCTGGTCGCCGAGAAGCTGCCGCTCTTCGGGCTCTCCCTCGGCGCGAGCGCGATCACGGTCTGGACCCAGCAGGGTGCCGGTGCCGTGCCGGCGCTTGCATCCATCCCGGTCGGCGAGCGCATCGCGACCGCGCTCACCAACTACGCCCTCTATCTCGGGAAGCTCGTGTGGCCGTCGAGCCTCGCCGTGTTCTACCCCCTGCGCGCCGCCGACGACGCGCTCGCCGCCGCCGCCGCCCTGCTTCTGGTGCTGATCTCCACCCTCGCGGTCGTGCTCGCGCGCCGCGCGCCCTATCTGCTGGTCGGCTGGCTCTGGTACCTGGGTACCCTCCTCCCCGTGATCGGCCTCGTGCAGGTCGGCGGCCAACAGATCGCCGATCGGTACAGCTACGTGCCGTCGATCGGCATCTTTCTCGCCGTCGCGTGGGGAGCCGTGGACGTGATCGACGGCCGCCCACGCCGCGTTCGCCAGCTGCTCGCGGCGGTCGCGGGCGCGCTGGTCGTCGTGGCAGCCGTCCTCACCCACCGGCAGGTGCCCCATTGGCGGGACAGCATCACGCTCTTCACCCGCGCCACCACGGTCACGTCCCGGAACTTCCTCGCCGAGAACAACCTCGGCGAAGCCCTTGCGGCCGCCGGCCGGCGCGAGGAAGCCGCGACGCACTATGCCGAGGCCGTCCGCATCCACCCCGGGTATGCCCCGGCGCGGAACAACCTCGGCATCTCGTTCGCCGAGCAAGGCCGCTACGTCGACGCCGAGCGGGAGTTCCGCGCCGCCCTCGCCCAGAACCCGCGTTTGTCGATGGCCGCGAGCAATCTCGGCACGACCCGAGCCCGTCTCGGCGATTACGACGACGCGCTCGTCCACTACCGCCGCGCGCTCGAGCTCGAGCCGACGAACGCCGTCGCCCACGAGGGGCTCGGCGATTCCCTCGTCCTGCTCGGCCGCTTCGACGATGCGATCGCGGCCTATCGCGACGCGATCCGCTGGGCGC
>CAZWAX010000404.1:4277-5526 GCA_964631985.1 uncultured Polyangiaceae bacterium | reverse complement strand
GCGCGCGGCAGGTCGTCGGCGTCGTTGACCAGGTAGGAGTGCTTCACGATCGGCAGCGTGATGCCGACGATGTCGGCCTCCTGGAAGGCGTCGGTACCGACGCGGGTGGAGCCGACCTGGCCGGTGATCGCCACCAGCGGAACCGAGTCCATGTAGGCGTCGGCGATCGGGGTCACGAGGTTGGTCGCGCCCGGCCCGGATGTCGCCGTGCAGACCCCGGCCCGACCGGTGACCTTCGCGTACCCTTCGGCCATGTGCCCGGCACCCTGCTCGTGTCGCACCAGGAAGGTGCGGATGTCCGGATCGTCGTGGAGCGCATCGAACAGGGGGATCACCGGCCCGCCGGGCAGGCCGAAGATGGCATCCACCCCCGCCCGCTTGAGGCTGGCGAGGGTCGCGTCAACGGCGCGCATTCACAGTGTCCTTCCGCCCAGGGCTCCGAGGTCTCAGCAGGCGATTCTAGTGGACCTGGCCGGGGTAGTCCCACTGCATTGGAGGGCGTTCCCGACATGAGCACATCACCACCGCCCGGCGGCGACCCCGGCCGACCCTCGTTCGCCGAGGAGAACGCGATGCGGATCGCGTCCGAGTCGCTCAGCCACTACGACCAGGCCAGCGACACGTACCACTGCTCGTACGGGCCGCCGGTCCCGGCCGTGACCGTCCACGACCCCGAGCGCGGACTCCTGGTGCGTGTCGACCCAGCGACCCAGCAGGTCGTGGGCTTCTCCATCCCGAATTTTCGCGAGTGGCACGCCGCCCACGCCGAGGACGACGGCGCCTTCGACGTCGACCTCCCCTCGATGTGGCCCCTCACCCCCACCGGGGACCCGCCGGACCCCACCCCGGAGGGCTAGCGCCGCGGGCGTCGCGCTCGTGCGCTTCGGTACACTTGCCGAATCGCTTTTTGCCAGTCGGTACAAGGAGCATGCATGGCGGTCGAGAGCCAGCGCGTCGAGGATTTCCGGCTCACCACGGAGCCCTACTACCTGCCCCTGGGCAATGAGGTGGAGCTCTTTGAGTCGGCGTACAAGGCCCGCCTGCCGGTGATGGTCAAGGGCCCGACCGGCTGCGGCAAGACGCGCTTTGTCGAGCACATGAGCTGGCGACTCAAGCGCACGCTCGTGACGGTCGCCTGCCACGAGGACCTGACGGCCTCGGACCTCGTGGGCAAGTACACGCTGCGCGGCGACGAGACCATCTGGCAGGACGGCCCGCTCACCACCGCCGTCAAGGCCGGCGGGATCGC
>CAZWAX010000404.1:0-4177 GCA_964631985.1 uncultured Polyangiaceae bacterium | reverse complement strand
GAGGCCGGCGTCGACGACGAGACCGCCGCCCGGCTGGTGAAGATCGCCGAGAAGGTGCGCAACCTGCGCACCCACGGCCTCGAGGAGGGCGTGTCGACCCGCCTTCTGGTGTACGCGGGCCAGCTCATCCAGGGAGGCGTCGAGCCGATCGCGGCGTGCGAGGCCACCATCTGCAAGCCGATCACCGACGACCTGGAGATGCAGCGCTCGATCGTCGAGATCATCGCGACGCAGTTCTAGCGACCGGGACCGGCACACCATGACCTTCGGTCCGGCCGTCGGGAACGTCGGCATGTACGTGGCACGAGAGATGCTGATCTCGGTGCCCGAGGACCAGCGCCAGGCGTACCTGCGCATGGTCGAGGAGATCTCGGACCTGAAGTACCAGCTCGGGGTGGAGGTCGCGCGCCAGCTGCCGCGCCTGCTCGCCGAGGGCGACCCCGAGCGCGTCGCCCGCTACCTCGGCCAGGTGCGCGAGGTCGCGGCCGCTGGCTGGAAGAGCGGCGTCGAGGTCGCCAAGCAGCTCCCCGACCTCTACGACGCGCCCGACCGGACCCTCGCCGAGGCCTACGTGGACATCGTCTCGCAGGCCACCGCCGGGCCGGCCGAGGACACCGAGACGGCCCAGCTGTCGTCCGAGCTCGACGACCTCGAGCGCGAGCTGCGCGAGATGGAACCCAAGGTCAAGCGGGCCCAGGAGTTGCGCACCCAGCTCGCCGCGCGCGATCGGCGCGACGAGAAGCGGCGCAAGCACGCGGTCGAGCTCGCTTCCGCGCTGCCGCCGATTCTCGCGCGCCTGCGCCCGCGCTACCGGCCCCCCTACCTCGACCAGGTGCGCCAGGTCGCCGCCGCGGACCCCGAGGCGTCGCTCGAGGCCGCCGACACCCTGCTCGACCTGCTCAACGGCGAGCGCGTCTCGCCCGAGGGCGCGGCCGAGTGGGTCAGCCGCGGCCTCGAGGTGCTCGAGCGCAACAAGGAGGTCGGGCGGGGCTACTTCCGCCTCGGCTCCAAGTACTCGCTTCAGGTGCTGGAGGAGCTCAAGGAGGGTCTCGCGCTCAAGTCGGTGGCCCGTGTCCTGAAGCTCTACGCCACCGCGCTGTCGGGTCACGAGGTCGCCATCCGCGCGACCAACGAGATGCAGGCGGTCGACGCCTACGGCGCCGACCACATCATCCTGCCGCCCGAGATGCACTTTTTCGAGGACGACGCGAGCAACTTCACCGCCTACAAGGTCGCCACCGCCCACGGCGCCGGGCGGATCGAGTTCGGCACCTACGAGTTCTCGCTCGGGGACATCCCGGGCACCCTGGAGCTCCTACGCGCTCGCTACCACGAGGAGATCGCGTGAGCACCCTGCGCGCGACCGAGACCGACCTCAGCCGCTTCTACGAGGTCTTCCCCCAGCCGGCGCTGGCGCGGGACCTGTTCACGATCGTCGAGGGACACCGCGTCGACACAGCCCTCCGCCGCGCGTACCCGGGCATCCGCCGGGACATGGCCCTGATCCAGAACGCGAGCGCCGAGCGGCGGCCTGGCCTGACCACCCTCTCCGACGCGCAGGCGGTCGTCGAGGCGCTGCTGCAGCACACCCTCGGCCTCAGCCCCGACCGCTCCGAGCTCGCCCCGGTCACCCAGACGCTCATCGTGCGCGCGGTCCAGATGCTCGACGCCGTCGAGGGCGAGGATGCGCGCGTCGCCGACGCCGCCACCCTCACGGGCGCCCTCTACCTGCTCATCGACGAGGGGCTGTCCGACCCGGGCGAGCGCCTGGGTCCCGAGACGCCTTCGCCCGAGGCCGGCGCGCCGCCTCCCGAGACCGACGGCGCCGAGCAGCCGCCCCCCGCCGGCCGGTCGGGCGTCGACGACTACGAGCAGCTCGAGCTTCCGCCGTTCATGACCCCGGTCATGGAGGAGCTCGTGCGTCCGCCCTCGGACGCTCCCGTCAAGCGCGAGGCCGAGGGCGCCGAGCCCCAGCCGGACGGCGAGGGTCAAAAGAAAGAGGCCGAGGGCGAGGGCGAGGCGCCCGAAGACGCCGACAAGACGATGCGCACGAGCGAGGCCCAGGCGGGCCAGGGCGAAAAGGACGAGGTCGCCCAGCAGACGAGCGCGCAGGGCGAGGACGACGCCCCGCCCGGCACGGCCGAGGGACGCTCCGACGACGCCGAAGGCGGCGGGTCCGACTCGCCCGATCAGACCGGACTCGGCGAGGTTCCCCAGGTCGAGCTCGACGCCGAGGAGGACGACCTCGGCGAGCAGGTCTTCCACTACGACGAGTGGGACCACAAAATCGAGGACTACCGGCCGGCCTGGTGCACCCTCACCGAGCACCGCCAGACCCGCACCCAGGAGGGCTTCGTCGCGGCGACCTTCCACGAGTTCGGCGGGATCGTCACCCAGATCCGGCGCAACTTCCAGCTGATGCGCCCCGAGGCGCTGCGCAAGATGCGCTACCAGGAGGACGGCGACGATCTCGACACCGACGGCCTGGTCGAGTACGTCGTCGACCGCAAGGCCCGGGTCTCCCCCACTCCCCGCGTCTACATCAAGCGCGACAAGCGCGACCGCGACGTCACGACGGCCTTCGTGGTGGACATGTCGAGCTCGACCGACCGCAAGATCGACGGGCGCAAGCGCATCATCGACATCGAAAAGGAAGCGCTCCTTCTGATGTGCGAGGCCCTCGAGGCGATCCGCGACGAGTACGCCATCTACGGCTTTTCCGGGTCGGGCCGAGAGGACTGCGAGTTCTACGTCGTCAAGGAGCTCGGCGAGCGCTACGACGACCGCGTAAAGGGCCGCATCGGGGGCATCTATGCCCGCCAGAAGACGCGCATGGGTCCCGCCCTGCGCCACGCCACCCGGCGCCTGGCGGCCGCCGACTCGAACGTGAAGCTCATGATCCTCCTCACCGACGGCAAGCCCTACGACTCGGACACCTACCAGGACAACACCTACGCCCAGGAGGACACCAAGATGGCCCTCCGAGAGGCGCGCCGGGAGAAGATCCACCTGTTCTGCGTGACGGTCGACCGCGAGGGGGCCGACTACCTGCCGCACATGTACTCGGACGCCAATTTCGTCGTCGTCGACGACGTGCGCACGCTACCCCAGAAGCTGCCCCAGCTCTACCGCCGCCTCACCACCTGACCGGGGTAAACGACTCGCACCCCACCGGGGTAACCGACTCGCACTTCGCGCCCCGGCGCGCATCCTGACCCTGGTAGATCGCTCGCGCACCCGTGGGAAGCGGCTCGCGGACCGGGGTAACCGACTCGCGGTGGGCGCACGCGCAGCATGTTCTCCACAGCCAGGGAGCGAGGCGAGGCCCTGACCGGGGTAGCCGGCTCGCAGACCATCCGGGGGATCTGGCTCGCAGCCGGGGTACACGACTCGCGCGGACCGGGGGGAGATGGCTCGCGCCGAACCGGGGTAAACAGCTCGCGGCGAGCGGTTGCTTTTGCCTGCAAATCCCCGTCGTTCGCCTCGCCTTAGAATTAGGTTTGGTAGGAAAGAAAGAACAATTAGGGCCGTGGCCGGCCGCGCCGCGTTCGCGGCCCGGCCACGGCCGGCGAGTCGGTTACCCCGGTTGAGTGTTCGCGCGATGCGCATCACAGCCGCTCCAGCCGCCACACTGTCTGCGACATGGTCCGCACTCCGTCCTCGCGCAGCGCCGACAACTCGCCCCGCGCACGCCCAGGCCAGGATCTCCTCGGCTCTGAGCGCGGCGGGCCTCAAAGCGAGGAGCTCCAACTGAGCGGAGCCGAGGCACAGCTCGCGCTGTGCGAGCCCGATCACCTGCGACGCCTGGAGCAGCCGCTCAAGTACGGCTTCGCCGACCGCTCGAGCGCGCGCAAGGGTCTGGAGGTCGCCGCGGGGGTCGCGATCGCCGACCGCCTCGGATCCATCCGCCAGACCGCGGGCCCCCCGATCGGCCGGCACGGGTACATGGCCATCGTGTGGCTCGGATCGCGCTGGCTGCAGCTCGAGCAGACCGCGGCCTCGGCCGTCCCCTTCACCCAATACCGCCTGTTGCACGATTTCGGCTGGGAGGAGTCGGGCAAGAACGCCCGCCAGGCGCTCAAGCGGACCCTCCTCAACCTTCAAGAGGCGCGCTGGGAGGGGGAGGTCAACGACTCGCTCACCGGGCGCAAGACCCACGAGGACCACTTCGGCATCA
>CAZWAX010000403.1:0-5539 GCA_964631985.1 uncultured Polyangiaceae bacterium | reverse complement strand
CACGGCAACTTCGTGAAGGACCTCGTCGTGTACCGTGGGCCGTACGACTACAGCCCGCGCGGCTACAGCGCCGACTTCCGTCCCCAAGCCCAGGAGGCCTGACAATCATGTCCGCCGAGCTGATTCCCTACATCACCGAAACCCGGCCCGACACCGGGCTCACCAACGGCAAGATCGGCATCTGGTGCTTCCTCGCGTCCGAGGTGATGCTCTTCGGTGCCTTCTTCGCGAGCTACATCGTGCTGCGCACCAGCGCCGTCGAGTGGCCGCACGGCTCGTCGATCCTGAACGTGCCGCTCGCGACCGTGAACACGGTCGTGCTCATCACGTCGTCGGTCACGATGGTCATGGCGTGGGCCTCGCTCATGCGGAACGACCTCGGCAAGTACCGCATCTTCCTCAGCCTCACCGTGCTCCTCGGCTTCTGCTTCCTCGGCATCAAGTACGTCGAGTACTCGGCAAAGTTCGAGCACCACCTCCTGCCGAGCACCAACAACTTCATCGCGATCTACTTCATCATGACCGGGTTGCACGGCCTGCACGTGATCGGCGGCATGATCACGAACGCGTATTTCCTCTTCGCGGCGCCGAGCTACTGGGACCACGATCGCGAGCTACTCGCCAACCGCGTCGAGAACTCGGGCCTCTTCTGGCACTTCGTCGATCTGGTGTGGATCTTCCTCTTTCCCATTCTGTATTTGCTGTAAGGAGACGCGAACGATGGACAGTCACGCCGCACATTCGGGTCACGCAGCGCACGATCCGGCCGAGATCGACAGGCACGTTCGCATCTACATCATGGTGTTCGCGAGCCTGCTGGTGTTGACCGTGGTCACCGTCGCCGTGTCGTATCTGCACCTCTCGGTCGGTCCCGCCATCGCAGTCGCCCTCTTCATCGCGACCGTCAAAGCATCACTCGTCGCCCTCTTCTTCATGCACCTGGTTTCGGAACGGCAGGTGATCCTCCTGATCCTGGCGCTCACGGCGGCCTTCGCCGTGGTGCTGCTGCTGCTGCCGGTGATCACCAACCTCGACCACATCACGACCGGGCACTGATCGCGGCTCGCCGGAACCATGCATGTCGCTGAAACACATCCACGTCGTCTTCATCGCCGCCGCGACCGCACTCTCGGTCGTCTTCGGGGCGTGGTGCTACGCGCAGTGGAAAGTCGACGGCAGCGTGGGGATGCTCGCGGGCACGGCGGGATCGGCGGCGACGGCGATCGGCCTGCTGGTCTACGGACGCTGGTTCCTGGTCAAAATGCGGGGCATGGGCGAGTGACGCGTCTCGTTGCCACCGCGGCCGCCGCCGCGGCGCTGCTCCTGGTTCCCCGTCTCGCGGCCGCCTGCGCGGTGTGCTTCGGCGACCCCAACGCACAGATGACCAAGGGCGCCGAGCAGGGCGTGTGGTTCCTCCTCGGCGTCATGATCCTCGTGCAGATCGGTTTCGGCATCTTCTTCTTCTATCTCCGGCGCCGCGCGCAACGCTTCCCCGATCCCATGCCGCGCCCCGTGTTTCGCCTCGTGAAGGGCTAGAAAGGGCATCATGGACATTCAGAAGTGGCTATTCCTCCCCGAGCTGGCGTCGGCCCACGGCGGCGACCTCGATCGTCTGACGTTCTACATCCACATCCTGATGGCGATCCTCTTCGCCGGCTGGGCCATCTACTTCGTCGTGGCGCTCGTGAAGTTCCGGGCCTCGGCCCACCCGGTCGCCAATCCCGAGGGCGTTCAGAGTCACGCCTCGAGCTACGTCGAGGTCGCGGTCGTCGTCGCCGAGGCGGTGCTCCTGCTCGGCTTCTCGGTGCCCCTCTGGGCGGCGCGCGTCGACCAGTTTCCCGCCGCGCAGGACGCAACGCGCGTCCGCGTCGTGGCCCAGCAATTCGCGTGGAACATCCACTACCCCGGTCCCGACGGCATCTTCGGCAAGACCGACATCAAGCTCGTCGATGCCCAGGCCAATCCCGTCGGCATCGACAAGAACGACCCGGCCGCGGCCGATGACTTCACGACCGTCAATCAGCTCCACCTGCCGGTCAACAAGCCGGTGATCGTGTATCTCTCCAGCATGGACGTCATCCACAGCTTCGGCTTGCAGGAGATGCGGGTGAAGCAGGACGCGATCCCCGGTCTCGTCACCCCCGTCTGGTTCGAGCCCACCGTCACCAGCGACGACATGAAGAAGCGTAAGGGCGACGACAAGTGGAGCTACGAGATCTCCTGCGCCCAGCTGTGCGGCCTCGGCCACTACCGCATGCGCGGCTACGTCACGATCGACACGGCAGATCAATTCGCGGCGTGGACGGCGGAGCAGGCGAAAGCCGCCAAAGAGGCGGCCAGCGGCGACGACTGGGGCTGATCACGATCGGCTGACCAGCAGCCGACCGAACATCGACGGGGTCCGTGGGTCATTCCCGCGGGCCCCGTTTCGTTTGAGCCGGGCGACGTCAGGCGGTGCCGATGCCCATGCCTCCGGAGACGCCGAGCGTCTCGCCCGTCACGTACGAGGCTTCCTCGGATGCCAGAAACGCGACCGCGGCCGCGACCTCCTCCGGCCGGCCCAAGCGCCGGAGCTCGGTGGCCCCCGCCATGGCGGCGACGATCTCGTCGCCGCGCGGCCGCGTGCGGAGCGCGTTCAACAGGGGCGTGTCGATCGGACCAGGCGCGACCGCGTTGACCGTGATGCCGTAGCGCGCGCATTCGCGCGCGAGCGAGCGGGTGAAGGCGATCACACCGCCCTTGGCGGCCGCGTACACCGCGTTGGCCTTGGCACCGAGCCGCCCGGCCTCCGACGCGATGTTGACGATGCGGCCGTAGCCCGCGCGCTGCATCGCCGGCAACACGGCATGCGTGCACGCGAAGACGCCTTCGAGATTGATCGCGAGCAGGCGCCGCCACCGTTCGGGCGTCATGGCGCCGAAGAAGTCGAAGTCGTCGACCCCGGCGTTGTTGACCAACACGTCGACAGATCCGACGCTCCCGACGATCCGCTCGGCCGCGACCGCGTCGGCCACGTCGAGGGCGATGGCACGGACCCCGAGGCGAGCCGCAAGCGCGCCGGCGGCTTCCACATCGAGATCGCCGATCACCACGTCGGCGCCCTCGGCGGCGAGGCGTGCGACGATCGCGGCACCGATGCCGCGCGCGCCGCCCGTGACCAACGCCTTCCGACCGGCGAACCTCATCGTCCTGGCTTTCTAACCGAGCGTTGAAATCACAGTCAATGAATCTTCAGAGAAGCGATCGAGGCTCATTTGACGCCCTGAAACCGATCTCATACGGATTAGAATCGGTGAAGAAATCGGCTGCGCGCTCGCCCCGCCCGACGAAATCCGACCGCACCCGGCAGCGTATCCTCGACGCCGCCGCCCTGGCCTTTCAGGGACGAGGCTATGCCTCGGTCACCCTCAAGGACATCGCGGCGCTCGCCGAGCTCCAGGCCGGCAGCCTCTACTACCATTTCGACACCAAGGAGGATCTCGTCGAGGCCGTCCTCGAAGCCGGGATCGCCGGCGCGATCGCCGGCACGCGGCAGGCCGTCGAAGCCCTCGGACCGGGCGCCGATCCGCTCGCGCGCTTGCGCGCCGCCATCGCCGCCCACCTCCGCGTCGTGCTGGTCGAAGGCGCCTACGCCTCGGCCAATCTCCGCATTCTGGGCCAGGTGCCCGACGGCATCCGGGAGCGTCACCTGAAGCGCCAGCGCGAGTACGGCACGTTCTGGCGGACGCTCTTTCGCAATGCCGCGGCTGCGGGCGCGATCCGTCCCGACCTGGATCTCTCGGTCGTCCGCATGCTCGCCCTCGGCGCCCTCAACTGGTCGGTCGAGTGGTACCGGCCGGGGCGGCGATCGCCGAGCGAGATCGCGGGGCACGCCGCGACGCTGATCCTCGACGGGATCCGGCCGCGCCCGGCGGTCGCAGAAACGCGATCGCCGCGCCGGGGCATCCGACGCCCCTGAGCGACTCGAGGGGAATCTCCCTGGCCGGCCCGCCGGGGGCGTGGCACTATCAGTCTCATGCGACGCCCATCCGCCGCCGCGGCATCGATCTCCGACCGCCGAGCGCGTATCGCCACGATGACGGCGGACGAACGCGTGGCGCTCGCATTGGCGCTCGGCCAACGAGATTTCGACGCGTACGCAGCGGCGAGCGGCCTCGACAGGCGCGCGGCGCGACTCGCAGTCGAGCGCCGGCGTCAATCACGGCGGCGCGCCTCGGCATGCATCACCGCGCTCCTGCGATGACCGCTGCCGACGTGAGCGCTCTGCTCGATCGTCGGTCGACGGCTCACGCCGTCATCGGCGCCGTCGCGCTCGCTGTCCATGGGGTACCGCGAGCGTCGGACGACATCGACTTCTTGGTGATGGACCCCGCATGCCTCGAGGTCACGACGTGGGAGGAGCCCGCGGCTGCCGGTGTCGCGATCGAGATCCGGCGCGGCGATGCCGACGATCCGTTGGCCGGTGTGGTCCGGCTGACCCCGCCCACGGGTACCACGATCGACGTCATCGTCGGACGATCACCCTGGCAGGCCGCCGTGCTCGCGCGAGCGCAGCGCGCGAGCGTGCTCGGCGTCCGTCTGCCGGTCGCGATCCCGGTGGACGTCGTGCTCCTCAAGCTCTACGCCGGCGGACCTCAGGACGCGTGGGACATCGATCAGCTGCTCGATGCCGTCCCCGGACTCGCAGTCGCCGTGGAAACGGCACTCGACGTTCTTCCGCACGCGTGCGGCGCCCTCTGGCAGCGCATCCTCAGCGGTCGCCCGCACTGAGTCGGGAAAGGCTCACGTCGCAGGAGTTTGGGCTCCCCCCATCATCACCCGCCCCAGGTACGGCATCAGCACCTGCTGGGCATCCACCTCCGATCCGAGCTGCTTGCTGATCCCCGACAGCAGCCCGAGCACGCGGCCGATCAGCAGCACGTCGCCGGGAAGCTCGATCACCGGGTTGGCGCGCATGATGCGCGGCATCTCGGCATTGAAGAGCTTCACCATCTCGGCGTCGGCGTAGGATTTCTTGTTGCGGAGCGCGAAGCCGAGGAAGGCCTCGCCGAGCCACCACAGGCTCTCGTCGGAGTCGTCGCGGGTCTTGAAGCCGAGGGCGCGAAACGCGCGCGCGACGGTGGCGTGATCGCCGCCGACGATGGCGCCGACGAGCTCGGCGATGCCGGCCGTGAACCCCGGCGGCAGATCCTTCGCGAGCCCGAAATCCAGCAGCACCATGCGGCCGTCGCGTTGCACCAGGATGTTTCCGGGATGGGGGTCGGCGTGGAAGAAGCCGTGGATGAGGATCTGATCGCAGAAGATCTCGACCAGCCGCCGCGCGAGATCCTTGGGGTCGACCCCGAGCTGCTGCAGCGCCGGGAGATCGGTCAGCCGCACCCCGGGCTCGTACGCCATGACCAGCAGGCGCGTGGTCGACAGCTCGTGGACGACCGCCGGCACCACGACGTCGCGGCGGGCGGCGAGGGCCTGGCGCATGCGATCGGCGTTCGCAGCCTCGTGCTCGAAGTCGAGCTCGCGCGGCACGTACTTCTGGACC
>CAZWAX010000402.1:0-5546 GCA_964631985.1 uncultured Polyangiaceae bacterium | reverse complement strand
CCAGGCTGTCGAAGTCACCGAAGATGTGGCAGCTGGCGCACGCCGAGTCGCCGTGGCTCGAGCTGATCGTCGTGTCGTAGAGGAAGGGCCGGCCGGTGACGACGCTTGCCGGCTCGGGATTGTAGAGCGCGATGTGGGCGAGCTCGGCACCCGTCGCGGTGCTGAGCACCGACACGGCGTTGTCGAAGCGGGTGAGCACGTAGAGCTGCGAACGGGTCTCGTCGAGGACGAGGCCCGTCGGGCCGCCGCCGCTCACCGGGATCTGGTCGGCGGTGCTCGGGACGAAGGTGTCGTTCTCGAGGGCCGTCGTGCTGTAGACGCCGACCTCGCTCGAGCCGAAGCCGGCGACGTAGAGCGTGGCGCCGTCGCTCGAGACCACCATGCCGAGCGGAAAGCCGAGGCTCGTGTCGTTCTCCGCGTTGGGAATCGGCGCGCAGCAGGTCGTGTAGTCGACGTGCTTGTTCAGATGCCGGATCTTCGGCGGCCCGCCGTCGAGCACCGTGATCCGGCTCTCGGCGAAGTGACCGCGCACCGTGGCCGGCTCGCCGAACGGCTTGAAGCCGGCGGCGAACGTCCCCGGACCCTCGAAGCGGACACGGTTGAACGACTCGAGATTGGAGACGTAGACCTTTCCGCTCACCGGGTTGGTCACCATGTTGAAGAGGATCGTGCCGACGCCGGCGACGGCGCCGCTCGGGCCGGCGACCTGCTGCGGCGGGTTGGTCGTCGCGTCGATGGCGAACACGTCTTGATCCGGGAGCGAGAAACGCACCGCCGCGTCCCAGCAGCGCCCGAGCTCGTCACGCCAATGCGTGCCGTCGTGCTGCACGATGAGGCCGACCTCGGGACCCGTGATGTTCTGGAAGTTGCGGTTCGGGCCCGGGAGCCCGCCCGGAGGCGCGCTGCAATCGAGCGGGCCGCTCGTGGCGGAGCCGCCGTTCGGCACGAAGCCCTCGGCGACGGCCGTCGTGCGATTGCCGGAGTGGAAGACCGCGGCATAGACCCTGGTGCCGTCGGGGCTGACGGCGAGGGCGCGCGGCGTGTCGCCGAAGACGGTCACGATCGTCTCCGGCGTGCCGCCGAGCGTCGCCCCGAGGTTGGTCGCGTCGAAGACCCACACGTCCGCGCGTCCGAGCCCTTCGGTGCGGAGCACGGTCTCGGGGGTCGGGTGGAGCGGGGGGTTCTGACCGCGATGCGCCGGGGTCACGAAGGCGGGCGGGCCGCCCGGGCCGGCGAAGACGGGGGCGGGGGGGTCGGCGCCGACGAGGAGCGTGCGCACGACCCGTGCCGTCGCCGGGGTCGTGACGTCGACGATGCTGATGCTGTCCGAGAGGTGATTCACCACCCACACTTCGCCGTTGGTGCGCGCGACGACGGCGACCGGCTCGAGCCCGACCGGCACCGAGCCGACCGCGGTGAGCGACCCGGCATCGACGTCGAAGATCTCGAGCCGATTGTCGGGCGTGTTGACGGCGAAGAGGCGCGTCCCGTCGGGCGACTGCGCGAGCGGCCGCACCTGGCCGGTCTCGAAGAGGGTAAAGGACGAGGCGGCAGAGGCCTGTCCGGACAGCGTCGCAACGACGAGCGCGACGACCAGCGTGAGCTGAAAGGGGGCACGCATGCGCTTCTCCCGGGGCTTGAGCCGGCTGCGGATTTCCGTCCGCGTCGGCGTGGTTCACGGCACTGACCCACCCCCTAGCACTGATACGTACGGCCGTACAAGAAAAATCTCACGGCCGATGATCATGCCGCGACGGTGGTCTGCTCCCGCCGGAGGAAGTGCTCCAGCTCGTCGATCGCGCCACTGGCGTCGCGGTAGCCGATGTCGATGAGGGCCCGGGTGTAGGAGCCGTCGAAGAGCAGGTAGCTCATGAGGTCGGCGCTCTGGGCATCCGGGGTGCCGAGACCGTCCATGACGTGGCGCAGGATGCGCGGCATGCGGTGCGCGCAGTGCTCGGCGACGAGCGCGAGGTCCTCCGACGGACCGATCGTGAAGGGCGTGACGACGCGCATCGGCTCGCTCAGCGCCGCCGGACCGCCGTCGGTGACGCGGGGCTCGCCCCGAGCCTGGTAGGTCTGGATGAGCTCGTTCATGCGCTTCAGGTGATCGATGTCGGTGTCGAGATGATCGAGGAAGATCGCGTTCAGGAAGACCCCGCAGATCTGGGCGAGTGGCGGAGGGGGGATGCGACGAACCTGGTCGATGGCGACCGGCCCGAGCTCCGCGCTCGCCAAGTGTGCCGCCGATCGTTGCGAACGGACGCCGATCGCGAACACACGCTCGGCGCCGAGGCGGATGGCGGGACTGAGCGGCGTCACCTGACGGAGACCGCCGTCGCCGAAGTAGACCTCGGTGCCGGCCGAGCGGATTGCGACCGGCGGAAACACGATCGGGATCGCCGCCGAGGCCCGCACATGGTCGAGCGAGAGCTCGACCGAGCGCACCACGCGGCGACTCTTCAGCCAGACCGGGTGTCCCGGCCGGCCTTCCACGAAGATGAACGAGCGGCCCGAATGGTAGCTCGTGGCGGCGATCGCGACCGCGTAGAGGTGCCCCGCGTGGATCGCATCGCGGATCCCTCCGAGGCGGAGATGACGATCGAGGAACCCCTCGAGCGGCGTGGCGTCGAGGAGGGCGCAGGCGCCCCCGCCGCCGAGGACGCCGCCGAGCGAGAGATCGCGGAGCCAGCGCGCCGCCCCCATGCCGAGCGTGAGGAGGTCGGTGCGGAAGACGTCGTGCACCTGGAGATCGGCCCAGAGGTCGGCAAGGCGGCGGGTCGCGCTGCCGAAATCGCTGCTGCCGGCGGCGATCATCGTGCCGTTGATGGCGCCGGCCGACGCGCCGGCGATGATCGGAAACGGTGACGGGTGGTCGGCGAACGCAGGGATCTCACCAAGACGTTTCAAGACCCCGGCCTGATAGGCCCCTCGGGCGCCGCCTGCGGTGAGGACGAGGCCGTTCATGCGCATCACGCCGTCACGTCACCGAAAAGCAGCAAGGGGGGTGCCAAGCGCGACGTACGGAGGGCGCGGACTCCGCAGCCGCGCGGACGCCGCATGCTGCCCGACTTTCGAGCGCCGCCCGCCGTGCGAGCAGGCGCTACTTCGAGGTCGGCGGATCGGAGACGAGGAGCGTGCCTTGCGCGACGCAGGCGAGCTTGCCGTCGTTGGCGACCTCGACCCGCACGACGGCCGAACGCCGGCCCATGGCGAGCACGGTCGCTTCCGCGGTGAGCGTGCCGCTCTTCACCGCCCGCAGATAGTTCAGCTTGAACTCGGTCGTCGCGGCCCACTGGCCGCGCTTCATCAGCGGATAGAGGACGCAGCCGAGCGTGTGGTCGACGAAGCCGGCCATGACGCCGCCGTGCATGGCTCCGAGCGGCGTCAGGAGCTCGTCGCGCACGGTCATCGTGGCGACGAGCCGTCCGGCCGTGAGCGACTCGAAGCGGATGCCGAGATAGCCCGGGAGGCCACCTGGCGCCGCGTGCGCCTTCACCATCGCGTCGGCGATCGCCTGGTCGAAGCCCTCGAATTCCGCGGCGGCCGTCATGGGAACCTCCTAGCGTTCCAGCACGAGCGTGAAGCGACGCTTGCCGAGGCGATGCCGCGGCACGTGCGCGAGGAGCGTCTCGCAGCCGGTGCCGGCGAACGCGCGGTCGACCGCGGCGCGCCCGGCGGCGTCGAGGCCACGGTACGCGTCGAGCGGACGCTGCACCATCCAGGGCGTGTACGCGCTCGTGAAGCGCTGCATCGCGACGCCGCGAAGCCTGCTGGCGTGGCCGCCGACGCCGCGCGGCGGCTCCACCATCTCGGGGGGCTGTTGGTCGGCCCAGGCCTCGAAGGCGCCCACGCCGTCGAGGATCAGCGGCACCGCGTCCTGGCCGATCACGCGGAGGATCGGGCGGAGCATCGGGGCGAGCGCGTCGCCCGCGAGCCACGCGCCGGGGGCCGCAGGATCGGGACGGTTCATGCGCTCGATCCAGCGGCAGACCACGGGGGCCGTTTCGCGCAGCAGCCGCCCCGGCACCGCGTCGAGGTAGAGGTGGGCGTAGAGCGGTCCCATGAGCGCGCAATCGGCGAGCGACGGGCGGTCGCCGAGCAGGTACGGGTGGACGGTGAGGTGCGCCGTCATGGCGTCGAGGAGATCGCGCAGATGGGCCTCGACCGCGGGGATCGACTCCGGGGTCACGCCGAGGAAGGGCAGCGTGCCCTGCATGCGGGTGGCGAAGCGCGTGGCGGTCTCCGGCTCGGGCGAATTGGCGGCGAAGTCGGCGCGTGCCTTCGCGATGCTCTCGGGAAAGCTCCAGCGGTAGTGCATCGCCGGGAGCAGCATGAACTCGTCGGCGTAGAGCTCGATCAGGTACGCGGTGACCCGTTGCACCGGTGTCGTGGGATAGAGCGGGGGCGTCGGCTCCCGTTCTTCGAGCGCGTCGAGGATGGCGCTCGTGTCCTGCCAGGTCTCGTCTTCCGGCGTCACGAGGATCGGGATGAACGCCATGCCCGTCCGCGGCAAGATGACGCCGCGATAGTCGGGGAGGATCTCGACGTAGTGGAGGCCTTTGGCGCGGAGCGCCGGGCGAACCTTCGCCGAGAAATAGGAGATCTCGGCGCCGTAGAAGCGATAGTACGGCGTGGTCACGTCTTCGGCATGACGTTCGTCAGCCGCCCCGAGCCTGGCGGGCGGCCTGGATGACCTCGAGCCGTTCCTTGTAGCGGCTGCGGACGGCGATCAATTGCGGGTGCGACAAGAGCAGTGCCCGCGCCACGGCCCGCACTTCCTCGTCCTCGACCAACGAGATCGACCCCTCCGCCGTCGCGACCGCGAACAGGCAATCGATCAGCCGTTCCTTCTCCTCGGCCGTCGCGATCGCATTGAAGGCGCGCGTGAGCGAGGCATAGCTGATGCCTTCGAGGGTCGATGCCTGGTGGGTGACGATCTCCATCACGGTCTCCGCCTCGAGCGCGGGGAGGCCGGCGTTCGCGGCGAGGAGCGGTGTCAGGACGGAGCGCTCGGCCTCGGAGATGCTGCGATCGACGTACGCGACCCGTACGAGCAGGCCGGCGAACGCCGCGACGAACTCGGCCCGGACCGGGGACAGGTCGACCAGCCGCGCCTGGATGGTGGCGGCGAGGCGCTCCGGTGGCGGCGCGGCATCCGCCCATCCGAGGAGCTTCAGCAACGACATGGGGGGTCGGGCTCCTTCTTCGTCCCGTGGTGCGGAGTCGGCACCACGATCGCCGACCGTCGCCGACGACGGGGCTTTCTAAGGGGCTCGGCCGGGTACCGTCAACCGTCATACGGGTTGCAGCCGCATGGGCAGGGTGGCATGGGTTGCTCTTCCGATCCCATTCGACGACCAGCGAGGGTGCCATGGCAATCAAAGAAGGTGATGCGATCCCCGACGTGAAGCTCACGGAGATGGCCGACGGCAAGCCGTCGCAGGTGTCCCTGGCCGAGCTCTCGCGCGGCAAGCGCGTGGTGCTGTTCGCCGTGCCGGGTGCGTTCACGCCGACCTGCTCGATGAAGCACCTCCCGGGATTCGTCG
>CAZWAX010000401.1:0-5577 GCA_964631985.1 uncultured Polyangiaceae bacterium | reverse complement strand
GACGATCTGCGGCAACGGCATCACCACCGCGCCCGAGCTGTGCGACGACGGCAACGTCCTGAGCGGGGACGGGTTGGACGCCAACTGTACGCCGACGGCGTGCGGCAACGGCATCACCAGCGGCGGCGAGGCCTGCGACGACGGCAACCTCGTGAGCGGCGACGGCTGCGACGCCAACTGCACGATCACGGCCTGCGGCAACGCGATCCTGACCGCCGGCGAGGTCTGCGACGACGGCAACCTGATCGCGGGCGACGGCTGCCGCGGCGATTGCACCGTGGAGACCTGCGGCGACGGTACGCCCGATCCCCAGGAAGGCTGCGACGACGGCAATCTCGTGAACGGCGACGGCTGCGACGAGAATTGCGCCGCGACCGGCTGCGGCAACGGCGTCGTGACCGTCGGCGAGCAGTGCGACGACGGCAACGCGGTCGATGGCGACTCCTGCTCGTCGACCTGTCAACGCGAGCTCCTGAACCCCGTGCCGGCGGCCGGCGATCGCTTCGGCGCGGCCCTCGCGGCGGCGGGATCCAACGTGATCGTCGGCGTGCCCCTGCACGACGTGACGGGCGCGATCAACACCGGTCTCGCCTATCTGTACAGCGGCACGACCTTCCAACCGGTCCGCTCCTTCGAGAACCCGACGCCGAACCCCGGCGACGAGTTCGGGTTCGCGGTGGCCTCGGTCGGCCCGTACGTGCTGGTCGGCGCGCCGATGGACGGCACGGTCGCTCCCCAAGCCGGCGCCGCCTATCTGTTCAACGCGACGACCGGCGCGCTCGTGCGGACCTTTCTCAATCCCGACCCCGACGGCAGCAAGAACTTCGGCTGGGCCTTGGCGGCGTACGACGCCAACCACGTCCTGATCGGCGCCCCGCTCGACGACGTCGGTATTTCGGGTGGCGGCGTCGTGTACCTCTTCAACGCCAACACCGGATCCCTCGTGCAGGTGTACCTGAACCCGACGCCGGCGGCCTCGGACGGCTTCGGATCGGCCCTGATCGCGTACGGAACCGACGTCATCATCGGCGCGCCCGGTCACGACATTCCGGGTGGAGGGTTCACCTTCCCGGCGGAGAATGCCGGCGCGATCTATCGGTTCAACGCCGCCAGCGGCACGCCCGTCAACACGATCGAGTGCCCGTTGCGGGTGGACGACGCCGGGTTCGGCGCCGCCATCACCGCCTTCGGTCCGGACGTGCTGGTGGGCGCCCCGACGCAGAACGCGGGCCGCGTCTACCGCGTCGACGCCGCGTCCGGCGCCGTGCGCAACATGTATCTGCCGGCCAACATGTTCGGCGACGACCACTTCGGCGGCGCCATCGCCGTCACGGACGGCGACAAGGTCGCCATCGGCGCGCGCGTCGGCAATGCCCCGCCGGTCGGCAGCCCCGGCGTCGTCCACGTCTTCGACGTGGACACCGAGGATCTCCTGCAGACCATCACCAAGCCCGTCCCGGTTTCCGGCGACGAGTTCGGGTGGGCGATCGCGGCGAGCGGTGCCTACATCGTCGTCGGCGCGCCCCGCGACGACACCGTCCAGGTCGATGCCGGCGCCGTGTACTTCTTCCCGAACAACTCGTGCGGCAACACCACCGTCGAGCCGGGTGAGCAGTGCGACGACGGCAACCTCGTGAACGGCGACGGCTGCGATGCCAACTGCTCGATCACTTCGTGCGGCAACGGGATCGTGACGGCGCCCGAGCAGTGCGACGACGACAACAACGCGGCCGGCGACGGTTGCAGCGCGATCTGCGGGCTCGAAGGCGCCTGCGGCGACGGCACGGTGTCGCCGTTCGAGCAGTGCGACGACTCCAACGTGGTGAGCGGCGACGGCTGCGACAGCAACTGCACCTTCACGGGGTGCGGCAACGGCGTCGCCGCCGGCGCCGAGACCTGTGACAGCGGTGCCACCAACGGCACCGATCTCTGCTGCTCGGCGTCGTGTCAGAGCGTCGACTCCGACGTCGACGGGGTCTGCGACCGCGACGACGTCTGCCCGAACAGCGCGGATCCGGCGCAGACGAATCTCGACGGCGACATCTTCGGGGACGCTTGCGACATCTGTCCCGGGGACGTCAACAACGACAGCGACAACGATCTCTTCTGCATCGGGTCGCTCTTCAATCCGCCGGCCAAGGGCGGCGACGACCCGTGCTCACGCACCGGCGGCGCCGGCACCTGGACGAAGCCCAAGGTCCTCTTCGCACGCGTCGGCGCGCCGGCGGGCGACGACACCATGCGGCTCAAGGGCTTCTTCAGCGTCGGCAATCTGCAGCCGGCGATCCAGCCTCACCTCTACGGTGTGCACGTGCGCGTCACCGACAAGAACGGCCGCATCATGGTCGACGAGCACATCCCCGGCGGCTCGCCCTCGTCGCTCCGCGGCTGGAAGGTCGTCGGCAGCCCGCCGCACCAGTGGATCTACACCGACCGCACCAAGCCGGCCGTGCTGAACGGCATCTCGAAGGTCATCATCCGGAATCGCGCCTTCGTAGACCCGCTGAGCTTCAGCGTCGCCGTCCAGGGCAACAAGGGCACCTATCTGATCTCGCCCGGCGAGGAGCCGGTGCGGGTCACCCTCGAGCTCAACGATACCGCGCTTCCGCCCGGCGGTGCTCCGGGCCGCGATCAGTGCGGCGAGATCCAGTTCAACGACATCCCGCCGTCGAGCTGCAAGTTCGTGAAGTTCAAGGTGTCCTGCCGGTAGAGCACAGAGACGGCCGTCCTCCGCTTGGGGGACGGCCGTCGTCATCCGTACCTTCCGGGGTCGCGCGCCCCAAGGGCATCCGGCGCTGATGCGGCGGGCGGCTGGGGGTCGTTGCTCCGCGCCGGAGTCAGTGGCGCCAGACGCCTAAAGCCCGACCCATCGTATCCGTCCTGCGGTCAGCGCGGCGCTCGGCGCTGCAGAACGACCCCAGCCACCCGGCGGCGCGCTGGGCTCAACCATGTCTGTGGTGACGCCCGTGCATTGCCACGCATGCCGCCTCGGGGACCCAGCGTCGTGAGACCTCGGAAGGGGCCGAGCACCGAGGCAGCCGGGCCCCACGGGCCAGCGACGGCCGACCAGAAGCGAGACTGGTCGGGAGCCCACTACCGGACGGCGAAACCCAGCGCGGCGCGAGAATGAGGGAAAGGGCACTGTCCGGGTGCGGGATAGTCCCGCAGTCTGCATCTGTCCGATCCCTCACTGGTCGCCTTGGCATTCGATCATATCGAAGCAGTTGCACGACGGATTCTTCCTGTTCAGCATCCCGACAATCTCACATTCGTGTTTCACGTCGGCAGTGATGAATACAAAGTCCAGTACCTGCCCGGTGAATCGAATACGGGGATTCTCGGAGGCATGCAGTGTCCGACGGGCTCGGGGCGGTACATGGCGCTCTTCGAAGTGGCTCGAGAGCTCTCCCGCCGGCTGGCGAGACATCGACCTTACGTCGCCGATCGGGCGAGCGATGTTCGCCCGATGCCTCTGATCACGCCGATCGCCCCACCCGACCAGCTTTGACAGTAGAGCTTCATCCGGGCGACACTCCCTGGCACGCTGGAGCTATCGCCGGCCCCACTCCAAAGGAGGAATGGCTTCATGGCACGTATCTCTCGGCTCGCCATTGTGAACACCGCGACAATGTTTGCACTAGTTGCCGTTTGCTTTTCAACGTCCTGCTCGTTGCCTGCCTCTCCCGCCAGCTCTACCACCAAAATGGTGACGTCCTGGAAGGATCCTGCGACTACTATTTCATCCAGTCAGATAAAAAAGATTCTTTTTATCTCTCTGATTAAGGACGAACCCTACCGCAAAATGATGGAAGATCATCTCGTGGCCATGTCCAATGGCAAGGGGATCGCGTCTCATACGATTGTTGCAGGTGGCGCCAACACTGAGAACGACAAAGCGGCATTTGATCAGAAAATCAAATCAGACCGCATTGACCTGGTCGTGATCATGCGCCTGAAGGATGTCAAGGAAGAACCCCGATATGTTCCAGACACTCAGACGTACGGTGCCTATGGCGGTATGGGCGTCGGGTATTGGGGCTACTATAACTACGCAGCCCCGATATATCGGACCTCTGGTTTTTACACTAGCGATAAACACTTCCTTGTAGAAACCAATGTATATTCCGTAGCGCAGAGCAAGCTGTTGTGGTCGGGCGTTACTGACAGTGTGAATCCCAGCTATACGACGACCGCAAGGATTGCGAAGGCTGTTGTCGACAACATGAAAAAGGAAGGTTTCTTGTTGGAATAGAAGCGAATTTTTCGTCGGACCTCCGCGTTCTCCTCACGACGGCGACGAACGCCTTGGCGCGGCGGATGCACATCCCGCCTTGACGCTACGCTCGACAGCTAGGAGCGTGACCCAAGACTCTCCTCGTCGTAGTGGAGAGTATGGGTGGTGAGGAACGCTTCAAGCGGTACGAGCAAGGGCAAGGGGTGCTGCTGCCCGCGTTCGTGAGCGACGCGATGGAGCCGTCGGATCCGGCGTTTTTCATCAACGACGTGGTCGAGAGTCTGGACCTGACGCGCTTCGTGGCGCGGTACTCGGTCGACGGCGAGCACGCGTATGCCCCCGCGTTGCTGCTGAAGCTGTGGCTCTATGCCGCAACGCAGGGGGTCTACAGCGGGCGGGAGATCGGGCGGCGCCTGCGGCGCGATCTCGGCTTCCGCTACTTGGCCGGCGATGGGGTGCCTCCCGACTTCCGCACGATCAATCGCTTTTCGGGCGCGGCACCGCGAAGATTTTGTGTGGGTGCTGCGCGCGACGGTGGATCTGGCGCGGCGGGCGGGGATGGCGCAGCTCGGGATCGTGACGGTGGACGGGACGAAGCTGCGGGCGAACACGTCGCGGCACAAGGCGATGAGCTACGGGCGGATGCGGAAGGAAGAGGCGCGCTTGGAGGCGGAGGTGCAGGAGATCCTGCGGCGGATGGACGACGTCAACGCGCGCGAAGACGACGAGCATGGCGGTGACGAGGCCGGCGGCGGCGGGCTACCGGCGGAGCTGCAGAGCCGGACGGCACGGCTGGCAAAGATCCGGGCGCTGCGCGAGCAGCTCGAGCACGAGCGCGGCGCCAAGATCGAGGATCGCCATCAGAAGAGCTTCGCCGATCCCGAGGCGCAGATGATGCAGGTGAGCGATGGGGCGCTGGTGTACGCGTACAATGCGCAGGCCGCGGTGAGCGCCGATGGCCTGATCGTCGCCACGGGGCTGACGACGGCGGTGCGCGACACGGGGCACAGCTGCTGCCGATGCTGGACGCGATCGCAACGAACACGACGGCGCGGCCGAGTACAGTGCTGGCCGACAATGGCTATTTGACGGAAGCGAATCTGGAAGCGCTGCGGGCCCGCGAGCAGCGCGCGCTGCTCGGCCTCGGGTGCGAGTTTCGCCGACCCAAGCGCTGGCCGCGGCAGCCGCAGTCGCAGCGCATGCATCGCCTCATGCGCTTGCCGTGGGCGCAGGCCCGCTACGCGCGCCGGAAGACGCAAGGGGAGCGGCCGTGTGCCGAAGTGAAACACTGTTGGCGATCACCGAGAAGCGCAGAAATTTGAACACGGGCTCGAGGCCGGTAC
>CAZWAX010000400.1:0-5579 GCA_964631985.1 uncultured Polyangiaceae bacterium | reverse complement strand
CCATCATGAGGAAACGCGAAAAATTGACGCCCGAGGAGCGTTTTGCGCTCGCCCTGGACCTCATCAAGCGCGAGCACTCGTTCGCCGAGGTCTGCGCGCACTACCAGGTGAGCCATACGACGGCCTACAAGATCCGGAACGCCTTCCTGGATGGTGGAAGACGGGCGCTCGCGGGTGCGCGCGCGCGTGAGACGGCCGAGGACGTCCGGAGCGATGGGCTCCAGAACGGAACCGGCATCGGATGAAGTCGGTTCTCGCAGCCGTCGCATCGCTCGGCGCGCTGCTCGGACTCTTGACGTTGATGGGCCAACCGGCACCCGCCGGTGACGCCTACGTGTGTTACAAGGGCGCCGCGGTGCGCGCACCGTTCTTGCCGGTGTTCTTTCCGCGGCCGGGGACGCTCATCGGCGACCGTTTCACGATGGCGGCGCGACTGGACGTCAGCAAGCCGCTCGCCGTCTGCAATCCGGCCGAGGTCGACGGCGACGCGCCGAGCGAGCCCGCGACGCGGCTCGAGGCCTTTCGGACCCGGCGCACGCGTACGGTGCCGGCGCAGCCGAAGATCCTGCCGGGCGTGGTCGAGATCCGAAACGAGCTCGGCACGTTGAAGCTGGACCTCAAGGCTGCGGAGCGTTTGCTGCGGCCCGCGTCGGGCGTCGACGGCCCGAACGGTGCGCCCGCGCTACCGCCCACCGCGGTCGACGACTTCAACTGCTACGCGGCGAAGGTCGCGCGTGCGCCGCGCGGACAGACGCCGTTCCCGCGGTTCGCGCCGGTGCAGGTCGCCGTCGCGGACGCCTTTGGATCGCGCACGTTGACGCTCGTGAAGCCGACCCGGCTCTGCACGCCCGCCGACGTGGCGGGGCTCGATCCCGAGGCGGCCGAACGGCGCGGCCAGCTCGTCTGCTATCAGGCCAAGCTCACGAAGCTGCCGGGCTTCACCCAGACCCGTTTCGCAAAGCGTATCCTCTCCACCAGTAGTCGCTTCGGCTCGGACGTCCTGACGTTGCGGGCGATCGAGGAAGTGTGCGTGCCGACCGTGGTGACCAGCGATCCCGCCGCGACCGCGACGCCGCGGTTGCGGACGCCCACGCCGAGTCGGACGCGCACCCCGACGCCCAGCCGGACCCCGACCTTCACGGCCTCGCCTACGCTGACCGCGAGCGCGACACCGACCCTCTCCCCCACGCGCACGGTCACGCCGACGGCGACGCGCACCGTGTCACCGACCCCGACGATCACGACGACCCCGACCCGCACCACGAGCCCGACGGCGACCGTGACGACGATCGCGACCCCGACGCTCAGCCCAACCTCGACGCGCACGGCGACCGCGACGCCGACCGTGACGACGACGCCCACGCTGAGCCCGACGCCGACCCCGACGCGGACCGCGACGTCGACTCTGACCCCGACCTCGACGGCGAAGACCCCGACCCCGACGCCGACGGTTACGACCACCGGCACGCCGACCGCGACCTCGACCGCCGCCACCGCGACGCCGACGGCGACGCGGACGTTCCCGCCGACGGTGACGCCGCCCGCGACGCCGAGCGCAACCTTCACCGGCAGCCCGACCAGGACCGTGTCGCCGACCCTGACGGTGAGCCCGACGCCGACGCTTTCGAGCACGCCGACGCGGACGGTGACGCCGCCGCCGACCGTCACGGCCAGCCCGACGCGGACGGTGACGCCGACCCCGACCAGGACGACGACGCCGACCGTCACCAGGTCGCCGACGCCGACCGTCACGACGACCGGCACGGTGACCCGGACGGCCACGCCGACGGTGACCCGGACCGCGACACCGACGAAGAGCGCGACCCCGACGCCCACCACGAGCCCGACGCCGACCGTGACGCGGACCCCGACGCCGACCCGCACCGCCACCCCGACGGTGACCCGGACGCCGACCCCGACCGTCACCACGACGCCGACCGGGACCAAGACGGCCACGCCGACGGCCACCAAGACGGGCACGCCGACGAAGACCGTGACGCCGACGCCGACGAAGACGGCCACCCCGACCGTGACCAGGACGCCGACCCCGACCAGGACGATCACGCCGACGCCCACCAAGTCGCCGACGCCCACCGTGACGACCTCGCCCACGCCCACGCGCACGGCGACCCCGACGGTGACTGTGACGCCGAGCCCCTCGCCCAGCGTGACGCCGGTCGGCGACCCGATCGCGCTGAACGTCGACCCGGACAGCCGCACCATCAATCAAGGCACGTTCATGTTCTGGACCTGCACGGCGACCTACGCGAACGGCGGGACCCGGAACTACACTCAGCGTGTCGAGTGGACCTCGAGCGATCCGGCGATCGCCTCGGTCAGCAATGCCGCGAACGAGCGCGGCAAGGTCACGGGCAACGGGCCCGGCACGATCGTGCTGCGGGCGCGCGATCCGCTGACCGGCATCGACTCGAACGACTCGGGGCAGAACGCCTCGGTCACCGTCCTCGGGCCGCTCGAGAGCATCGAGCTCACCCCGACGAACCCGACCAACGACGTTGGCGAGGAGCGGTTCTTCACCGCCAAGGGACACTTCGTCGGCGGGACCGAGAAGAACATCACGCAGGACGTCGACTACGCGTCGAGCGATACCGCCGTGGCGCAGCCGACCAACGAGGCCGGCAAGAAGAGCCGAGTCCTCGCGGTCGGTGTCGGCGTCACGACCATCCATGCCACCGATCCGGTGACGGGCATCGTCAGCAACGGGGCGACGATGACGGTCGGACCCTGAGGTTGCCTCCGTAGTGGGAGACGTTCATGGTGGCGCTGGCGATGCGTGCCGAGCCGTGGTGTCGCCGAGCATTGCGGTGTGATCCCACCCGCCGTCGTTCCAGGAGTATTTCGATCATGAACAAGACGTACCTCAGCCTCCTCATGGCCTGTGCGCTCGCGCTCGGGGCCACCTCCGCGTGGGCGCAGCCCGCCGGTGATCCGTTCGTTTGCTACAAGTCCCGGTCGCTCGCCTCGCGGGGCGGGGAGCTTCCTGGGTTCGTCGCCCGCGAAGGCGACGTCGTCGTCGACGTCTTCAGCACCGCGCGGCCGGAGGACCAACACAAGATCGATCTGCGGAAGTCGATAGGTCTCTGTGCGCCGGCCAGCCTCGAGGGCGAGCTCGTCATCGATCCGGTGGCGCATCTGGAGGCCTACGACCTGCGCGTGACCAAGACGGCGCCGCGACAGCCCCGCCATGGCGACAGCATCCATCACGTCGTCAACCGCTTCGGCGAGCTGAAGCTCCAGGTCGAGACCGAGGATCGCCTGCTCGCGCCGACTGCGAAGGCGATCGGGACGGGCGGGGTCGCGCCGCTCGGGACGTCGAGCGCCGACAACTTGAAGTGCTATGACGCCAAGGTCGCGCGTGGCCCGAGGGGCGGTCCAGTGTATCCGACCTTCACGACGCTGCAGGTGGCGATCGAGGATCAGTTCGGCCCACGCGTGCTCCGCGTGACGAAGCCGACGCGGTTCTGCGCGCCCGCCGATCTCAACGGCGTCGATCCCGCGGCCCCAACCGAAGGGCGTTACCTGGTGTGCTACCAGGTGCGCGTCGCGAGCACGAAGCCGAAGCAACCGAAGTTCGTCGCGACCGCCGTCTCGACCCATCCGGCATTCGGTCCCGAAGCGCTCTCCGTGACCAAGCCCGACGAGATCTGTCTGCCGTCGTTCAAGGACCCGGCTGCCGCGACGCCCGTCCCGACGGCCACGGCGACGCCCGCACCGTCGGGGAACGTCGTCGCGATCCGCATCAGTCCGGAGACGCGCTACGTGAATCCGGGCGGCAGCGCGACCTTCACGGCGACGGCCGAGCTCGTCGGCGGGGGCACCGAGAACTACACCCAGAAGGTGATCTGGACCTCGAACAATCCCAACGTCGCGCTCGCGGCCAACGCCACGGGTGACCGCAGCCGGATCTCCGCCGTCAGCCCCGGCATCGCCACCATCTCGGCGACCGACCCGGTGAGCGGCGTCAGCTCGACGACGTCGGGCGACGACGCGGCCTTCAACGTGCCGGGCGCCTTGCTCAGCATTGCGGTGACGCCAGCCACCGTCGCCCTCGACGTCGGGGAAGCGAGGAGCCTGGTGGCGATCGGGACGTTCGAAGGCGGGGTCACGCGCAACATCACGCAGCAGCTGACGTACGAGTCGACGGCGCCGGGCGTTGCGGCCGCGACCAACACCGACGGCAACAAGAGTCTGATCACGGCCGTGGCCCAGGGGACGGCGACGATCGCGGCGACCGACACCGTGACCGGCGTCAGCAGCGCCGATGCTGGTGGGAACGCCGTCGTGACCGTGCTCGGGGCGCTCGAGCAGATCACCTTGAGCCCGGCCACCAAGACGCGTCCGGCGGGGCAATCGCAGAGCTACGTGGCGACCGGACACTACGCCGGCGGAGTCACGCAGAACATCACGCAGGAGGTCGAGTACTTTTCGAGCGATCCTGCCGTCGCCCTTGCGCCGAACACGCCCGGCAACAAAGGGCGCGTGGATACGATCGCCCCGGGCACCGCGACGATCTCTGCGGTGCATCCGAGCGGGCTCAGCACGACGGACGACGAGAACGACGCGACGCTCACGGTGTCGGCGGCCGTCACCAATCTCCTCAGCATCTCGCTCTCGCCGACCAGCGCGACGCGCGCCGTCGGCGAGCTCCAGAACTTCACCGCGACCGGCCACTACGAAGGTGGCGGCACTCTGAACCTGACGCAGCAAGTGGTGTACGTCTCGTCCGACCCGGGCGTCGTGGCGGCACCCAACACGGCCGGCAACAAGAGCCGCGTCGACATGGTGGCGCCCGGCACGGCAACGATCTCGGCGACCTATATCGATCCCAACACGCAGCTGTCGGTCAGCACCACCGACTCCGGCGATGACGCCACGATCACCGTGCTCGGCGCCCTCGAGCGGATCACGCTCTCGCCGGTCCAGGCGACCCGCGCCGCCAATCAGTCGATCACCTACACCGCGATCGGGCACTTCGGCGGCGGCACCACCAAGAACCTGACGCAACGCGTGGACTACGCGAGCAGCAACCCGGCAGTCGCGACGGCACCCAACACGACCGGCAACAAGAGCCGAATCGAGACGATCGCTCCCGGCCAGGTGACGATTGCAGCGACGGACCCCGTCACGGGCGTCAGCACCACGACGACCGCCGACGACGTCAGTCTGACGGTGATCGGCGCGCTCGAGCGCATCACGCTGAGCCCGATCGTCGCGACGCGCTCGCCCGGCGGGTCGCAGCGCTACACCGCGACGGGACACTTCGGCGGCGGTATCACCCAGAACCTCACGCAGGATCTGACCTACGCCTCGAGCGATCCCACGGTCGCGACGGCGCCGAACGATGCGGGCGACCGGAGCCGCATCGACGCGGTCGCGATCGGCGCGGCGACGATCTCGGCGACGCATCCGACCGCCGGGATCAGCACGACCGACACGGACGACGACGCCCAACTCACCGTCGAGTAGCAGGTTGCTGAAAAAGGCCGATCTGCGTCGTTGCTCGGTCGACTCGCTTGTGCGGCGTAGCTCCGCTACGCCTCCGCGCTCGCTCCCTCGCG
>CAZWAX010000399.1:0-5617 GCA_964631985.1 uncultured Polyangiaceae bacterium | reverse complement strand
CGGGCGTTGCGAACTGTCTCGGCGCGCGCGTCGAGTGTGCCGCCGCCGAGGCGCTCGCCGCGAGCGCGCCGCGCGCACCCGCGATCCTCTCGGGGCGCGGCGTGACGTTCACCGACGAGACCTGTGGCGAGGCACGTATCGCCATCTATGTCGGTGCCGTCGTGAGCGGCGAGGGCGGTGCGGTCTACGACGGGATCGTCGACGGCTTTCCCGGCATCGCCCCGCTGGACGGTACGCCGGACATCGCCGGCAACCAGCTCGGCGTCGGGGTCAAGCCCGGCGCGACGGAGGAGCGCGGCATCGCGGAGTTCCCGCTCGCGGCGCTCCTAGGCGGCCTCACCGCCGACGTCATCACCAGCGCCGTGCTCACGTTCAACGTCGACGACGTGCTCTCGACCTTCGGTCCGGGGACTGATTTCGACGGCACCGCCTCCGAGCGGATCCAGATTTACGTCTACAGCGGTGACGGGACCGTCGCGCTCGCGGATTTCTCGGCGGGCGATGGCACGCCGGCGGCTGTCGTCACGACGGGCGCACAAGGCGCCATCACCGACGCGACGCTCGCGGGCACCGGCCCGGTCGCGTTCGACGTCGACCTGACGGCGCAGGTGAAGGCGCTGGTCCAGGCGGGGGCGACGCACCTCGGTATCGTCTTCGCGACCGACGACGCCAACAGCGGTACCTCGATCGACGACCTCGGCGCGAACAGCGCCGGACCACCCGGTGTCGGCGGGGCGAAGCTGCCGTTCGTCACGATCAACGGCAGCGGCGGCGAGCCGACGTGCGGCAACGGCGAGCCCGATCCGGGCGAGGAATGCGACGACGGCAACACCACGCCCGGCGACGGCTGCGACGCCCGTTGCCAGGAGGAGCCGCCGCCGGCGTCGTGCGGCAACGGGACGCAGGACAGCGGGGAGGAGTGCGACGAGGGCAGCGCCAATTCGGACACGGCGGCCGATGCCTGTCGCACCGACTGCCGGCGGGCGCGCTGCGGCGACGACGTGATCGACGGCAGCGAGATCTGCGACGACGGCGCGGCGAACTCGGACACGGCGGCGGACGCGTGTCGTACCGACTGCCGCGCCGCCACCTGCGGCGACGGCGTGGTCGACACGGGCGAGCAATGCGACCCGCCGGGTCCGACCTGCTCCGGCACCTGCCAGACGATCACGGTCGACGCGGCGGCGCAGCTCATCGCCTGCCAGGACGCGCTGCTGGCGGCCGCGGCGCGGGCCCGAGCCGAGGCGGGCGATGCCACGGCGGCGTGCCTGCATGCCGAAACGGGATGCGTGCTCGCCGACGGCGACGCGACCGCGTGCCGGACCGACGCGGACGGTCAGTGCAGCGCGGCGGCCAACGCGCTGGCCGCGGCGCGGACGAGCTTCGTCGACGATTTCCCGACCGCCTGCGTCGGCCGCCCGCCCGCCGAGCTGGTCCTGGCGCTCGCGCTGCAGGCGCAGGTCGCCGCGTGCAACGCCGACGAGGTGCCGACGACGACGCTCATCGACCTCGCAGGGTGTCTCTTCCGCGCGGCGGCCTGTCCGGTGACGCGAGCCTACGGCGAGCTCGGCGCCGCCGGCAGCGCCTCGCTCGTGAGCCGCGGCGCCTTGCCCGACGAGCTCACCTGCGCAGGAGCGCCGTGAGCTCTCCTTCGTCTCGCGTCCGTACGGTGACCTCGCACGCACACGAGCGCCATGCTCGTGGATGGCACCGGACGGTGTTGGGGGCCGTGCTGCTCGCGTTGCTTTCCCCGGCGCGGGCAGCACGGGCCGCCGACGGACCACCGCCATCGCGACTTCGCATGACCGAGACGGTCGTGACCGGCACCAAGACGCCGCACGCGGCCGACGAGGCCCCGGTCCCGACCCAGGTCATCACGCGCGAGGAGATCGAGGCCGTGCAAGCCGGGGGCATCGACGCCGTCCTGAGCCTCATCCCCGACATCTACGTGCACCAGAACGAGCAGTTCGGGCTCGGTGCCAGCACCATCCGTATGCAGGGCGCCGATCCCAACAAGGTGCTCATCCTGCTCGACGGCCAGCGCTTCCTCGGCGGCGTCGACGGCGTCGTCGACCTCCGCGACATCCCGGCGATCGACATCGAGCAGATCGAGATCATCCGCGGTCCGGCGTCGAGCCTCTACGGCAGCGACGCGATGGCGGGGGTCATCAACATCCGCACGCGCTCGGGGGGCGACCCGCTCTACCTCGCGGGGACGGCAGCCGGCGGCTCCTTCGCGCGCCAGCTCTACAATGGCGCGATCGGCGCCGACGTCGGGCCGGTCAAGCTCTTCATCAGCGGCCAGCACGACCAGGTGAAGATCGCCGAGCTGCTCGGGCCGATCAGCGCCCAGTTCGAGGACAGCGACGAGCTGCAGAAGCGCGACGCCGCGTTCCTCCGGCTCGACTACCCGACCGCGTGGCAGAGCCTCCGCCTCGAGGCCAACTACGTCCGGGAGGACAACCCGCTCTCCGACAACGAGGATCTCGCGACCGGCCTCGCCTGGACCTGGAACGTGGCGCCGCGTTGGACGATCGACCTCGCCGGCAGCCGCTACGGCTTCGACCGCACGAACGACCTCGAAGGCTTCGTCGAGGACATCGACTACGTGAGCTGGCTCGGTGAGGGCCGCACCACGTGGGCGGCGGGCGACCTGGGGCCGACCAATCACGTCGTCGTGCTCGGCATGCGCGGGCGGAACGAGAACCTCGAGTCGCCGTCTCGCACCATCGGGGGTGACGGCGCGAGCTTCACCGCTCCCGACGTCGACGTGACGACGCATCAGTTGAGCCCGTTCCTGCAGGACGAGATCGCGATCTGGGACGTGCTGACGCTGGTCGTCGGCTCGAGCTTCGACAAGCACAGCGAGTTTGGCCTCGCCGTGAACCCGCGCGCGACCCTCACGTACCGGCCCTTCGACTGGGCGAGCGCCAGCTTCACGGTCGGCCGCGGCTTCCGCGCGCCGGATCTGCTGCAGCTCTACGACGTCGACATCAACAACGTCGCGATCGTGGGCGACCGCGTGACGGGCTATGCGATCGTCGGCCACCCCGACCTCGACGCCGAGCGCGACACCGCGTTCAACCTGAACCTCGACGCCAACTGGCGCGACATCGTGCGCGGCAACGTCAGCGTCTTCCACCACCAGTTCAAAGACCTGATCGCCAACACCATCGCGTGCCCGGGCCCCGGCATCTGCGAGGACGGCTTCGTGAACCCGTTCCCGGAGCTGCAGGGACCGATCTTCACCTTCGACAACGTCGCCAAGGCGCGCACGCGAGGCGTCGAGCTCGGCGTCGAGGTGGCACCGCTCGCCGCGTTCGCGCCCGCCGCCACCATCGACCATCGCCTCGAGGTGAGCGTCGGCTACGGCTACCTCGACAGCGAGAATCAGAGCGGCATTCCCGGCGAGGACGGCAAGCGCCTGCCGTTCCGCCCCGAGCACCGCGTGATCCCGTCGGTGCTGTACCGCTACGAGCCGGGGGGCGCGCAGTTCAAGATCTGGGGCACCTACGAGACCGGCATCTTCGCGGACCTGATCAACTCGCCCGATCAGGAGGTCGATCCCGCGTGGCTCTGGAACTTCAAGTGGGATCAGGACCTCGGGCCGGGGCTCGAGGCGGCCGGGCTGCACGTGCCGAAGTGGGCGGCGGGCTTCGGCCTCTTCGTGCAGGGGCTGAACGTCTTCGACGAGGAGGTCGACGCGGCGGCGATCGTGGCACAGCGCCAGCTCTTCGCGGCGCGCCAGGCCTTCCTCGGCGGCGTCACCTACAAATTCCAATGAGCCCGGTGTGAGCGCGGCGACGATGGACGGGTGGCGCGGCGAGCGCGTGCGGACGGTCGGGGTCTCGTTCGGGGTCTCGGTCGGGATCCACGCGTTGTTGTTCGCGCTGGTGGTCCTGTCGTTCTCGCGTGCGGCCCAGCAAGCGCCGCTCGTCGTGTCGCGGGTGAAGCTGATCTACGTCGACCCGGCCCCGGCGGCGGCGCCCCCGCGCGGCACGGCGGAGGGGACGGCGAAGGTGGCGCCGGTCGTGGCGCCGCCGTTGCCGGTGACACCGCCGCGAGCGGTCGCGCAGCCGGTGCGTCCGGAGAAGAAGGTCGCAAAGCCGAAGCCGGTACCGCCGGTCTCGGCCCCCGCGGCCCGGCGCGTCGATGAGCCGGCGCCGCCCGCGCCGGCCACAGCCGTCGCCTCCGCGGAGATCCCGGTGGGCGTCGCGAGCGAGAGCCCGGCGGCGTCGGGCGATACGCCCGGCGGCACGGCCGATGGCGTCCGGGGAAACATCCAGGGCGGCCGCGGCAGCGGTGCGGGCGTGCTGGGTCTCGGCGAGGTCGCGATCGCGCTCGTCGTGGTGACGCGCATCGTCCCCGAGTATCCGCGGCGCGCGCGCCTCGCAGGGATCGAGGGCGAGGTCGTGCTCGAGGTGATCGTGGATCGCCACGGACGGGTCGCGCACGAGGTGAAGGTCGTGCGGTCGGTGCCGGAACTCGAGCGCGCCGCCGTCGCGGCGGTGCAGCGGTGGCGCTTTCGGCCCGCGCGCGATCGTCAGGGCACGGCGGTCGCCGTGGTCATGGAGGTGCCGGTGCGCTTCGTGTTGCACGAGGCGACGGCAAGAAAGGAACCATCCCCATGAGGAAGTCGGTCGGAAAGCATCGCTGGGCCGCGACGGCGTTGGTCGCGGTGGCGTTGGTCGTGGGCGTCGCGCGGGCGGACGAGCTCGCACGGGACGGCGCGGCGGGACAGGGCCCGGTGAAGGTCGCGACCCTGTTGCCGTTCGTCGAGGACGCGCTTCGCGCCCAGGACCAGACGCGCGTGAGGGTCGTCGCGACCGTGCGCCGGCAGATGACGCTGGCTCCGGCGGATGACGTCGCCGACCTCGGCAGCCCGCACGATCCCAGCTTCGAGCGGCTCGCGGCGGCGCAGCCGACCCTCGTCGTCGGCGATCGTGCCTTGCACGGGCGCTTCGCCCCGCGCTTCGAGGAGAGCGGGCTCGACGTGCTCTTGATCGACTCGATGAGCGTCGACGGCACGCTCGCGGGCCTCCTCGAGGTCGCGAAGCGGGTCGGTGTGGATGCCGGCATGAGCCGCGACGTGGACGCGGCTCGCCAGGCGCTGACGGGGACGGCGCCGGCACGCCGTACGCTCCTCGTCTTCGGTACACCCGAGTCGTTCACGTTGATGACGGCGAAGACCTGGGTCGGCGATCTCGCGGCGCGGGTCGGGCTCCGGAACCTCGCGAGCGAGGTCGGGGGCCCCGAACGGCATCCCGGCTTCGTCGAGGTGAGCGACGAGGTGCTGGCGGGTTTGAAGCCGGAGCTGGTGCTGCTGGTATCGCACGGGGCGCCGGCCCAGGTGCGCGAGCGCTTCGCCGAGCGTTTCGCGGAGCGGGGCATCTGGCAGAAGGGCACCAAGCGGGCCCGTATCCACGTGCTCTCACCCGCGCTCTTCGCGTCCAACCCGGGGCTGCAGCTCGGCGCGGCCGCCGGGGAGCTCCGGAAGCTCGCGACGGATCCGGAGACGGCGCACGCACCGGCCCGGAGCGAGCCGAGGACGTGAGGCCGTTCGGCGCCTGGGTCCCGACCGGGCGCGCCCGGCTGAATCTGTGGCGCGCGCGGCGTC
>CAZWAX010000398.1:0-5646 GCA_964631985.1 uncultured Polyangiaceae bacterium | reverse complement strand
CCCGCTCGGCGCCGACACCGATGCGCTGCTCCGGGAGCTGCATGTCGGCTAGCGACCGGCGTCCACGCCGCGATTTCGGCACCGCGACCGCCGTCCGGGCGCGGCGCGACGTCCCGGCCTGGGACGACGAGGCCGACGTGATCGTCGTCGGCTTCGGCGGCGCCGGCGCCTGCGCCGCGCTCGAAGCGCAGGCCGCCGGAGCCGACGTGCTCTTGCTCGAGCGCATGAGCGGCGGCGGCGGGACGACGGCCCTGTCGACCGGCCAGATCTACCTCGGCGGCGGCACCGCGATCCAAACGGCCTGCGGGTTCCCGGATTCGCCGGAGGAGATGTGCACCTACCTCCTCGCGTCCTGCGGCCCCGGGGCCGACGAGGCCAAGATCCGCCTCTACTGCGACGAGAGCGTCGCGCACTTCGACTGGCTCGTCGCGCACGGCGTGCCGTTCAAGGCCTCGTACTACGGCGAGGGCTCGTACACGCCGACCGACGACTGTCTCAGCTATTCGGGGAGCGAGCTCGCCTGGCCGTACCGCGACCTCGCGCGCCCGGCGCCGCGCGGCCACACGGTGCAGCAGGACGGCATCGAGGCCGGCAGCCGCTTGATGCGGGCGCTGGTCGCCGCCGTCGAGGCGACGCCGGTGCGGGTGCGTACCGATGTCCTCGTCGAGACGCTGGTCGTCGCCGACGACCGCCGCGTGGTCGGCGTGGTCGCCAAGATCGACGGCGCGCTCCGCCACCTCGGGGCCCGGCGCGGCGTGATCCTCACGGCCGGCGGCTTCATCAACAACAAGGCGATGGTCGAGCGCTACGCGCCGCTGCTCCGGAAGTGCCGCTTCCGCGCGGCGAGCGACGGCGACGACGGCCGCGGCATCCGCATGGGCATGGGTGCCGGCGGCGCCGCGATCCGGATGGACGTCGGCTGCGTGGTGCTGCCGTTCACGGTCCCCAAGGGGCTCCTGCGCGGCGTCTTCGTGAACCGCCGTGGCCAACGCTTCGTCGCCGAGGATCTCTACCAGACCGTCGTCGGCGAGCGCGCGCTCCTCGGCGAGAACGGCGAGGTCTTCCTGATCCTCGACGACGCCATCTTCGAGCGGCCGTTTCCGCCGACCGACCTCGCCGCCGTCGAAAACACGATCGCCGACCTCGAGCGCGCGCTCGGCTGCCCGACCGGCAGCCTGCAGCACACGATCGCCTACTACAACGAGCACGCCGCCCGCGGCGAGGATCCGCTCTTCCACAAAGCGGCGGACCATCTCGTGCCGCTGGTGAAGCCCCCGTTCGCCGCCCTCGACTATCGTACCGAGGCCGCGCTCTACACCGTGTTCACGCTCGGTGGCCTCCACACCAACACCGACGGCCAGGTGATCACTCCCGACGGGACGGTCGTTCCCGGCCTCTATGCCGCGGGCCGGACGACCTCGGGCCTCGCCGCCCAGGGCTACAGCAGCGGCTTGTCGATCGCCGACGCCACGTTCTTCGGCCGCCGCGCCGGCATCGCGGCCGCGCGTGGCGGCGGAGCGTAGCCGTTCTCAGTCGGCGCCGGGCGGCTTCGGGAGTGCGCCGACTAACTCATTGCTCAGGCCGCCGAACGTCGCCAATTTCACCTTGAACGAGATGATCGTGTCGGTGCCGAAGTAGCCGCAGACGACGTAGCTGACGTCGCCGGTGAAGCCGTTGCCGGTGATCACGGGCGGGCTCGCCGGGATGGCGAACTCCTCGCGTTGCGACGGCTCGTAGTGGGTCATCACCAGGGGCGCGGCCATGCCCGGCGTCACGATGCCGGTCGGGTCGCTATAGTCGAAGCTCAACGGGAAGGCGGTCCCGGCCACGCCGTTGAAGCAGAAGGGCGAATCCACCACGGGCGTTCCGAGCACGAGCTTCGAGATCGTCGCCGGCGACCCGATCGCGAGCGGCACGAACGCGGTGCTCAGCTGCAACGTCGCGGTCGGCGGCGTGGGGTCCCCACTGTTGCCGACCTGGATCCAGTACGTGACCCCCGCGAGCACCGACTGCTGCAGCGTGTCCTGCGGAGACGCCGGGTCGTTGCCGCAGGCGAGCTCGGGGCCGTCGCAACCGTCGTAGACCGCGATCATGGTGTCATACGAGCTACCGACCGTGCTGATCAGCAGGACGCCGTTCGTCGTCGGCGTGAAGCTGTACCAGACGCCACGGGAGAATCCGCCCGCGTTGCACGAGGGCCCCGGATCCTCGCCGGACGTCGCCGCGGTCGCGTCGAGCACCTCGAAGAAGGAGTTGCTCTCGATCGGCCGCGCCGACCCGCACGCATCGTTGACGGGCGGGAGGTGCGGTTGCTGCTCGATCGCCGTGTACGACGCGACCTCTCCCTCCTCCGCGACCGACAGCGCGAGCTCGAACTGGCAGCTCGCGAGATCGTCGGCGTACTCGACCTGGATCTCGACCTCGCTGTCGTTGCTGGTGTCCCCGAGCCGCACCTCGAAATAGTCGTCGACGAATTCCCCGTCCGGACGGCGGACGCTGACGATCAACGCCGGCGGCTCGCCGGCGCGGCCACCCGCGCGCTGGAGATTCGCCGGCCGTTTCGAGATCGGCAGACGGAAGCTGCAGCTCTTTCCCGGCCCCGGCGCGCATTTCCCCGAGGTCGGCGCGCCGACCCGGGGGGCCGTGCCGCGCGTCGAGAGCGGCGAGCGGCTCGACCGGAGCGAGGCCGGAAAGACGTTCTTCATGAACTTGTTGATGCCGCCGAACGGCGGTTTGAAGATGCGCGCGCCCGAGCGCGCGGACGCCAGCGGCGGCGCCGGGGCGACGGCCGTCGCGGGCTCGCACAGCAGCTCGCCGAGGGCGATCCCTTGTGCCGCGAGCAGCCCGTCGAGACCAGGCACGACCGTCGGCAGCAGGGCCGCCAGCTCGCATTCGTGCTGGCGCGCGAGGCACGCCGCGTAGTCGTCGAGCCCGAGCACCGGCTCGACGCCCACCTGCTGGCAGGCGCACGTGAGCGCCCCGAGACCGAGGCCGCTCGGGTTTTCGAGCACGTCGAACCCGAGCGCGCCGCATTTCTTCTGCAGCGCCCCATGCAGCTTGAGCCGCGCCTTCGCGAGCCCGACCGGAAGCTTCCGACACGTGGCGGCGGCCTTGGTGAGGCAGGCCGGGTCTCCCGCCTTCTCCTGCGCGCACTTCACGAACGCGCTGCTGCACTTGTCGAGGGCGGTCCGCGTGCTTGCGACGAAGCCCGCGCTCGCCTTGGCGATCGCCGCCGAGCAGGCCGTGACGGCCTTGCCCGCCGGCGCGCCGGTGGCGCATCCGCCGCAGCCGCCGAAGAGCGGCAGATCGCTCACCTGCGCGCCGGCGACGCCGCCCTGAGCCACGAGCTCGGCCGCGCGCGGCAGCTCGACGCCGAACGTCTGCTCGGAGGCGCGCGTGTGCGCGAGCCGCAGACACTGCGCGACGTCGGCCGCGTTCGTCAGGGCCGGGACGCCGAGGTCCCCGCACGCGGCCGCCGCATTGGCGAAGCCGAGCCCGCTCGGGTCCAACAGGTCGGCGACGGGTAGCGGATCACACGCCTTGCGGATCGCGGCTTCGAGCGTATCCGCGAAGTCGGTCGGGGCCTCCGCCGTACCGAGGAGCTTCTGGCACTTCGCCGACGCCTTGATCAGGCACTTCTCCTCGCCCGCCGCGGTCTGCACGCACGCCAGCACCCCGGTGCTGCACGTCGCGAGCCGCTTCAGCCGGGCCGCGAGGAACTTGCCGTTGGCCTTGCTGACGACCTGCTGACACTTGGACGCCTTCTTGGCGCCGGCACTGCCGGGGGCGCTCTGCGCGGGCGCCTCGGCGGTGACGAGGATGAGCAGCGCGGCGAAAGCGAGCGTACCGAGGCGGGATCGCGAGAATGGGGGCATGAATCTTCCTTCCGGACAGCGCCGCGATGCTGCCGGTCGATCGGTGGGCCGTCAAGAAAGCCGGCTAGTTTGCACCCGGCGGCCGAGCGATCGTCGTCGTCACCGCGTTGCCCGCGCCGGCGAGATCGGCGAGGCGCACGGTCGTCTCCACGCTCGTATCGGCGCTGAAGCGTGCGCAGACGATGAAGCTCGCCGTTCCGCTGAAGCCATCGCCGGTCAGGTCGACCGGAAACACGGTGAAGTTGCTGACGACGTCCGAGGGCTCGAAGTGGGCGCTCACCTCAGCGCTGGCCGTGGTCGGCAGTACGTCACCGTCCGGATCCTCGTAGTCGAGGCTCAGCCGAAAGGCGCTGCTGGTGCCGGCACAGATGGCGTTCGAGTTGATCTCGACCAGCACCGACTCGAGGTTCGAGCTGACCGGCGGCGCGCCTGCCTGCTCGAACCGGAAAGCGAAATGGAGCGTGCTGCTGTCGGCGGGATCGCCGTTCACCCCGACCTGGATCAGATACGTCGTTCCCTGCACGACCGGCATGGCGACCTTCGACTGCAGGGTCCCACCGCTGTCGTTGGCACACGTCCGGAGCACGGGCGCCCCGCACGTGCCGGTCCAGACGGCGATCGCGGAGTCGAAGTCGCTTCCGAACGTGTCGGCCGTGAAGAGGCCGCTCGCCGGCGCCGTGAACTGGTACCACACCGTATTGGAGAGGCCGCCCGGGTTGCATACCGGAGCCGGCTCGCCGACGATGGCCGTCGCGGCCGTGACGTCGAGCACCTGACTGAACGCCGGCGTCGTGATCGGCTGGGCCGCACCGCAGGCATCGTTGTCCGGCACGGCGTGCGGCGTCTGCTCCACCGTCGTGTAGGTGGACACCTCCCCCTCCTCCGCGACGGAGAGCGCGAGGTCGAAGTCGCAGCTCGCGAGGTCGTCGGCATACGTGAGCGTGACCTCCACCTCTTGGTCGACGCTGGTGTCCCCGAGGTCGATCTCGAAATGTTGGTCGGCGAGCTCGCCGTCGGCGCGCTGCACCCCGATGATCAGGGCCGGTGGCGACGGCGGCACGCCGCGGGCCTTCTGCAAGCTGGCGGGCCGCTTGGTGATGGGGAAGCGGAACGCGCACGACCGTCCGGGCGCCGCGAAGCAGCCGGCGAACGACGGCCGCCCCACCCGCCGTCCCGTACCACGGGTCGCGAAGGGCGAGCTCGACGGCTTGAGCGTTCCCGGCGACACGCTCTTGACGAACTTGCCGATGCTCCCGAAGAAGCCGCGCGGCGCGCGGGCGTGCGAGCCGGCGATGGCGACGCTCGCGGCCGGCGGCGCGCACAGCAGGTCGCCGACGGCGAGGCTCTGACTCGCGAGCAGCCCGTCGAGGCTCGGCACCACCGACGGCAGGGTGGCCGCGAGCCGACACTCGTGCTGGCGCGTGAGGCAGAGCGCGTAATCGTCGAGGCTCGCGACCGGCGCGACGCCCACCTGCTGGCACTCGCATGCGAGCGCGCCGAGGTTGATGCCGCTCGGCTGGTCGAGGGTCGCGAACGCGAGCGTCCCCCCGCATTTCTTCGTGAGCGCCGCGAGCAGCGCCGTCCGGCCCTTGGCGAGCGTGGGTGGCAGCTTCGCACACGTGGCCTTGGCCTTGGTGAGACATCCCGCGTCGCCCGGTTTCGACTGCGCGCAGCCCACCAACCCCGCAGCGCATTTGTCGAGGCCGCTCCGCGCCTTGCCGAGAAACGCGCTCCCGGCCTTCGCGATCGCGGCACCGCACGCGGCGACCGC
>CAZWAX010000397.1:0-5686 GCA_964631985.1 uncultured Polyangiaceae bacterium | reverse complement strand
GCCCTCGAGCGCGGCGAGCTTCAGCTCGGCGATGCGCTGCGTCGGGTTGCCGTAGCGCCCGTACTCTTCACGCTCGATCCGGTGCTCGAAGTGGTCGCGCAGCTCCTGGGTGTCGGCGAAGGTGTAGGTCGCCGTCTGCATGATTGGCGTCGTCAGCGCATTGCCTTCCTTCTTGCGCGGCTCGCCGGCGTGCACGGCCGCGGTGCCGAAGCCGTGCCGCGGTTCCTTGGCGTCCATCACGCCTCCAAGAGCCGACTGCGATCGACGTGGCGGGCGATCGTGTCCGCGACGTGCTTGGCATCGGCCGGGAGCTCGACCGGGAGGTTCTGATGGGTCGATTTGATCCCGGGGAGCGTGCCGAGATGGTACGCGGTCTTCTGGTCGGCGAACTTGAGGCCGTGCGCGGTCGATACCACGACGACGCGGTCGCTGGCCTTGATGGTCTTGCGCTCGACGAGCTTTCGCAGCGCCGCGAGGGCGACGCCGGTGTGCGGACAGTTGAACATGCCGGTACGGTCGGCGCGCGCGGACTCGTCGGCGAGCTCCTGCTCGCTCGCCTGCTCGACGACGCCGTTGAAGCGCTGCAAGGTCCGGATGGCCCGCTTCGCGCTCACCGGGTTGCCGATCTGGATGGCGCTCGCCAGCGTCGCCTTCGCCGGCACCGCCTCGAATTGCTCGAAGTGCGTGAGGTACGAGCGGTAGAGCGGGTTGGCGTTCTCGGCCTGGGCGACGCAGATGCGCGGCAGCTTCTGGATGAGGCCGAGGTCGTGCAGCAAGAGAAAGCCCTTGCCGAGCGCGGTCACGTTGCCGAGGTTCCCGCCGGGGATGATCACCCAGTCGGGGACCTCCCAGTCGAATTGCTGCACGATCTCGATCGCGACCGTCTTCTGGCCCTCGATCCGCAGGCTGTTCATCGAGTTGGCGAGGTAGATGCGCTTCTGCTTGGTGATCTCCTGCACCACGGCCATGCAGCCGTCGAAGTCGGTGTCGAGCGAGAGCACCAGCGCGCCGTTGGCGATCGGCTGGACGAGCTGCGCCGGCGAGACCTTGTTGCGCGGCAGCAGAACCACGGCGGCGATCCCGGCGGCCGCACAGTAGGATGCGAGCGCGGCCGAGGTGTCACCGGTCGAGGCGCACGCGACCGCATCGATCGGTTGGCCGTTGGCGATCATCTGCTTCACGACCGACACCAGCACGGTCATGCCGAGGTCCTTGAACGATCCCGTGTGCGAGTTGCCGCACTGTTTCACCCACAGGTCTTCGACGTGGAGCTGGCGGCCGTAGCGCTCGGCCCAGAAGAGGTTGCTGTTGCCCTCGAACGTCGAGACGATGTTCTCGTTGTCGATGAACGGGACGATCCATTCCTTCTTGCTCCAGACGCCGGAGCCGTAGGGATAGACGCTCTTGCGGTTGCGGTCCTCGAAGAGCTGCATCCAGGCGGCCGGGGCGCGGGTGCGGAGCGCGTCGACGTCGTGCTGGACCTCGAGGAGGTCGCCGCAGGACGGGCAGCGGTAGATGATCTCGAGCAGCGAGTACTGCCCGTGACAGCCGTTGATGCACTGGAACCACGCGTTGTAGCTCATGATCCGCCCAGCTTCCGCCAGGCCCGGGGGAAAATCAACTCACAGCCAGCCGTGCGCACGCAGCACTACGATCCACGCGTAGCCGTTGCCGTGCGGCGTCGGGTCGAGCCACGGATCGAGGCTGCCGATCAGTGCGAGCGGGATCGATACGGCGAAAGCGAGCCAGAAGGCGCCGCGAGCGAGTCGGCTCCGCAGGGTCCGGTAGGCGTCGGCGAGGAACACGAACAGCAACGGGATGAACAGACAGAACCAGCGGACGCCATAGCTGTTGCCCCCCGGATTGGTCGACGTGAGCAGATAGTAGCCCGTGAGGGCCACGGTCGGCACCAGCACGAGCAGGATCTCGCCGCGCCATGCGTAGGCGCGATCGGTCGCGAGCCGCAGCATGCCGACGACGACGAAGAGCAGGATCGGGGTGTGGGCGAAGAGGCCGCGCGGGCCGAAGGTGCAGAGCCAGACGTACGCGAGCAGATCGGCGAATGAGGCGTGGGGCAGGGACGAGCCTGCCAGGTGGCCGCTGCCGGCGGCGAAGTACGAGCCGGGATACTCGAAGAGGCGCGGCTGGAGGGGGAGGGGCAACGGGCTGCCCGAGAGCGCGTAGGCATAGGCGGCGTAGGCGAGGAGCGGCAGCGCGACGCACGCGAGAAACGTCACGGTGCCGGCCTCGCGTCGCGCCGCACCCGGCCACGCGACGTACATCAGCGCGAACGGCACATAGAACGCGGCGCCGTGGTCGGCGGTCGCCGCGATGCCGAGCAGCAGGCTCCCCGCCGCGAGCGTCCCCGGACCGGCGTCGAAGCGCCGCCAGCTCCAGAGCGACAGCAGGCCGACCAGGAGCATCATCGCCGACGGGGGGTGGTTCGAGAAGGTGATGCTGTAGGCCGTGTTCAGCGAGCCCAGCCCGAGCCCGAGCACGGTCAACGCCCGCCAACGCGGGTCCGGGACGATGCGCACGAGGAAACGCGCGAGGACGATCAGGCCGAGCACCGTCGTGAGCCCGATCGTGAGCAGCGTGGTCCAGTAGTAGGCGCGCGGCAGATCGGTGCGAAAACGCAGGCCGAGCGCGACCTCGGCGGCATAGACCGGGACGGCCAGGAGGGCGACGGCCGGAGGCTTGTCCGAATAGTAGCGCCCGTCGATCATGCACACGTCGCCGCTCTTGCGGCCCATCTCGGTGCCGTCGAGGTAGAGGCGGCCGTGCTCGACGATGGCCTCGGCCATTCCGAGGCGCGAGGTGTCGTTCCAGCCGCCGTAGCGATCGTGGGTGCCGAGCACGAGGAAGACGGCGACGGCCGCGACCGCCGCCCCGGGGAGCCAGCGGCGCGCCGGTGGCGCTGGAGCCGGATCGCTCACGCGGCCGGGTCCACCCGACGTTCGCGATCGCGTCGCGCGGTCGCGATGCCGCCGGCGACGGCGGCTGCTGCCGCGAGGTTCGCGAGCGTGAGCGCCCACTCGCGTGGAACGTCCCGTGCGCGGAGCTCTCGGCGCCACGCCCGCTGCTGGGCCGGAAAGATGCTTTCGTCGCGCTGGACGTGCATGGCGAGCAGATTGCCCCACTGCCACGAGAGGATCTGCAGGCTCATCGTGACGAGGCACGCGAGTGCGCCGATCGTTGCGCGGGGGACGAGGAAGGCGGTGCCGATCACGAAGGGGACGGTGAAGGCGCCGTAGGTGCTGTGCACGCGCGTCGGTAGCAGGACGGCGGCGAGCATGACCAGCGCCGCGAGTGGCAGCATCCCGAGGTCGGCGCGGGCCGGATCGCGACGCTCCCAGCGGCGGACGAGCGCGAACGCCAGCGCCAGGCCCGTCGCGAGCAGGACCGTCCCCCACACGTCGCGCGCGACGCCGAAGAGCGGCTCGCGGGGGTCCAGAATGCCGGTCGTCAGCAGCTCGGCGTACCAGACGTTGAACGACATCGCCGTCGTCCAGTGCAGGCGATAGACGAAGTTGTCGAGGTAGGTGACGCGGAGCCAGGCGAGCCCCGAGTCGATCCAGAACGGCAGCGCGATCGCGTTGGTCACGAGCAGCGCCATGACGCCGGCAAGGACGACACGCAGGCGCGCCGGTCGAAAGAGGAACGCGTAGAGCCAAAGCGGTGCGAAGATCAGCCCCGAGGGCTTGAGCGCGAGGGCGACCCCCCAGAGCACCCCCGCCGTGATCCACCGGCCGCGGGTCATCGCGAACACCATCCACACGCCCGGGGCGAGTATCCACGACTCGGTCTGACCCCAGAAGGGGCCATCGAGCAGCAGCGGGGGCGCGAGCCACGTGGCGCCGAACGCGGCGACTCCGGCCCACGGGCCGGCGAACGATCGGACCAGGGCGTAGATGCCGAGCGCGGTGACGAGCTCGGCCAAGGTGGTACTGGTCGCATAGACGGTACGGGCGGTGAGGGTGTTCGCGAGCGGATCCGGGTCCCGGGCCTGGAGCAGGCGGCCCTGGAGCGCGAACACGTACGCGGCGAGGGGCGGATAGTTCAGGCGCTCGCCGGTGCCGGTCTGGATCCGCTGCGCGCGCCCGTCGACGGTCACCTCGGCGAGGCAGGACGACGGGGGATGTACGTACAGATCGCGCACGCCGGCGGCGACGGCCTGTCGCCCCCAGCAGACGTAGTCGACGTGGTCGCCGAGAAATCCGTACTGCGGTGCCAGCCCGAGCAGCCACGCGCGCGCGGCGATCCCCACCAGCAGCAGCAAGTTGGCGGCGAGCATGAGCCCGCCTGCGGACGTCGTGCTCCGGGAGGACACCTGCGCTTGCTAGGCGTCCGTCGGCGGAAACTCAAGCGGGGAGAATGCGGGACGTCACGGCGCGCGCACCCCGCGCCGTGACGTCCGAGCGTCATTACTGCGTGGCGGCGATGCGTCGGGGCTTGGCGCGCTCGGACTTCGGAATCTCGAGGGCGAGCACACCGTTCTGCATGCGCGCGACGATCCGATCGCTGTCGACGTCGTTCGAGAGCGTGAAGCGGCGAGCGTAGTTGCCGACGTTGTACTCGGTGTAGAGCGGGGTCACGTTCTCGTACTGTTTCAGGTCGACCTGGCCCTCGATCGTGAGGACGCCGTCATCGAGGTGGACGTTCAGGGACTGCTCGTCGACGCCGGGCATGTCGGCCCAGAGCCACAGTCCATCCTTCGTCTCGTAGATGTCGACCTGCGGGACGTAGGTGCGGCCCGCGCGCGTCACTTCCTCCCGTGCTTCCTGCTTCTCACGAACGTTGAGCTCCTGCTGGGTCATGGTGTCACCTCCTGGGAATATTCGACGAAATGTCTCGAGCCGAGCTTCCTAGCGGCGTTACGCCGCTTTGATCGCGATCTGCCGGGGCTTCGCCTCTTCCTTCTTCGGCACGCGGACGGTGAGGATACCGTGCTTGTAGCCGGCCTCGGCGCGCGTCAGATCGAGATCCGCCGGCAACTGCAACGACCGGGAGAACCGACCGGTGCCACGCTCGCGGCGATGGAAGCTGCCTTCCGTGGGCGGTGGAACCTCGCGCGTGCCGCTGACGGTCAGCGTCCGACCTTCGGCTTCGATCGACACGTTCTCGGGGGCGATCCCCGGGACCTCCAGCTTCACGACGTAGCCGTCCTTGTCGGCGAAGACGTTGACGGGCGGAAACACCCCACGCCCCGATGGGCCGAGGTCGATGCCGAACGGCTTGTCGAAGACGCGCTCCAGCTCCCGTTGCAGGCTCAGCAGCCCGCCGACGGGGTCGAAACCGGACGAAACACGAAAGAGTGCCATGATGAACCTCCTCTTGGTGACTGGGATTCGCACAGCGTGCGGGATCTCTCTCGGTGCCGCCGTGCTCGCCGGGGAACCTAAGATCGACTTCGCCGTCGTCAAGCCGTGCGCCGCCAACGGCGACCCGATCGCGAAGTGCAGGGGCTTGCACTACTGCCTACAGACCTGTAGGTAGACGCCCGCCATGCCCCGCAAAACGGCCCGTTCGGTCGACGACACGCGCGACCGCATCATCGACGCCGCCCAGGCGATCTTCGCCCGCGACGGCTTCGTCGGCGCCAAGATGCAAGAGATCGCCGACCGGGTCGGGATCCAGCGGCCGAGCCTCTTCTATCATTTCAAGAACAAGGAGGCCCTGTTCGTCG
>CAZWAX010000396.1:0-5703 GCA_964631985.1 uncultured Polyangiaceae bacterium | reverse complement strand
GCTAGTTCGGGGTGTCGAGGTACGGGAACGTGGTGATGGACGCGGTACCATCGGCGTCGATCGGCACGCCGTCACCGACCCCCGTGAGCGCCCCGATCGCGAGCACCGAGTAGGTCACGTCGATCGAGTCGTGCAGCGGCGTGCGGCCGCCGCAGTCGTCGTTCGTGATCCCGACCGCGTTCCCCTCGACCGCGAGGTATTGCTGGCACGCTCCCGACGCCGTGTTGACGTAGAGCTGATCGTCGGCGAGCACGCCGGCGAGCGCGGCATAGCGTCCCGCCACGGCATCGTCCCCGGCGAGCAGCTGATTGCCGCAGACGGTGTCGAGGCTGTCGAGGATCGCGATGTTGCCGGCGATCGTGTCGCCGAAGAGCGGTCCCCATTCGGCGGGGTCGGACGCCGCGTTGTACTCGTCCGAGACCTCGTCGTGGAGCTCCTGCTCCGCTTCGACGCTCTCCCGGAAGAAAGGCGCCGTCGCCGCGGTGTTGATGCCGGCCCGGCCCATGCGGTCGATCTGCGCGTCGAGGTTGATCGCCGGCGGAGCGGGATCCTGCGCGAAGGTGAGGTCGTCGTTGCCGGCCCCGCCGTCACAGCCGGCGAAGAGCGCGGCCGCGAAAACGGCCGCGAGGATCGTGGTCCCATGCTTGCGTGTCGTCATGGTCGTCGCCCTCCTAGCGCCGGTAGGTGGCGGTCGCCACGGAGAGGATCGGCCCGTTCGTGGTGAGGATCGACTTGTCGACCTCGAGCACGATGGCGATCACGTTGAAATTGGCGAAGGAGTCGGGAGCGGGTCCCCCGCCCGGCGCCGACCGGAGCTGGGTGACGAGCGCCGTCGAGGTTGCGCTGTCGACGGCCGGGCAGCCGGCGGCGTCGAAGGTGAGGCTGCTCGCCGCGCCGGTGACGATGCGGGCGGTCTCGCGGAAGCCCGCGAGGTTGAAGAAGAACGGGTCGTTCCGGAGCCCGGTGAAGACGCGCAGCTTGCCGTTGCTGCTGGTGATGCCGGCGAGGCCGCTGGCGTCACCGGTGACGTAGGCCTGGTCGCCCGCCCAGCACTCCACGCGTTGCTGCGCGTCGAACTGGCAGATGACCGGGACGTCGCCCGACGCCGGCTGGCCGAAGGCGCCGCTGCTGGTGGTGTGGAAGACGTACTGCACGCCGTCGGAGAATTGCGATCCGACATCGGCATTGCGCGTCAGGTCCATGACCAGGATGACCTTGCCGGCGTCCGGCGTCATCCAGGCGAAGGCATCGGTGATGTCGGCGGCCGGATCGGCGGTGGCCTGAGGCCCGTCGATGTGGTCGGCTGCCGAGGCGAGTTGCCCGCCGATGGCGAGCATCGCGGCCGTGAGGACGGCCGCCCAACGACTCATCCGCATGTCGCACCCCCTTGGCTCGGGCGTGGGAGATCCACGCGACCCAAGTCCTGTTCGCGGACATACGCTCGGTAGTCAAGTTTGGATGCTCTGTGCGAACGCTCCGAGGACTACGCCTGACCCTCCTGGCACGACGATAGCTCGTCGATGGCCGTACGGGCGCTCCCGTAGAGATATCCTGCCTTGCGGGCACCAGTCGCAGCGGCGCAGGCGCGCTCGGCGTCGCCCTTCGCCTGCGCCGCCCGGAACACGAGCTCCCAGGCGCGAACGGTCGGGCGAAGGGCGAGGTTGTCCTCGGCATAGCCCAGTGCGCGCCCCGGGTCGGCGCCCGCGGCGAGCCAGAACTCGGCGGCGTGATCGGCGTACGCTCTGGGGTGCGTCGCCATGAGCTCGTCGTAGCGGGCTGCGGCGCGCGCGCGCCACGGCTTCGCCTCGTCGGCGCGTCCCGCTTCGCCGAGGATGCGCGCGAGCTGGGCCGCGTAGTCGGGATCCTCGGAGCTTTCAGCGAGCGGCCGGAGCAGCTCGACGGCTCGATCGACGTTGCCGAACGCGGCCTCGACTTCGGCGAGGTGGCCCTGCGCCTGCGCGTGCTGCGGCAACCGTTGGTGCGCGGCCGCAAGCCATTCGCGGGCACGCGGCATCTCGTCCTCGCGCATCCACATGAGGCCCCGCTGAAACTCGATCCAGGCGACCGGAAACGGCGAGACGTCGCGATAGCTCGCAACGGCGGCCTCGAAGAGTCGTTCGGCTTGATCGAGCTCGCCGCGGGCGGCACGGACCACGGCTTCGTCCCCGAGGGTCTGGATGTCGGGGCGAAGGGCGGCAGCGCGCGCGCGCAGGACGAGCGCCTCATCGATCCGACCCGTCGCCAGCAGGAGACCCGCCCGCACCCCGTCCGTGACGCTGGTAGGCAGGCCGAGCTCTTCTGCCCGCGTCAGGGCGGCGTGGGCGTCCGAAAACCGATGGAGCGTGGAAACCACCCGCGCCTGCAGAATCCAGAAGCGGCTGTCGAGCGGGGCCTCTCGCACGAGGCCGTCGACGGCCGCGACGGCGGCCTCGTAGTCGCTGATCCTCCCGAGCACCTGTCCGCGCACCAACCGCAGCTCGATCGCATCGAGGCGTTCCGCGACCGTGAGGGCCCGGCCACGTCCGATCCGCTCGATCCCGTCGATCTGCGATTCGAGGTTCGCGACCGCGATGCTTCCACTGGTCGTCCGCCGGCCGACGAACGGGCTGGTCGCCGCGGGTGCCGGTGGCGGCGTCCCATCCAGTGCCGAGCGTTCGGGCGTCGGGAGGTGCTCACACGCCGCCAGCGCCAGCATCAGCAAGGCCAGGGTTTCTGGTCGGGGTCGCATCGACCCCAGCGGGTACCATCCCCTGCACGTCAGCGTCGAACCTTGACTATCAACGGATGGTGAGCGTACTCGGGAGGCGCCGGCGCAACGCCAGGCAATCGCTGAGGGGGACTATGCGAACTTCGCGTGTCATCGTGGGTGTGTTGGCCGTCGCTATCATCAACCTGGGAGTCTTGGTGCCATCGGGTCGGGCCGCCGACCACGAGGACTCCCCTGCCGCTCGTGCCGACCCGAGCGCGGACTACGGCGACGTGATCGCCTGGATGTCCTCGGATGCGCAGCGCCTGCAGATCGTCGCGACCGTCGTGCGACGAGCCACGGCGGAGAGCCGCTTCTCCGATGCCGCCGTCTACGTCTTCCATACCCAGAGCCTTTCCGCCTACGGCGCGACTCCGACCGCCGACCCGGTCGACATCGTGTGCACCTTCGAGGGCACGACGACACAAACCGTCACCTGCTCCGGCGGCGGCAGCACGGTGAGTGGCAATGCCAGTGATCCCGCGGGGATCACCAGCGGCGACGGACGCTTGCGGGTCTTCGCCGGCCTCCGCAACGACGCCTTCTACTTCAACGCGTCCGGCTTCAACGCCACCCGCGGCGCGGTCATCGGTGCGGCGCCGAGCTTGAGCTTCGACGCCGCCGGCTGTCCGGCGCTCGACGAGGCAACGTCGAACGCGCTGGTGACCACGCTCCAGAGCACCGACGGCGGTGCGGCGGTCGACGCGTTCGGCAACGCCAACATCCTCGTCCTCGCAATCACCGTCGACAAATCGCTGGTGACCGCCGGTGGTCCGATCGTCAGCGTCTACGGCAGCACGCACCAGCCGAGCAGCGGCTGCGGCGACGCCGACGCCAACGGCAACGTGTCGGTGAGCGACGGCGTGCACGCGCTCCTCGCCGCCGCGATCTTGCCGAGCAACTGCACCCTCGAGACCTGCGATGCGGACGGCGGCGGCACGGTGTCCGTCACCGACGGCGTGAACCTCCTGCGGTCGGCGGCCGGACTTTCGGCGACGCTCGGATGTCCGGCGCCGCCGAGCGGCCAGCCGGTCTCGGGCCCGCAGATCGATCGCATGGGACGGGCGGCGATCAACACGGCGCTGATCGGTCCCTTCCTCGACCCCGGCCTCGGCGGACCGCGGGGTGCGCTGCAGGACACCTACAACCTGGCGGCGATCCCGGGACAGTGGAATGAGCGCTTCGCAGGCGAGATGGCGTCGAACCTCGCCATCTACGACGGCGTCGATCGCAACTGCGGCAACCAATTGCTCGCCGGCGATGCCGCAGCCCCTGGACGGTACGACGGGCTCGCGGGTGTGCTCGCCGACGACCGGCTCTACGTCAACACGGCGTCGGGCACCTGCCAGATCTACCTCGGGGTCGAAGGGAACGCCGTGGGCATCACGAACACCGACTGCGGCGGGCGGACGCCGCTCGAGGACACGATCGACGTGAGCTACTCGGTGCTGGCCGTGGGGGCGCTGAGCGGCGTCACCGACGGGGTCCCGGTCGACGCGGACGGTACCGCGTCGCTCACCGACTTCCCGTTCTACGCTCCGCCCTTGTAGTCGCCCCACCTACCGACGGGCTGCGGCGGCGATCCGAGCCGCCGCGGCCCCGTCCGATCGTCCGTCGCCTTCCTGCGACGCGGTGATTCGCGGCGCGCGGCGCCTACGAGCCAGCCTCACACCACCACCTCGAGCAGCGACGCTTCGCCCGGCACCCCGATCCGCAGCGGAAAGCCGTAGAAGCCCGTGCCGCGATGGACGTAGAGCCGGTTCGACCCGTGGCCGAAGAGGCCGTGGTCGGGCCAGCCGGTCCGCGTCAGCACCGTCCAATCGAGCCCGAAGCTCACGAGCCCGAGCTGGCCGCCATGGGTGTGGCCGGAGAGCGTGAGGTCGACCTCGCCGGGCGGGATGTGCCGGAAGATGCTCGGGTCGTGGAGCAGCAGGAGCCGGAGATGATCGGCCCGCCGCGGATGGGCCCGGAGGAGGCGTTGGATGTGCTCGCGCCGTCCCTTGCCGACGTAGTCTGCCCCGACGATCTGCACGCGACCGGCCGGCGTCTCGACCGCGACTTCCTCGTCCATGAGGATGCGCACGCCGTTGGCCATGAGCGCCGCGTGAACCTCGTCGGGGGCCCCACGGTCGTGATCGTGATTGCCGAAGACGGCGTAGGCGCGGCCCGGGACCCTTTGCAGCGGCGCCAGGGTCGCGGCGAGCGCGCCGCGCGTCCCGCTGCCCTCCATGGTGAGGAAGTCACCGGTCAGCAGCACCAGGTCGGGATCGTGGCGCAGGAGATCGTCGATCACCCCCCGAAGCTTCGCGACCGGCTGCCACGGCCCCAAATGCGGGTCGGCGATCTGGACGATGCGGAGCGGCCGGGACGGCAGCGACGGCGGCTCGCGCCGACCCGTCCGATAGCGCTCGACGGGGAGCCTGGTCACGACCGGCGGACGGGCCTCGTTCGGCACGACGCGCACGATCTCGGCCGCGGGCCGGAGCGAGGTCGCGACCGACGCCACCGCGACGCCGAACGGCACGAGGTCGAGCCAGCGGAGCACCGCGGTCCCGGCGTCGAGCCCCAGCCACGCGAGGGCCAGGCGCAGCGGTATCAGCGCCAGGAGCCAGACCCCCGCGAGCGCGCCGGCCGCGACGAAGACCATGCCCGGGATGCTCACGGCATAACGGAACGCCGGCGAGCGCAAACGCGCCGTCACCAGCGACCCGAGGTGCAAGGCCGCGGCGACGAGACCCCAGAGGAATGCGAGGGCCAGCACCGGCGTCGACCACGCGGGTACGAGCGCGAGATAGCGCTCGTGCATCAGCACGGCCCCCGGCAAGGCGATCGCCAGGATCACCGCGGCGAAGATGCCGTAGACGCGGCCGCGGGCCGACCACGCGTAGAGGGGTATTCCGAGCGCCGTCGCGACGACCAGCGCCCGGAACCAGAAGGTCACCGGTCGAGGAGCTCCA
>CAZWAX010000395.1:0-5750 GCA_964631985.1 uncultured Polyangiaceae bacterium | reverse complement strand
CCGACGCGCTCGGCGATCCGTGGCAGGCGAGCCGGAGGCAGGCTCGCAGCGCCGCGCCATGACGCCGCGCCACATCGCGGCCGAACGGCGAGCCCGTGCCGCAGGGGGTGGTGCCGGGGACTATTCGAGCAGGAAGCCCGCGTCGGCCCGCTTGGGCTGCGCCCCGGGCTGCTTCACGCGTACTTCCCGAGCTCGAGCTTCGCGACCATCGCGCGATGCACCTCGTCGGGGCCGTCCGCGAGGCGGAGGATCCGGCCCATCGCCATGAGCCGCGACAGCTCGGGATCGGCCACGCCCTCGCCGCCGTGGATCTGGATCGCGGCATCCACCACCATCTGCAGCACGTTCGGGGCGACGACCTTGATGGCGGAGACGGCGGTGAGCGCGCCCAACGTGCCGTGCTTGTCGAGGGCCCAGGCCGCCTGCAGCGTGAGAAGGCGAGCCTGATCGATCGCCATGCGGCAGTTGGCGATCACATCCCGGTTGCCACCGAGGTCGGCGAGTCGCTTCCCGAAGGCGACGCGGCCGACGGCACGCCGGCACAAGCGCTCGAGCGCGCGCTCGGCGGCGCCGATCGCGCGCATGCAGTGATGGATGCGGCCGGGTCCGAGCCGCCCCTGCGCGATCTCGAATCCCCGGCCCGGCCCCGCGATGACGTTGCTCAGAGGCACGCGCACGTCGTCGAAGACGATCTCGCCGTGGCCGTGAGGCTCGTCGAGGTGTCCGAAGACCGGCAGCATGCGGACGACCGTGAGGCCCGGGCTGTCCGTCGGCACCAGCACCATCGAGTGCCGCCGGTGGCGCTCCGCGCCCGGATCGGTCACTCCCATGAAGATCAGGAACGCGCAGCGCGGGTCGCCGGCACCGCTGGTCCACCACTTCTGGCCGTTCAGGACGACCGCGTCGCCGTCGATCGCGCCGGTCGCCTTCAGGTTCGTCGCGTCGCTCGACGCCACCGCCGGCTCGGTCATCGCAAACCCCGAGCGGATGGCACCGTCGAGGAGCGGCTGGAGCCACCGCGCCTTCTGTTCGGGACTGCCGTAGCGGACGAGCACCTCGGCGTTGCCGGTGTCGGGGGCGCTGCAGTTGAAGACCTCGGGCGCGATGACGCTCCGGCCCATGATCTCGGCGAGCGGCGCATAGTCACGGTTGTCGAGCCCCGCGCCGAGATCCGAGTCGGGGAGGAAGAGGTTCCAGAGGCCGAGGGCCCTGGCCTCGCGCTTGAGCTCCTCCATCACCGGCGGAATCCGCCAGCGCCGCCAGTCGTCGGTGCCGACGAGCTGGTCGAAGTAGGTCGGCTCGTTCGGGATCACCCGCTCCCGCACGAAGCGCTCGAGCGGGGTTATGTAGTCGCGAGCGCGCTCGGAATGCTCGAAGTCCATCCCGTTCAGGCCGCCATTTCCTTCAGGATCCGCTTCGCGATGCCGACACGCTGGATCTCCGAGGTGCCCTCGACGATCGTAAGGTGGCCATCACCCATCGCCATGTCGGGCACTGTGGTCGTCATGATCGCGCTCCCAGTCGACGTCGCGGCGTGCATGCGTTCCATGACGCTTGGAGCCCGCGCCAAGGCCAGTCAACCCACGACCGGCAAAGGTCATGGGCGACGGCGGCGAATGCCCCGCTTCCGCAGCCGGCGTACCTCGTACCCGTCCATGCGATCGTCATGGCGAACGGTGGCCCGCCCTCGCCTTCGTCCTCGTCCTCGCCCTCCTCCTCGACGTGACTCCGATCCCGAACCGCTGCCACAGCCGATCACGGCCGCGACGGCGAGGATCACGACGGCGCGCGCGCGACGGATGGGCGGAGGCATTCAGGTGCTCGCGGCGAGGCACGGCGTGGCGAGCACCTCGTAGTGGAGTACCTCGACCAGCAGCACCCGCCGGCGCTTGGTGCCGACCGTGCGCCGGTAGCGCTCGAGCCGGCCCGTTGCCGGGTCGAAGCGTGCCCGCAGGTCGATCGGGGGCGCGCTCCCGATGGGATGGACGCCGACGAGCGGCAGGTCCCCCCGGAGGAGACCGAAGAGGCCGAGCACCGAGAAATCGTGATGGTCGACCTCCGCGGGCGGGAGCGCCTCGCCGTCGCGCTCGATCGCCACGAGCTTCCCCTCGGTCACCACCAGGTCGTAGACCGCGGGCTTGAAGCGTGGGGCGCGCACCCGCACGACGAGATGATACGACTCCGCGCCCTGCGCTTCCCATCGGCGCTCCGCCTCGTCGAGCGCCGCCGGCGTCAGCGCCTCCATCGGCGGCGGCCCGAGCGAGCATCCCGCGAGCAGGAGCAGAGCGGCAGAGCGCCACCGCCTCCCCAACGATGGGCTCTTCACCGCCCTGCTCCCCGTCACGCTCATGCGCCTCACCCCGCCACCCCCCCTACGTGAGCGCGTGCTCGATCTCTTCCTCGTGGGCGGCCCATTCCTTGCCGTAGACCGTCCACTCGCCCTCCTCGATCTCGATCTCGCGCACCATGCTCCGGCCGCGCGAGAGGATGAACCAGAGGAGCGGCAGGACGCCGCCGAAGAGGAAGATCATCCCGCCGATCGCCCGCAGCCAGGTCAACGTCACCCACACGGGTCCGGTCACGAACTCGTTCGTGCGGGCGTACCAGAAGCCGTGCTGCACGACGGCGGCCATCTGGTACAGCCCGACCGGGAAGAGGTCGAGGGTCATCATCAGCACGAGCCCGGCTTGCAGCGACCAGAAGCTCGTCTGGATGAGCTTCTCGCTCCACGCGGCGCGGGCGAACAGGTGCTGGCAGCAGAACAGCACGCCCGCGAGCGCGATGTTGCCCTTCACGCCGAACATGGCGGCGTGGGCGTGATTGCCCGTCAGATACGTGCCGTGCTCGAAGTAATTGACGATCGGCAGGTTGATCAACGAGCCGAACACGCCGGCGCCGATGATGTTCCAGAAGTTGCACGCCAGGATGAAGAGCCAGACGCCTTCCATGACGAACTTCTGCTTGCCGGCCGCCAGCTCCTCCCCCGCGCGCATCTTCTCGTTCCGCATGCGCCAGGCGTCGAGCGTCATCAGCAGCAGCGGCAACACCTGCATCGTCGAGAAGACGCTGCCGAGCGCGATGATGCCGGTCGGCTTCGCGATCCAGTAAAAGTTGTGGGAGATGCCCACGGTCGCCGTCACGAGGAACAGCATGACGGCGAGGAAGATCACCCGCTCCGCCATTGAGCGATTGATGAGCCCCATCTGGGTCAGCAGGTAGGCGACGACGCAGGTGGTGAACACCTCGAACGTCACCTCCACCCACATGTGCACCGTCATCCAGCGCCAGTAGTCGGTGATCGCGAAGTTCCCGGTCGGCGTGGCGCCGAGCCCGAAGAAGAGGAACAGCACCATGATGCCGCTGCCGTAGAGGAGCCACGCCGGGACCGACCACATGTTGGTCTTCGTGATCCACGGCCGGACGCCGCGGAAGATGATCCCGATCCAGAGCACGAAGGACGCGAGCATCAGGATGTGCCAGAAGCGCCCGAGCTCCATGAACTCCCAGCCCTGGCTGCCGAACCAGTAGGCGGCCGTGTCGCTCAGGTAGCCCATGTGCCCGAAGTAGATGCCGAAGAGCGCGCCGGCGCCGACCAGCACGCAGAGCCCGAACAACGCATTGATGAGATAGAGCTGCCCGCGCGGGACGCGGGCGAGGCGCGGCAGGAAGAAGATCGTGTAGCCCACCCAGCACATGAAGAACCAGTAGATCTGGAGGATCGTGTGCCAGGCGCGCACGACGGTGAACGGCAGGGTGATGCCGAGCACGTTCACCATCGCCATGCCGGGTCCGCCGCTCACGAAGTCCTCGGCCGAGAGGATGCCGGCGAGTACCTGCACGAGGAACAGGATGAGGGCGAAGGCGAAGAACTTGTACGTCGCCCGCTGGGTCGGGCGGACGAAATCGTAGCCGCGCTCGAGCTCGGCGGTGGTGAGGGTCCCGCCGTTCGCGCCGTTGAACGGATCGCCCGGGAGCTCCTTCATCTGGCCGTAGACGTAGAGCACCAGCATGACGCCCGCGAAGAGCACGAGGATCGAGAGGAAGCTCCAGAGCACGGTCGGCATCGTCGGGACGTTCCCGGCATCGAGGTCGTATGGCCAGTTGTGCGTGTAGCTGTACGACTCGCCCGGCCGGGTTGCCCCCGCGACCCATCCGCCCCAGAAGAAGAAGGCCGAGATCGCCTTCAGATCATCCGGGTCGGTGATGTAGCGGTCGAGCGTGAACTTGGCGGGATAGGTGGGATCCAAGAACACCCGCGTGTAGTGCCGCTGGAGATCCTGGTGGGCGTAGATCTGCGCGTCGTTCAGCCGGATCACGCGGGCCGACTCGTCGTACGTGTTCGCCTTGATCTCGCGCTGCACGCGGACCGCGATCGCGTCGCGGTCCGCCTGCGTCACCGAGCGCTCGTTCGCGATCTCACGCTCGTAGAACGCCCGCATCGCCACGACGGTCCGATGCAGCGCCTCGGCGGTGAAATCCGGCCCGCGCTCCGCGCCGTCGCCCCAGAACGAGCCCCAGGACATGATGCCGCGGAGGTGGAAGACCTCCTGCCCGCGCACCAGCTCGGCCTCCGGAATCACCGTCTTGCCGGTCGCCGCCGCCACGAACGGAACGCGAGGAGGCGCGCTCTCATAGGTCCAGGTCCCGAGGGCGAGCAACCCGAGGACGTTCACCCCCACCACGAAGCTGAACTGGATCCACCAGTTCGGCTTGGCGAGCAGCCATTTGCCGAGGTTCCGGCGGGTCCGCGAATTCTCCGGCCGTTTCACGGTGTCGTGCATGGGGTGTCCTCCCTGATTACGCGGCGTAGGCCGTTGGCAGGTCCGCAGCGCCGTTGAAGAAGCGCTGTAGGCTCTGGTTGTACCGATAGAACGTGTCGACCTCGAGCTGGTCGGGGCCGCTCACGAGCATCGGCTCGTCCGGGAACGTGAGGTAGTTGAGCGTGTGGGTGAGATCGGGGCCGACGTTGGCGCGGATGTTGTCGATCATCTCGCGCCACGTATCGAGCGAGGCCTCGATCACGAAGTGCGCGGGCGCGGCGTCCCCGAGTCGTGCGAGCCGGCGCACCGATCGCACCGTGAACCCCTCGAAGCTCACCTCGTACAGGTCGGGCCCCGTCGCGGCGTCGACCTTGACGACCATCGTGCAGTCGATGGAGCCGAGCTCCCGGTAGGCGGCCTCGTCATGCGCCATGTGGCGCGCCAGCGCCTCGAACCACTGGGTGGATGGAAACAGCGTCGTGTTGGCCATGATGTTCACCTCCTCCTAGGCGGCGAGATCCTCGAAGGGGATCTCTTTGGGAATGGTGAGCCGCGGCTCGCGATTGAGCCCGGCGATCTCGAGCCGGCGCAGGTACTCCTTGACCTGCTTGGCGTAGATGAACGCCATGCGCTGCATGCCGACCTCGATGTTGGCGATCCCGCCGCCCGCCAGAATCGCGCGCGGCTCGGACGTCTGCGGCTCGAGCGTGAGCGTGAAGATGGCCTGCTCCCCGAGGTCGAGGATCTTGTGCACCTGCTCGGCGCGGTCGGGATGGCGCTCGAGAAAGTACTGCAGGTGCTTCACGCCGTAGGCGACGTGGCGCGCCTCGTCCTGCATGCAGAGACGGAAGATCGCCTTCTCGACCTCCGTTGGCGCGAGGAACTCGCCCTGGCGGAAGAGCGTCAGCACGAACCCTTCGCCGAAGATGTGCATCAGCGCGCTCGCCGTCGTGTAGTCGGGGGCCTCGAGGATGGTCGCGAGGAGCTCCT
>CAZWAX010000394.1:0-5790 GCA_964631985.1 uncultured Polyangiaceae bacterium | reverse complement strand
GCGTGCCGCCCGCGCGCCGATCTGCGAGCACCTCGGCGCGCAGGTGATGCGCGACGTTGCCGTCCTGAAACCGTCGATGCTCGGCGAGATCTCGCGAGGATGACCCCATGCTGACCCGGCTCGACGACTATCCCCTCCACCAGACCGCCGAGCCGATCGCGCAGCCGTCGACCGGCGACCGCAATTTCTACGACCGCTATTTCTTCAACGGCTACTCCGAGGCCGGCGATCTCTTCTTCGCGGGCGCGCTCGGCGTGTACCCCAACCGGCGCATCATGGACGCGGCCTTCAGCGTCGTCCGGGGTGGCAAGCAGTGGGTGGTGCGCGCCTCCCGCCTCGCGCCGATCGAGCGCACCGAGACGACGGTCGGACCGATCACCGTCGAGGTGGTCGAACCGCTCCGCACGCTGCGGCTGCGGGTCGCCGACAACGACTACGGGGTCGCAGCGAACCTGACGTTCGCGGCGCGAACGTCTCCCATAGAAGAGCCCCGCTTCACCCATCGCGTGCACGGGCGTCTGGTCATGGACTCGACCCGCCTCACGCAGTTCGGCGCCTGGGACGGGAGTCTCGCGATCGACGGCACGACGATCCCGATCACGCCCGCGACCGTGCGCGGCTCGCGCGACCGCTCGTGGGGCATCCGCATGGTCGGCGAGCCCGAGGGTGGCGCCCCCGGCATGCTTCCGCAGTTCTTCTGGCTCTGGGCCCCCGTCAACTTCGACGACGTCTGCGTGCACTTCGACGTCAACGAGGACGGCGAGGGGCGGCGTTGGCATGCCAACGGCAACCTGGCCAAGGTCGACACCTTCGGCGACGACGCGATCGAGTACGTCACCTCGGTCGCGCACCGCGTGCGCTGGCAGCCCGGCACGCGTCGCGCCGCCGGCGCCACCATCGTGCTGACCCCGCACGCCGGCGCCCCGCGCACCGTCGAGCTCGATCCCGTCCTCACCTTCCAGATGCGCGGCCTCGGCTACTTCGAGCCCGAGTGGGGTCACGGCATGTGGAAGGGCGAGCTCGCGGTCGGCGGCGACGTCTGGACGCTCGCCGACCTCGACCCGCTCGAGCCGCGGCACATCCACGTCCAGCAGCTCTGCCGTGCCCGCATGGGCGAACGGAAAGGCCTGGGCGTCCTGGAGCAACTGGTGCTCGGTCCGCACGCGCCGTCGGGATTCCGCTCGATTCTCGACGGGGCGGCGTAAGGAGGACCTCGCCATGACGATCATCCGACGTCTCCCGCCCCTGCTGCTCACGGTCGTGCTCTCGGTGAGCACGGCGGGCTGCGCGTTCAACCTCGCCTGCGAGGTCTTCGGGACGTTCTACCAAGCGCGCTTCCCGGCCATCGACGTGTGCAGCTCCTTCAACGGCGAATGCTGCGGCGACGAGGACGGCGACGGCTTCCCCGACGAGTGCTCCGGATTCTTCGGGTCGTCCCCGTGTGGCCGTTTCGACACCGCCGGCTGCTTCTGCTTCGGCGGCGGCGAGTTCACCGGGATCGGACAGACGCTCGTGCCCGAGCCACTGGCCTACGCGGTGCCGCCGAGCGCCACATTCTTCGTGAGCCTGCCGTACGCGGGCCTGAGCAGCGCGCATCGCGCGTTCTTCGATACGACCGCGCAGGATCTGCAGACCCGACATGCCGTGATCACCTATCCCGACGCATTCGGCTTCAACGGCTTCCTCGCGCTCGGACCGCCGGAGACCGTCGTCGGCGCCCTGGGCGTCGACTTCAACCTCGATTTCGAGCCCGACTTGAGCCTGGCACTCCGCGGTCTCACGGCCGACACCGCGTACGTCGACGGCGACGGAAGCGGAGGTTACAACGCCGCCGACCCGCTCCTCGTCCATACCGTCGGCTCGCACGTCTTCACGGTCACGATGCCGCGCGGCGGCGACGGCCTCGCCCGCACCAAGATCGGACGCATCCCCCTCCGCATGGCCGTCGCACTCTACGGCGGCATCCTCGTGAACCCGGCGACGCCCGACGTCTACACGGTGACCGGCACCTTCACCTCGGTGGATCCCGACTCCGGCGACGGCGACGACGGCGTCGGTACGGCGCCGACGACGTTCCCGGTCACGGTCGACGACGTGACCATCGAGCCGGCGTCGTTCGGGAACCTGTCGCCCTTCCTGTGCTACGCGACCAAGCCCACCAAGAGCCTCGTGTGCTCCGGCGCCGCCGCGGTCAACGCGGGCGGCGCCTGCACGACCGACGCCGAGTGCGGGGCGACGCCCGGCACGTGTGTGAAGACGCCGCTCGCCAAGGGGCTCGCGGTCGCCGTCGAGGACGGCTTCGATTTCGCCGGCCCGCGGAGCTTCACGGTCGCGAAGCCGGCAACGCTCTGCACGCCCGCCGAGCTCGACGGCACGGGCCTCCCCTTCGACCAGGCGGCCCACTTCCGCGGCTACCAGGTGAAGCCCGCGAAGGGCACGGCCAAGCACGAGCCGCTCCTGCGCACACCAATCGTCAATCAGCTGGGCACCGTCATCATCGACACCAAGAAGCCCGATCGCGTGCTCGCCGTGAGCGCCAAGGCCCTCGATGCTCCCGCGGCGGCGCTCGGCGCGACCGACGTCGACGATTTCAAGTGCTACACCGTGAAGGTCGTGAAGAAACGTTGCGCGCAGAACTCCGAACGGAAGTGCAAGAAGAGCGCGGACTGCGGGGTGGACGGCCCGTGCCTCGCGGCGTTCCCGAAGACCCTGACCGTGGCGGTCGGCGATCAGCTCACGACCTTCGCGACCCCGCGGACGCTCCAGATCGTGAAGCCGACGCGGCTCTGCTTCCCCGCCGCCGTGAACGGGGGGGCCGTCGGCAACGTCGCCGCCACCCTCCTCTGCTACCAGACGAAACCGGCCGCCGGCACGCCCAAGCACGCCAAGCTCGTCGGGCGGATCCACACCACCAATCCCCTCGCCCGCGAACGCGCCGACACCGTCAAGGAGAGCGAGCTCTGCCTCCCCTCCGTCTTCGCCGGCGTGACCTGACCGGAAACGGCATTGGCCAAACGAAGTCGGGCGGTGTAAGGCCCGAATTCCAACCACCATGAGCGATCCGACCAACGACGACGACCAGCCCGCCCCCGAGGAAGATTTCGCCGCGCTTTTCGCCGCGAGCGAAACCAAGGATACCAAAGCCGAGCGCCGGGTTCGCGCCGGCGACAACGTGCGGGGCCGCGTCATCGCGCTCGGCGCCGAGACCGCCTTCGTCGCGATCGGCGGCAAGGCCGAGGCGGTGATCAGCCTCGCCGAGTTCCGCAACCCGGACACCGGCGAGATCACGATCGCCGTCGGCGACCAGCTCGACGCGACGGTTACCGACGACGGCAGTCGCTCCGGCTCGATCGTCCTCAAGAAGACCTTCGGGCGCGGCGGCCACGTCCCGGGCGAGCTCGAGCAGGCACTCGCCCACGGCATCGCCGTCGAGGGCACGGTGTCGGGGCAGAACAAAGGCGGCTTCGACGTCCAGGTGCTCGGGCTACGCGCGTTCTGTCCGGCGTCGCAGATCGACCTCCGCCGCCGCGACCCCGCCGAGTACGTCGGCCAGAAGCTCCGCTTTCGCGTCACCAAGATCGAGGGCAACGGCCGGAACATCGTCGTCTCGCGCCGCGCGCTCCTCGAGGAAGAGTCGGCGAAGCTCGCCGAGACGACCTGGGAGCGCCTGCAGGTGGGCGTCACCGTGTCGGGCACCGTCACCTCGGTCCGCGACTTCGGCGCCTTCGTGGATCTCGGCGGCGTCGAGGGCCTGATCCACGTGAGCGAGCTCGGCTACGGACGCTCGCAGCACCCCTCCGACGTCGTGAAGGTGGGCGAGACGGTCGAGACGCAGGTGGTGAAGATCGAGCCCGACCCGAAGACCGGCCAGAAGCGCGTCGGGCTGTCGCTGCGGGCGCTCGCGACCGATCCCTGGACGACCGTCGCCTCGACCCTCCCGGTCGGCTCGACGGTGCGCGGCAAGGTGCGCAAGCTCGAAGCCTTCGGCGCGTTCGTCGAGATCGCGCCCGGCATCGACGGCCTGGTGCACGTCTCGCGGATCGTCGCCGACCGGCGCATTTCGCATCCCAAGCAGGCGATCGCCGTCGGCGACGAGGTCGACGTCACGATCCTGTCGATCGAGCCCGAGCAACGGCGCATCGCGCTCTCGATGGTGGAGGGCGCGCGGCGCGAGCACGAGGCGGCCGAGCACGCCGAGCGCCAGGACGAGGCAGCGGCGCTCGCCAAGGCCAATCACCCGCGGGGCCTCGGCACCTTCGGCGAGCTGCTGCGTCGGTCGATCGACAAGAAGAGCTGACGGCTCGGGATGGTTCGGCGTCTTCTGTCCGCCCTCGCGCTCGTCGCGATCATCGTGGTCGGGCTCGCGTTCTTCGAGGGCCTGACGAGCGACGTCCTGAGCACACGCCGGCTGTTCGGCGCGCACGGCCGCGCGACGCTGGATCTGCACGCGCAATACGACCCCGACCTCGGCTGGGTGAGCCGGCCGAACCTCGCGCTCACCGACGCGTACGGGCCCGACGCCGATCTGCACACGACCGCGCGCGGCTTCCGCGGCACCATCGACCCGGGCCCCACGCCACCGCCCGACAAAGCCCGGGTGCTCTGCAGCGGCGACTCGTTGACCTTCGGGTACGGCACCGGCGACGACTTCACCTGGTGCCCGTTGCTCGCCGCCCTCGATCCCCGCCTCGAGATGATCAACATGGGTCAGGGCGACTATGGGGTCGATCAGTCCTTCCTCTGGTATCGCCGCGACGGCGCCGCGCTCGCCCCCAAGCTGCACCTCTTCGCCGTGACCGAGGCCAGCCTCGAGCGGATGCGAACGACGCGCGTCGGCGACCATGGCAAGCCGACGGTCGCGCTCCGGGACGGCGTGCTCACGATCGAGAACACCCCCGCCTGGCACCGGCCGTTCTGGATGCCGACCGTACGCATCCGCGACATCGTGAAGCGCACCAAGACCTGGGAGCTCGTCGCGGGGCTGCGCCAGCGCTTCGGCGGTGTGCCGCCGGCGCCGCCGACCGTCCCGGATCCCGCCGCGCGCGCCGCCGTCGTGGACGCGGCACTCGCCATCTTCACGGAGCTCCGTGCGACCGCCGAGAAGCACGGCGACATCTTCGTGATCGTCTACCTGCCGTCGCTCGCCGAGTGTCGCCTGCCCTTCGATGCGCCGCCCGGCCTCGACTGGTGGACGACGATTGCACCCCGCCTCACGGCCGCCACCTTCCGGGTGCTCGACACCAGCGGCGAATGCCGGCAACGCCGCTCCGACCAGCTGGACGCGCTCTTCATCCAGCCGGGCGCCGGCCCCGACGACCTGGTCGGGCTCTACTCGCCCGAGGGGCACCTCGCCTTCGCCAACACGATCAAGCGCGATCTGCGCTACGTCCTGAACGGGATCTTCGACGCGCCCCGCTGAGGCGCGCGTCACGGCCTCCGAGCGCGCCCCATGGTCACTCGACCGCCGCGCGCGCGGCCTGCGGGTCGACGAAGGGCTCACTCCGTGCCCGGCCGACCTCGACGGCCGTGAATCGGGTGCGCGTGTCGTTGCCGAAGCTCACGAACAGCCAGTCGAGGAGCGCGGCGAGCCGGGCATCCGAGAGCGGCGCGCTCGCCACGCCGGGAACACGCAGCACGTAGTCGCGGCCTCCGGCCTTCGCGAGCAGGCGGTCGACGCCGCGGAGCGAGGGCACGCGGCCCGCACCGGCGCCGTCGAGCCCGTGACATCCGCCGCAGGACAGGAGGTAGTCGTGCGCGGCGCGCGCGTCCTCGCGTCCATCGGCCGTGCCC
>CAZWAX010000393.1:1420-5804 GCA_964631985.1 uncultured Polyangiaceae bacterium | reverse complement strand
CTTCGTTGCTCGGTCGTTCGCTTGTGCGGCGTAGCTCCGCTACGCCTCCGCGCTCTCTCCCTCGCGCCTCGCATCCAACCCGTTCTCGACGCGCCCGTAGCGCGAGCAAGAGACTCCGTGAGGCGGTTCGCACATGACTAGGCTCGGGGGGGTCGAGGTCGACGTCGTGCGCGAGGGGATCGCGACCGAGGAGATGACCCTCAACATGGGACCGCAGCATCCGAGCACGCACGGCGTGCTGCGTTTCGTCGTCAAGGCCGACGGCGAGGTGATGAGCGAGGCGATCCCGGACGTCGGCTACCTGCATCGCTCGATCGAGAAGATCGCGGAGAAGGTCGGCTATCACGGTTTCATGCCCTACACGGATCGCGTCGACTACGTGGCGGCGATGCCGTGCAACCAGGGTTGGGCGATGGTGTGCGAGAAGCTCGCCGGCATCGCGGTGCCGCGGCGAGGCGAGTACTGCCGGGTGATCGCGGTCGAGCTGAACCGCATCAGCAGCCATCTGATCGCGGTCGGCACGATGGGCATGGACATCGGCGCCTTCACGCCCTTCACCCACGCGCTCCGCGAGCGCGAGCACATCAACAACCTGATGGAGGAGCTCTGCGGGGCGCGGCTCACCTTCAGCTACATGCGCATCGGCGGCGTCGCGTACGACCTGCCGCCGGGCTGGGTGGCGAAGACCCGCGCCTTCCTCGACCGCTTCGAGCCGGTGATCGAGGAGTACAACGACCTGATCTCCTTCAACAAGATCTACGTCGAGCGCCTGATCAACGTCGCGGTGATCTCGGCGGCCGAGGCCATCGACTACAACCTGACGGGCCCGAACCTGCGCGGCTCGGGCGTGCAGTTCGACGTGCGGAAGGACCTGCCGTACTCGATCTACCCCGAGCTCGAGTTCGACGTGCCGATCGGGACGGGCGAGCGCGGTACGCTCGGTGACTGCTTCGATCGCTACATGGTGCGCATCCGCGAGATGCAGCAGTCGTGTCGCATCCTCCGGCAGTGCCTCGACGGCATCCCCGAGGGCCCCGTGCTCGGCAAAGTGCCGCGGAAGTTCAAGCCGCCGGTGGGGGACGCCTACGTCCGGCTCGAGGCGGCGCGCGGCGACATGGGCTGGTACTGCGTCAGCGACGGCAGCGACTATCCGCACCGCGTGCGCGTCCGGACGGGCTCGTTCGCGGCGATGTCGATCGTCGACCATCTCAGCCGCGGGCTCATGCTCGCGGACCTGATCGCGGTGATCGCGAGCCTCGACGTCGTCGCGCCGGAGGTCGACCGGTGAGGTCGCGAAAGGGAATAGACCGGTGAGGGACCTCGTCCTCCACCTCACCGACGTCGCCGGGCCGCTCCGTTTCGTGCCCTACGAGCTCGTCGCCACCGTCGCCATGCTGCTCTTCGGCGCGGTCGTGGTCTTCGGCTTCGTGCTGCCGGTTGCGGGGATCACGAGCTGGCTCGAGCGCCGGGTGTGGGCGCGCATCCAGTCGCGGATCGGCCCGAACCGCGTCGGCCCGCAGGGCTTCCTCCAGTGGCTCGCCGACGGTCTGAAGAACCTCCTCAAGGAGGACATCATCCCGAGCGCGGCCGACAAGTGGATGTTCTCGATGGCGCCGTATCTGGTCGTGATCGGGTTCATCGCGACCTTCGCCGTGATCCCTTTCGGCGACGTGCTGGTGATCGCCGACCTGAACATCGGCATCCTCTACATCACCGCGGTGACCGGGCTCGTCGTCGTCGGCGTGCTGATGGCAGGGTGGGCGTCCAACAACAAGTGGTCGCTCCTCGGCGGCATCCGCTCCGCGGCGCAGATCGTCAGCTATGAAATTCCGGCCGGGCTCTCGATCTTCCCGGTGGTCCTGCTCACCGGCACGCTCAGCATGCAGGAGATCATTCGGGCGCAGGGCTGGACGCCGTGGAGCTGGTTCCTCTTCCACGATCCGTTCACGTTCGCGGCGTTCTTCGTCTTCTTCGTGGCCGCGCTCGCCGAGGGCAACCGCACGCCGTTCGATCTTCCCGAGGCCGAGTCCGAGCTCGTCGCCGGTTTTTGCACCGAGTACAGCGGCATGCGCTACCTGCTCTTCTTCCTCGCGGAGTGGGGCAACCTCTACGTGATCGGCGCCATCGTGACGACGCTCTTCCTCGGCGGCTGGCAGGTGCCGCCGGTCACCGACCACCCGGTACTGCTCGCGGTGCTGCAGCTCGGCTGTTTCTTCCTGAAGGCCTACTTCTTCGTGTTCATCGCGATGTGGGTGCGGGCGACCTTGCCGCGCGTCCGCGTCGATCAGCTGATGACGCTCTGCTGGAAGTACATGGTGCCGATCGCGCTCGTGAACGTCGTCGGCACGGCGCTCTGGATGGTGATCGTGCCGGAGAGCCTGGGGCGCGTGGTGGCGATGGCGATGACGCTCGGCGCGGTCGGCGTGGTCGTCGTGTTCTTCAAGCGCGTGCGCTTCCACCTGCGACGCGCCCGCCTGACCGCCGCCGACTACTACTACAGTCCCATCATTTAGATTTCGGCCCCGTGCGGTCGGCGCTACGCGCCGATCCTCCGATGGCCCGGGGCCCGCGGAGTAAATCCGCGGGCCGCGGTCGATTTCGGCCCCGCTCATGTGGGTCAGTTCGCTGCGCCTCCCGCGCGCAACGCGAACTGACCCGTGCGGTGGCTCGTTGGTCTCGACCGGTCGCGTTGCTACGCTCGCGCAATGGCGGCGCGGAAGCATCACGGGCTGCATGGCAGCGCCCCCGATCGGTCGCCGGTGGCGCTCCTGCTGATCGACGTCATCAACGATCTCGACTTCCCCGACGGCGACCGCCTGTTGCGCCGGGCGCTGCCGATGGTGAAGCGGCTGGCGCGGCTCGTGGCGCGGGCGCGGCGCGCGCGCATCCCGATCGTCTGGGTGAACGACAACTTCGGGCGCTGGCGCTCCGACTTCCAGCGCCTGCTCGATCATTGCGCCCGGCCGGAGTGCCGCGGGCGTTCGGTGGTGGAGCTGGTGGCGCCGCCCGCCGACCGCGACTACTTCGTCGTCAAGCCGAAGCACTCGGGGTTCTTCAACACCTCGCTCGAGCTCCTGCTCGACCACCTCGGCACCAAGACCGTCGTGCTGACCGGGATGGCGACCGAGGTCTGCGTCCTCTTCACCGCCAACGACGCCTACATGCGCGACTTCGAGATCGTCGTGGCCTCCGATTGCGTCGCGTCGAGCAACGCCACTGGCCACATCCAGGCGCTCGCGCTGATGCGCTCGGCCTTGAAGGCGCGGGTCGTGCCCTCCGAGCGACTGCGCTTCCGCGCGCTCACCCGCACCCGGGCGGTACGGGTACGTTGATCGCTCAGTCGGTTCGCGTCTGTGAACGCGCGGGTGTCGCCCCCGCGCGTGCCGGAGTTCGAGTCGGGCGACCGAGTCACGGCTCGCACGTCAGGATCACCGCCTGCGCCGGGGCGAGTCTGCCGCGCCAGGCCTCTCCCTCGCCGATGCCGTCGCTCGCGAGCGCGACCCGGCCGCGCGCATCCATGTCCACGGGCTCGTCCGCAAAATTCACGAGCACGCGCCAGCGCTCGCCGAAGCCGGCGCGCTCGTAGACGAGCGTGCCCGCGGGGCCGTCGCAGACCCGTAGCGATCCGAGGGCCAGCGCCGCCGCCGTCCGGCGGAGTGTCAGCAGCCGGCGGTAGAGATGCAGGATCGAGCCGGCGTCGGCGCGCGTCGCGTCGACGTTCCGCCTCTCGGCGTCGGGCGGCCACGGCAGCCACGGGTCCGCGACTGGCCACCCATGCTGCGGGCCGCGCTCCCACGGAATCGGCGCCCGGCAGCCGTCGCGGCCCCCGGGATCGCGCCGGCGTTCGGGTGGGATCGCGGCGTCCTCGAGACCGAGCTCCTCGCCGGCATAGAGAAACGGCGTGCCCCGCAGCGTCAGCAGCAACACGGCGGCGGCGCGGGCTCTCGCCTCCGACCCGAAACGCGAGCGATGCCGCATGCCGTCGTGATTCGACAGCACCCAGGTAGGCCAGGCCGCGGCGCCGTGGGTCGCCTCGACCTCTTGGATGCGGGTGCGCCACGCGTCGGCCGACCACGGCGTCTGCACCGCCGCCGGGAGGTCGAAGACGAGGTGCAGCTCGTCGCCGGTGCCGTAGTAGCGGGCATGCGTCCGCGCCAACAGCAGCCACACCTCGCCGACCAGCATGCGATCACCCGGATACGCGTCGACCAGTCGCCGCAGCTCGCGCAGGATCGGGTGCGTCGACGGCTCGTCGTTCAGCACCGCGTGCGGAATGCCGGCCAGATGCGGCGGCTCGTCGGGGAGCGCCGGATCCTTGCCGAGGGCGTGGACGACGTCGACGCGGAAGCCGTCGACGCCGCGATCGAGCCAGAAGCGCAGGACG
>CAZWAX010000393.1:0-1410 GCA_964631985.1 uncultured Polyangiaceae bacterium | reverse complement strand
GCATCGCCGCGATCACCGCAGGGTTCCGCCAGTCGAGGTCCGGCTGCGCCGCGAGAAAGAGATGGAGATAGTACTGGGCGGTCGCCGGATCGAAGGTCCAGGCCGGCGTGTTCGGCGGAAACGCCGCCGTCCAGTCGTTCGGTGGTCCGCCGTCGGGCCGCGGGTCGCGCCAGACGTACCAGTCGCGTTTGGCGCTCGTGCGCGACGCCCGCGATTCCCGGAACCAGGCATGCTGGTCCGAGGTGTGGTTTGGCACCCAGTCGAGGATCACGCGGAGGTCGCGCGCGTGCGCCTCGGCGAGCAGCCGATCGAAGGTCTCGCGGGTGCCGAAGAGCGGGTCGACGTCGCAGTAGTCGGCCACGTCGTAGCCGAAGTCGGCCATGGGCGAGCGGAAGATCGGCGACAGCCAGAGCGCGTCGACGCCGAGCCAGACGAGATGGTCGAGCCGGCGCCGGATGCCCTCGAGGTCGCCGACGCCGTCGCCGTCGGTGTCGAGGAACGAGCGCGGATAGATCTGGTAGACGACCCCACGCCGCCACCACGGCGCGTCGGTCACCCGCCGGTCTCTTCGCGCCCGGAGGTCGCGGTCACCTCGCGGGCGAAGCGCGCGATCTCCTCGATCACACCGGGCGCGCCGAACACGTCGTTGTGGTGTGCGCCCCCGGCGCGCGCGAAGCGTTTGGGCTCGGGTGCTGCCGCGAAGAGCGCGGTCCCGAGCTCGTAGGGAACGATCTCGTCGCGATCGCCGTGCACGACCAGGAGCGGGACGACGAGCCGGCCGATCCGTGCCAGCGAATCGAAGCGGCCCCCGGCCATGGCGGCGAGCGGGCCGTAGTGGACGCGCGCCACGTCGGCGAGGCGCGTAAACGGCGACACCACCGCGACGCCCGCGCACGGCCGCTCGGTGGCGAGCCGGATCGCGACCGCGGCGCCGAGCGACTCACCGAACGCCACCAGCCGCTCCGCCGGCACGCCGCTCGCACGCACATGGTCGTAGGCTGCGAGCGCGTCGAGATGGACGCCGGCCTCGCTCGGCCGCCCGGCGCTCTTGCCGTAGCCGCGATAGTCGTAGGCCAACACGGCGACCCCGGCATCGACGAGCGCCAGCAGCACGTCGACGCGCCCACCGATGTTGCCGCCGTTGCCGTGCGACCAGACCAGCGTCGCCGCCGGCTCCGGCGGCGACGCGTGCCAGGCGTGCAGTCGCACGCCGTCGGCCGTCGTGATCCACCGCTCGTCGACGCCCGCCGGCGCCGGCGGCACCACGCGATCCGGAAAGAAGATCAGCTGATCGAGCAACATCGTCACTGCGACCGCTACCAGAACGACCGCCGCCGCGGCCAGCAACACCGTCCGAGCCGCGACGGTAGCTCCGCTACGCCTCCGCGCTGAGTCGGTCGCGCCTCGCAT
>CAZWAX010000392.1:0-5804 GCA_964631985.1 uncultured Polyangiaceae bacterium | reverse complement strand
GTCCTGCGTCTGCGGTGCGCGCAACATGACGGGCTCGGCGCGGAGCGTACCGCCGGCGGCGACGCGCAGATGGCGGACCGTCCGGTGTCCGATGGACTCGATCTGGTTGTGGTTCACACCGTAGACCGTGTCCATGCCCTCGGTCATCTTGAAGATGTTGGTGAGGTGCTCCTGGGTGAAGATGGTGCCGTCTTCGACCGTGTACATGACGACGATGTTGTTCGCGCCGCCGAAGGTGCCGGAGTACTTGTTGTGGATCTTCACGAACTCGTGCGTCTGCGGGAGGAGGTCGCCGAAGCTGGTCACGAGCCGCAGCTGGAAGGTCCAATACGCGAAGAGACCCGTCACCAGCAGCACGACGAACATCACGGGATTCCGCCACTCGATCAGCTTGTCCCCAAGCCAATAGAGCGCACGCTTATCCTCGGGAACGTCGTAATCGAGAGCCATCGGATCCCCCTAGCGTTTCGACCCCCAGACGGCGGGGCGGGCGTGTCGTCACCCGGCACGCGGGTGTGAAAATGCTGAAGCTTTCTGGGTTTTTCAGGCGTGCGGCTTGTAACGCCATCCATTTTTGGTGTCAAGCCAACGACACCCTCGGAGCGCTTCGAGGACGCGTGAAGAACGTCACCGCAAGTCGGGAGAGCACATGACGGGCTGCGTTACGTCGACGCAGCTCACGCGCGCGGCAACCCAAGCCCGCGTTGCGCGACGATGTTGCGCAGGATCTCCACCGTGCCGCCGCGAATCGTGAGCCCGGGCGCGTTCACCATCGCGCGCGCGACCCGACCGGCGAGCGGGACGTCGGTGCCACCCGTCACCACGGCATACGGACCGATCACTTCGCCCGCGAAACGGGCCAACCGTTGTTCGAGCTCGCTGCCGTAGAGCTTGGCGAGCGCCGTGTCGGCGGTCGGCGTCACCCCGTGGGAGAGCTGCCACGCGATCCGATAGATCAGCTGACGCCCGACGGCGACCTCGCCGTGAAACCGCGCCAACTGCTGGCGGAGCAAAGGCTCCCCACTGCGGCCGGTCGCCCGGATGTGCGCGTCGAGGTCGGCGAGCAACGGCGCGTAGCTCAGCAACCGTTCCATGCCAGCGCGCTCGTAGTCGAGCTGCGAGGCGATCTGGAACCACCCGCGGTTCGCCGCACCGATGAGCCACCGTTTCGGGACCCGCACCTGTTCGAAGAAGACCTCGTTGAAATGGTGGTCGCCCGTCATGTCGACCAGGGGCCGCACCGTGATGCCCGGCAAACGCATGTCGACGAGCAGCTCGCTGAGCCCGCGATGGCGCGGCGCCTCCGGGTCGGTGCGGGCGACCAGATAGCAGTAGTCCGCGTGGTGCGCGAAGCTCGTCCACACCTTCTGACCGTCGACCACGAAGGCGTCTCCGTCGACGACCGCCCGGGTGCCGAGCGCCGCGAGGTCGGAGCCGGCGTTCGGCTCGCTCATCCCGAGACAGAAGACCAGCTCGCCGCGCACGATGCGGGGAATGATCTCGCGCCGTTGCTCCTCGGTGCCGTGGGCGAGGAGCGCCGGACCGATCTGACGATCGCCGACCCAATGCGCCGCCGTCGGCGCCCCGGCCCGCAGGAGCTCCTCGGTCACGATCGCCCGCTCGACGTAGTTGCGCCCGCCGCCCCCGTATTCGCGGGGCCACGTCATCCCGATGAAGCCGGCCGCGCCGAGACGGCGCGAGAACGCCGGATCGAAGCCGTGGATCCAGCCGTCTTCCGGAATGGCCCCACGCGGCGGCAGGGCGTCGGCGAGAAAGCCGCGAATCCGGTCGCGCAGCTCGATCTCGGCCGAGGAGAAGGCGGGCCACATGCCGTTCGGGGCGTAGCGGAGCGTTTCCGGGGAGTCAATTTCGCCGGCGCGTTTCGCGGTCGGGGGACGATCGTGCTACCCGCGCCCGATGTCCCGCGACGACGCGACGCGATCGGGCGCGCGCTTTCACCGTGCCTTCGGCGTGCACGACGCGACCGCGCTCGTGGCGGGGTCGATGATCGGGTCCGGCATCTTCCTGGTCGCGGCACCGATGATGCGCGACCTCCAATCGGCGGGATGGCTCCTGCTCGTGTGGCTGGTGTCGGGCGCCATGACCGTCACGGCCGCCGCGCTCTACGGCGACCTCGTCGCACGCTTTCCGCGGGCCGGCGGCCAGTACGTGTACCTGCGGGAGGCGTTCGGCCCGCTCGTCGGGTTCCTCTACGGCTGGACGCTCTTTCTCGTCATCCAGACGGGCACCATCGCCGCGGTCGCCGTGGCCTTCGCGCGCTATGCCGCCGTCGTCGTGCCCGGCCTCGACGGGCTCGAGATCGGCGCGGGACTCTCTGCCGAGCGCGGGCTCGCCATCCTCCTGATCGCGGGGCTGACGGTCGGCAATGCGCGCGGCGTCGAGGTCGGGAAACGGATCCAGAATCTCTTCACCACCGTCAAGATCGCGACCCTCCTCGGTTTGATTGCGCTCTGCGTCGCCCTCGGATTCTCCCCGGCCGTCGTCGCCGCCAACTTCACGGCGCCGTTTGCACGGCCCGAGGGCGCGCTGCCGCTCGCTGCCGCGATCGGCAGCGCCATGGTCGGCGCCCTCTTCTCCTCGGACGCCTGGAACAACGTCACCTTCGCCGCCGAAGAGGTGCGCGACCCGGAGCGCACGATCCGGCGTGCGCTGGTCATGGGCACGACCCTCGTCGTCGTGCTCTATCTCGCCGCGACCCTGGCGTATCTGGTCGTGTTGCCGGCGATGGGCACGGCGGATGGCACCGATCCCGGCGCGCGCGGGATCGCGCACGCCGAGCGCGATCGCGTCGGGAGCGCGGTCGTGGAGGTGCTCCTCGGGCCGACCGGGGGCACCGTGATGGCAGTCGCGATCATCGTGTCGACCTTCGGCTGCGTGAACGGCCTCGTGCTTTCCGGCGCGCGGGTCTCCTATGCGATGGCACGCGACGGACTCTTCTTCGGCGCCGCCGGAACGCTCTCGCGTGCGGGCACCCCGACCATCGCGCTCGTCTTCCAGGGTTGCTGGGCGGCCGTGTTGACGCTCACGGGAACGTACGGCGACCTGCTCGACTACGTGGTCTTCGCCGCGCTGCTGTTCTATGCGCTCACGGTCGCGGCGACGTTCCGATTCGGGGAGCGTGCCGGTACCGGACGGCGCCTCCTCGCGATCGGGTACGTGCTCGTCGCGGCTGCGGTCATGCTGGATTTGTTGATCGTGAGGCCGCGCTTCACGTGGCCGGGGCTCCTGATCGTCGCGTCGGGCGTTCCGGTCTACGCGCTCTGGCAGCGGCGCCGCTCGACGTCCTTCAGCTGAGGGCTGCGCGATTGCGCGCGAGGAGATACACGCAGCCGCTCGAGACGCCGACCGCGATCAGGATGTAGACGAGGCCGAACACCGGACGCGCGAGCGCCTCGTCCGACATGCGGATCGTGAACAGCAGCAGATTCGCGATCACATAGGCGGCGTAGACCCGCCCCATGGGGAGCGCCCACGACCGCATCCGCAGCACCCCCGCCGCATACACGGCGAGGAAGATGCCGGCGAGCGGCCCGACCACGAGATTCGGCAGACCCTGCTGGCGGAGCCCGAAGAGCACGAAGCCGTGGTGCGCATGGAGCTCGAGCGGCTTCATGAAATTCGAGATCGCCAGAGCGCCGAAGAGCACGCCGCAGACCGTCAGCAGTCGTCGATCCGTCATGATCTCTCCTACGCCGGCGGCGGGCAGGCCCGCAGCAGCTCCTGGATCTTCTTCGGCGTGTCCGCGTTGGCGTTCACCAGCATTTCGGTCGGCACCTTGCGCAGCACCGTACACGCTTGCGCCTGCTGACCAAGCACGACCGACAGCCGCGCCGACTGGTAGTGCGCCTCCAACCAGCCCTGTTTGCCCAACGGTCCGCCGACGATCTCGTCCCAGAGGGCCCGGGCATCGGCGGTCTTCCCCTGCTGCTCGAGGAGACGGGCAACGCCAGCGCGCGCCGACACGACGTCGGGGGCGTCTTGCAACACGGCGCGATAGAGCGCGAGGGCCGGCTCGACCTCGCCACGCTCCTCGCGCAACGACGCGGCCGTCGACTGCAGCCGTCGCCGCACGACCGGCGACAGCTCCGCCGCCGCCGGTGACGCCAGCGCCCGCTCGCTCAGCAGCAGGGCGGCGGTCTTGCCCGCCTCTGCGTCCTCGATCTTGCCCGCGGCTTGCTGACGCGCGGCGGTGGTGAGGAAGCGCGTCGCGAGGTCGTCCAGATACGTAGGGTCGAGCCCCCCGACCTCGGGGCGCGCCGCCTCGATCGCGGCCTGCGTCAAGTTGCCGAGCCGCGAGAGCGCGAGGAGACGAAGCTTCACGACCTGCGGCCGCTCACTCGCGAGCTTCGGATACTTTTCCTCGAAACCGTCGAGCCAGGCGAGCGCGCGCTCGTACTCGGGTTGCTCGGCGAGCGCCGCGAGGTACGCGCTCATGAGCGCGGCCTGTCCGCTGAAATCGCCGACCGGCGCATCCCCGAACGACTTCGGGTCACGGTCTTTGGTTTGTGCCCAGAAAGCGTCGAGCGCGGCACGGGCCCGCCGCATGAGCTCGGGGTCGGGCTTGGTACCCTCGGGCGTCTGCTCGAGGCGCTTCACGAGGCATTGCGCGCTCGCGAACGACGCCCGCACCTCGAACGAAGGGTCTCCCTTCACCTGGGCGTACTCGGCCTCGGCCTCGGCGAGTTTCTGCTGCCGTTGGCGCAGCTCGCCCAGCCGGAAGCGCGCCTCGGGCGCCGCTTTGTGCTTGGGGAACTCGCGCAGGAACGCGATCAATGCCTGCTCGTATCCAGGCTCGTTCGCCGCGCTCGGATCGGCGGCATAGCGCGACTCGCTCGCCTTGAAGCGCAGATAGCCCGCATCGTCCCGATAGCTGCCGGTCTTCTCGGCGAGGATCTGATCGAACACGGCGATCGCGCCGGAGAGATCGCCGCTGCGGTAGCGCGACAAGCCGAGCAGATACCGGGCTTCGCCATGACGCTTCTTCGCCTCGTCGTCGGTCGCGGCGAGAATCGCGTCGAGCTTCGGAATCGCCTCCTTGAACTTGCCCGTCGCCACCAACTGCTTGGTCACGTCCCATTCCGACGGCGGCGGCGGTACGTCCTTGGCCTTGGCACCGGCCCAATTCTTCGGGTTGTCGAGCCCGTTCCGCACGATCTGGGCGGCGCGCGTCCCCCAGGGGCCACCCCCGCTCTGGAGCTGCGCGAGCAACGACAACGCCTCGCTCTGATAGGTCGCCTTCTGACCGGGCTGACTCGCGGCCGCCATGAGCAGCGCCCGTGCCCGCGTGTATTGTGCGCGCGGCTGATCGCCCGGCGTGGCGCCGTCGAGCGCCTGCTTCGACGCCCGCAACGCATCCGCGCTCCGCCCGACCCTCACGTACGACTCGGCGAGCGCGAGCTGCGCCTTCCGCACGCGCTCGGGGGACGCCGTCTTCATCTGTGCCACCGCCTCGAAGTCGGTGATCGCCCAATCGACGTGGTCCAGCTCGAGATACGCGAGGCCGCGTCCGAGCCGGCTCTCCGCCACGATCGGGTTGTCGCTCTGCGCGGTCGCGAACTCGCCGAACCCCGCCGCCGCCTTGTCGAGGAGCTCCCGGCGCTTCGCCCCCCCGAAGAACAGCGCGCCGCGATAGCGCAGCCAGTTGAGATAGTAGAGCGCCTGGGCGGCGAGGGCCTGATGCTCCTTGTATGTGGGCGACTCGGCCATCGCATCCATGTCGCCGTCGGCATCGATGACGCTCTGGCTCATGCGATCGAGCGCCTGCCGGTGCACCTCGTAGCTGC
>CAZWAX010000391.1:0-5820 GCA_964631985.1 uncultured Polyangiaceae bacterium | reverse complement strand
ACGTCGATGGCAGCCGCCATCCGAAGCGCTACTCGGACGTCGAGGAGCTGCTCGACGCCGGCATCGACGTCTACACCACGATCAACATCCAGCACGTCGAGAGCCTGAACGACGTCGTCGCCCAGATCACCGGCGTGCGCGTGCGCGAAACCGTTCCCGACGGCGTCCTCGAGCGCGCCGACGAGATCAAGCTCGTCGACCTGCCGCCCGAGGACCTGATCAAGCGCCTCGAGGAGGGCAAGGTCTACCTCGGACCCGCGGCCGAGCGGGCGCTCGCCAACTACTTCCGGCCCGGGAACCTGACCGCGCTCCGCGAGCTGGCGCTCCGTCACGCCGCGGAACGGGTCGACGACGAGATGCGCGCTTACATGCGGGCCCATGCCGTCCCCGGCACGTGGGCGGTGACCGAGCGCATCGTCGTCGGCGTGAGCGACGGGCCCTTTTCGGAGCGGCTCGTGCGCGCGGCCCGTCGCCTCGCGGCGCGGCGCCGGGTCGAGTGGCTCGCAGTCTTCGTCGAGACGACCGCGTTCGCCCGCCGGAGCGAGGCCGCCAAGGAGCGGGTGGCGAAAACGATGCGGCTCGCCGAGCGTCTGGGCGGCGAGCCGGTGACGATCACCGGCGAGGACGTCGCCGACGAGCTCGTCCGCTGCGCCAAGGAGCGCAACGCCACCGAGATCGTCCTCGGCAAGCCGGCCCGGTCGTGGTGGCGGACGCTCTTGTCCTCGTCGCCGATCCGCGACGTCATCGATCAGAGCGGCGACATCGACGTGCGCCTCATCACCGGCGAAGCGGGAAGCCGGACCCACGATGAAGACACGCCGCGGCCGTCGTCGCCGGCCTCGAACGCGGGGCGCTATCTGATCGTGTTGGGCGCCGTGCTGGCATCGACCGCCGTCGCCAAAGGTCTGGAGCTCACGACGGGACTCGACGACCCGGCCATGGTCTTCCTGGCGGGCGTGCTGCTCGTGGCCGTGACCGCCGGGCTCGGACCGTCGATCACGGCCTCGTTCGTGAGCCTGCTGGCATACGACTTCCTGTTCGTCGCCCCCCGCTTCACCTTCACGGTCACCAAGCCGCAGGACGTGCTGTCGTTGTTCGTGTTCCTCCTGGTGGCGATCCTGACCAGCCAGCTGACCGCCCGCGCCCGCGCGCAGGCGGCACTCGCGCGCCATCGCGAGCACCACACCGGCGCGCTCTACGCTTTCGCGCGACAGATCGCGGGTGCCGTGGGGCTCGGCGACCTGCTGCCCATCGTCGTCAGGCAGCTGGGAGGCCTCTTCGCCTCCGATGCCGTCGTGCTGACGCAAGACCGGGGTCGGCTCGGCGTGCGCGCGACGCAGCCGCCCGACCTCACGCTCGGCGACACCGAGCTCGCGGCGGCGGCGTGGGTCTGGGACCACGACGAGGCGGCGGGACGCGGCACGCAGACGCTGCCGAGCGCCGAATGGTGCTACGTGCCCGCCAAGACCGCACGCGGCATGGTCGGCGTGCTCGGCCTTCGGCCGTCGGCGAGCGGGTTGACCCTCGACCAGCGCCAGCTGTTCGACGCGCTCGCCGACCAGGTGGCGATCGCGATCGAGCGGACCCGCATCGACGTCGTCCTGGAGGAGCAGGCCAAGACGGAGGCCATCCTCGAGGCGAGCGAGGACGGGCTGATCGTGCTCGACCCCGACGGGACGGTGGCGCATGTGAACGAGGTGGCGTGCGCCATCCTCGAGGTCGAGCGCGCCGACGCCCTGCACGCCCGCTTCGACGACCTGGCGACGACCCACCCCCACTATCTCCGCCTCCGCGAAGCAGTCCGCGAGATCCTGGCCCAACCGGAGCGCGAGCGGGATCGGGTCGAGATCACGCTCTTCCTCCGCGGGCGCGACCACCACTACGTATTGCGGCCGACCCGCCGCCTCGCTCGCGACGGGTCGCCGGCAGGTCTCATCCTGACGCTGCAGGACGTCACCTATCTCCGCGACCAGGAGCGCCGGCGCGAGAACCTCGTCGCCACGCTGTCGCACGAGCTCCGCACCCCGCTCACGTCGCTGCGCATGGCGATCGAGATGTTGCGGCGCAACGCCGGCGACGCCACGGTCGAGCCGCCAGGCCTGCTCCGTGGGCCCGAGCAGCGACAGCTGCTCGATGCGGCGCACGAGGACGTGCTCCGCCTCCAGGACGTGGCCCAACAGTTCCTCGACGTCGCCCGTGCCCGCGCGATGGCGATCGCCGTCGCGCGCGGACGCGTCGATACGGCGGCCCTCGTCGCGCGTGTACGCTCACTCTTCACGATGCAGGCCGAGGAGAAGCAGGTGCGGATCACGAGCGAGCTCGCGCCGGACGCGGTGCTCGACGGCGACGAGACCAAGCTGACCTGGGCGCTGTCCAACCTGGTCGCGAACGCGCTCCGCTACACACCCCGCGGCGGTCGCATCCACGTCACGACCGCGACCGACGGTGACCTCGTGCGGATCGCCGTGCACGATACCGGCCCAGGGATCCCGCCCGAGCAACAAGAGCGCATCTTCGAGCGCTTCACGCAGCTGCCGGGCGGCGGCGATGCCGGCGCGGCCGGGCTCGGGCTCGCCATCGTGCGCGACATCGTGCAAGCCCATGGCGGCCGGGTGCACCTGGAGAGCACCCCGGCGACGGGCACCAAGTTCACGCTCGAGCTGCCCCGGGGCTGACAGTGGCGACGATCCTGATCACCGACGACGAAGCCAACATCCGGAACCACCTCGCGAGCTACGTGCGGAGCCTCGGCCACGACGTCGAGACCGCCGCCGACGGCGCCGAGGCGTTGACGGTGCTCGCGCGTCGCCGCTTCGACGTGGTGTTCTCCGACGTGCGCATGGCACGGATGGACGGTCTCGCACTGCTCGCCGAGATCGTGCGGCGGGCCCCCGAGACGATCGTCGTACTGATGACGGCTTATGCGACGATCGCGCAGGCCGTCGAGGCGATTCGCGCCGGCGCCCACGACTACCTGGTCAAACCCTTCGGCCTCGACCAGGTCGATCTGGTGCTGGCACGCATCCTCGAGTTGCAGGGGCTCCGCCGCGAGAACCGGCGGCTCCGCCACGCCGCCGGCGAAGCGTTGGTCCTCGGCTCGGCGAGCCCGGCCATGCAGCAGGCGCTCGCGACCGCCGAGCGTGCCGCACCGAGCGAGGCCGTGGTGCTGCTGACCGGGGAGAGCGGCACCGGCAAGACCGTGTTGGCGCGCCAGATCCATGCCTGGAGCCGGCGCGCTGAGCGACCGTTCATCACGATCGCATGCACGACCCTCGCCGAGCATCTGCTCGAGAGCGAGCTCTTCGGCCACGTCCGCGGCGCCTTCACGGGCGCCGTCAAGGACAAGGCGGGGCGGGTCGAGGCCGCGGCGGGCGGCACGCTCTTCTTCGACGAGATCGGCGAGCTGCCGCTCGATCTGCAGCCGAAGCTCCTGCGCTTTCTCGAGGAGCACTGCTTCGAGCGCGTCGGCGCGACCACGACCTCGACGGTCGACGTCCGCGTCGTCGCCGCCACCAACCGACCGCTCGCGGACGATGTCGCCGCCGGACGATTTCGCGAGGACCTCTTCTTTCGCCTGAACGTCGTCGGGATCCGCCTGCCCGCGCTCCGCGAGCGACGCGAGGACCTCGACGCCTACATCGACCACATGCTCGGCGGCCTCGCCGCTCGGGACCGGCGCAGCGCGCTCACGCTCGCCGAGAGTGCCCGGCGTGCGCTGCACGCGTACGACTGGCCGGGCAATCTACGCGAGCTCGCCAATGCCCTCGAACGCGCCGCCGTGCTCTGCCGGGGCGACGTGATCGAGTCCGGCGACCTCCCCGATCGGCTCCTCGCCGAGGAGACCCGCCCGGAGCTGCGGCCCGACGCGGCGTCGACGACGCTCGAAGACCTCGAGAAGCGCCACATCGAGCACGTACTCGCCGAGTCGACGACGCTCGAGGAAGCCGCGGCACGGCTCGGCATCGACGTCACGACGCTCTGGCGAAAGCGCAAGCGCTACAACATCGGGCGATAGACGTCAGCCGACCGCGCGTTCGGGGACGGCCGCGTCCATTCCGAGCTCGGTGACCAGGAGCTCGCGCAGGGCCTGGCGGGCGCGATGCAAGCGGCTCTTCACGGCCGAGACCGTCAGGCCGAGGAGCTCGGCGGTCTCGTCGGTGTCGCGCTCCTCGATGTCGCGGAGGATCAGGAGCGCGCGATACGACGCGGGGAGACGATCGATGCAGCGCCGGACGATCCCGCGCGTCTGGCGGCGCTCGACCAGGCTCTCGGTCGCGGGCGCGTCCCAGTCGACGACGCCGTGGGCGAAGCCGCCGTGCTCGTCGAAGCTCGGCAGGAGGTCGTCGATCGACTCCTCGGGGCGCCGCCGTCGGCTCCGCAAGCGCATCAACGCGCAGTTGACGACGATGCGGTGCAGCCAGGTCGAGAGCTTGGCGGCGGCGTCGAAGCTCGCAATGCCGCGGAACGCGGAGAGCAAGGCCTCCTGCACCACGTCGCGGGCGTCGTCCTCGCTGCGCAGATAGCGTCGGGCGACGGCGAGCATCGCGCCGCCGTGCTCGCGCACGAGGTGCTCGTAGGCCGCGTCGGCGCCGGCGCGGAGTGCGGCGACGAGATCGTGCTCGCTCGAGCGGGAACGGGTCGGGGTGATCAGCTTCAACATGCAGTTGCCCTCCTGGCGAGCGACGAGAGCAACCGTCGTTCCATCGCCGTCGGCCGAACGACGCGTTCGCGACGGCGACCGCGAACCGCAGCGATTCCGTCAGGGTGGGCGAATCGCCCGGCGCATGCGGTCGTCCGTCCGAGCAACGAAATGTCGTGAGTCCGGGCCATGGCTCCCGCACTTCGTGGGTTTGCTACGAGATCTCGTGCCCGAGCGCGCGCGCTTTCTGCCATCCGTGCCCCGGGCTAGAGTGCGCGCCAGCGCCGCCCCTGCAGGAGGAAACCCCGTGGAGATCGATCCGAAGCTCGTCGCGGCCGCCCGCGCAGCCTTCCCGTCCGCCGCCAAGGCGATCACGCTCGGCGCCCCGATCCATGGGGGCGCCTGCCATCCGGAGCCCCTGGTGCGGGTTCCGCTCGCGATGTTGAACCGGCACGGCCTGATCGCGGGCGCGACCGGCACCGGCAAGACCAAGACCCTGCAATTGATGGCCGAGCAGATCTCGAACGCCGGCACGCCGGTGTTTCTCGCCGACCTCAAGGGGGACCTCTCGGGGCTCGGCGTCGCGGGCGAGGTCGGGGATCGCGTGACCGCACGGGCGCGCGACACCGGCTACACGTGGAAGCCCGCGGCGTGTCCGATCGAGCTCGTGAGCCTGACCGGCACGCACGGCGCCCAGCTCCGAGCGACCGTCTCCTCGTTCGGCCCACTGCTGCTCGCCAAGGTGCTCGGTCTGAACGAAACCCAGACGAGCGTCCTCGCAATGGTCTTCAAGTACTGCGACGACCGCGATCTGCTGTTGCTCGATTTTCCGGATCTCCGGGCCGTCCTGCAGCATCTGACGGGTGACGGCGCCCCCGACCTGAAGGACTACGGTGGCATGTCGAAGGCGAGCGTCGGGGTCTTGCTGCGCGAGATGGTCGAGCTCGAGGGCCAGGGTGCCCTCGCTTTCTTCGGCGAGCCCGAGCTCGACCTCGACGATCTCTTGCAGGTCGAGCGCGACGGACGCGGCCTCGTGACCGTGCTCGAGCTCGCCGACGTCCAGGACAAGCCTGCGCTCTTCTCCACGTTCATGATGTGGATGCTGGCACGGCTCTACGCGACGCTCCCCGAGGTCGGCGACCTCGAGCAGCCGAAGCTGATGTTCTTCTTCGACGAGGCGC
>CAZWAX010000390.1:0-5830 GCA_964631985.1 uncultured Polyangiaceae bacterium | reverse complement strand
CGGCCGCGGTGGCAGCCGCCGCGTCCTGGCCGTCGCTGGCCGCCGGGATGTCGGCCGCGACGGCGAACCCACCCGACTCCGCCACGGCGGTCGCATGCGCGGCATCGACCGGGTCGGCCACGGCCGTATCACCCGGCGTCACCGTCACCTCGAGCCCGGTGGCACTGCCGACCTCGCCGCCGGCCGGGTCGGCCCCCGGCGTCGCGTCCGTGCTCGCCGCAGCTACGACGGCCGCCGCCAACGCGATGGCCGCCGCCAGCGCGGCATCGACCGAGGCCGCCGTCTCGTCATCGGGCGCTAACGCCGCATCGTCGGCGCCGTCGCCGACCGCAAGCGGCTCTTCGGCGTCGCCCGAGGCAAGCGCGGCTTGGAGCGTCGCCGGAAAGGCGGAGCTCGGATCCTGATCTCCGCCGAGCAGGAGCGCCAGCAGATCGGCGTCGCCGCCGGCCGCCGCCACCTTGGCTCCCTGCTCGCCCCTGCTTTCCGTGACGCGTGTGAGCTCCATGTGGGAGGGCGGTTGTGCAATGCGAATGCCACGCCCAAAGCGCGCGGCGAAGCGGCGGCGCGCGCGCTCGGCCCGGGAAGAAACGGCCCGGGGCAGGCAGATTCTGCCGCCGCTCGCGCGATGCGAGCTATCGTCCCGGAAAGCCCACGGGTACTGCTCGGAAGCGATGGCAAGCGCGACCCGCGGCATCCTCGTGTTCCTGGTGCTGCTCGCGCTGCCCCGGGCGGGCGCGGCCCGCGACCTCGTGCTCCCCACGACCGGCGAGGCCGCGGTCGCGCAGCCGATGGTCGTCCTGACGCTCGGGAACGATCGCGGCGGCGGGACGCGACGGGGCGACGACCTCGAGGATCTCCTCGGCGACCTGCCGGCCGTCGCCATCCTCGATACCGGCGCCAGCGGCCACGTACTTTCGCAGGGCACCGCGGCGCGCTTCGGGATCCTGCCCGAGCCCGGCTCGCGCTACGTCGAGGCCGGCATGAGCGGGGATCACGTCATGACGGTGTCGCGTGCCGTCGCACTCACGGTCACCGATTTCGAGCCCGAGACCGACGACGCGCCACGCCGCGGCCGGCGCCCACGCCCGGCAACGTTTCGCCTCTCCGCGCAACGCCTGCTCTTGAACGAGGCCCCCACCGATCTGACCGCGCTACTGCTCTCACCGGGCGCCATGGTCGACGTGGTCGGCATGCCGCTCATCCGCGAGCGCGTGATCGAAATCGAGGCCACTGCCGACCGGCTGCCCGCCCTCGCCGTCCGCCTGCACCCGAGCGTGGCCGGGCTCGCGGTGGACGCCTGGGTGCCGCTCCGCCTGGTCGACTACAACCGTCGCGACGCCCGCAACCGCGGCCCCGCCCCGTCGCTCGCCACCAACCCCGTCGTGCCCGGGGTCCGAACGGAGCTCGGTGCGTCCAAGGCCGAGGGTGACTGGCTGCTCGACACCGGCGCCGCGTGCAGCATGATCTCGACCGCCACTGCGCGCCGCCTCGGCCTGGTCGACGCCGCCGGCACACCGTCGCGCCGCCCCGCCTTCACCCTCCCCGTCGGCGGCGTCGGGGGCGGCCACTCCAACCTCCCGGGCTTCCGTCTCGACCGCCTGGCCCTCGAGACCACCGAGGGCCGCCGGCTCGTGTTCCCCGACGCCGCCGTCGTCGTCCATGACGTCTCGACCAAACGCCCTGACGGCACCACGCTCACCCTCGACGGCATCCTCGGCATGAATCTGCTGCTGCCATCGGGCACCGGCATGACGATGCTCGGCGCCGCGGAGCAGCTGCCGAGCCCGTTCGCGCGGGTGGTGGTCGACGTGGCGGGCGCGCGGCTCGGGCTCGCGCTCCGGGACTGAGCCGCCCGCGCGCGTTCGCTCGACTCGCGCGCCCCCTGACGACGCGTTCCGTGGGAACGACAGCGCCGAGTAGCTCTTGGTCCGGTCTTCCAACCGGCCACACTGGACGCTCCATGACGTCCGTTGCCATCTCCCGAGCCGGCGTACCGATCCGTCTCACCGACGAGCGCTGGACCCACATCGTCGCAGCACACCCCGAGGTCATCGCGAGGCGTGAAGAGACCCTGCTCGCGATCTCGGCGGCGGAACGCGTCGTGGCCGGCAGCGACGGGGCCGCCATGGCCATTCGCCGCGTGGCACCCCGGAAAAGTCTCGTGGTAGTCTACCGGGAACTGGCCATGCTCGACGGCTTCGTCATTACGGCTTTTCTCACGTCGCGACGCGCGGCGCTCGATCGGAGGCTCCAGCTATGGCCCCCCGGGAACTAGCCGCCTACCTCGATCTCGTTCCCGTGCTCCTGCGCGCCCCGCACGGGATCTTTGCGTCGTCGTACGATGCCGAAGCCGACGTTCTCTACATCACGCTCAAAGAGGGCAGCACGGCGACGGACAGCGAGCTCACCGACGACGACGTCATCGTGCGTTACGAAGGCTCGGACGTGGTCGGGCTCACGGTCCTGCACGCCAGCACGCGTTGAGCACTCGGCGCCACGCCCGATCGGCTCGCCCCCGATCGCCCGCCCCCTACCGATCCGCCAACGCCTGCGTCAACGCGATCGCGCGGTCGCGCGTCATGAGGGGCAGGATCTCGCCCACCTGCTTCTCCTTCATGCGGCTGAAGATCGTGAGCACCGTCGGGTCGTCGAGGCGGTCGAGGATGGGAGCGGCGGCCTCGGGCTTCATGGTACCGTAGATCTTGGCGAGCGACTCGGCGGCGGCGTCGACCGCTTGGGTCGCGGCCTTGGCGCGGGTGGAGAGGCGTTTCTCGATCTCCTCGAGGCTCGCGACCTTGGCGGTGACGTCCTTCTCGTAGAGCGCCAGGCGCTCCTCCTTGCTCGCAACCTCGCGCTCGCGGGCGTCGAGCTCGGTCTGACGCCGCTCCAATGCCTCGAGGAGGGCGCGGGTGTCGGGCCGGGGGTTGCCGAGCGGCGCGGGGGCACTCCCCGACGCCGTGCCGGCAGCCGCCGCCGCGGCCGGCTTGCTGCCACCGCCAGCCGCGAGCGCGGGACCTTCCCCCTGCGCCAGCAGGATGAGGGCAAGCTTCCCGCCGAGGATGAACGCCAGCGCGAAGCGGATGGTACGGCGTCCGCGGAATCCCGTGGGGGTGCCTTCGGGCCTCTTCATGACTCTGCTCCTTCCGATTTGCGGCGATGCCGGTCGACGGCGACCTCGTCCAGCATCCGATCCAGCTCGTGCGCCTCGTCTTCGAGAACGCGCTGCCGATGAGCGGCGGCGAGCCGCACGTACTTCTCCTCTTCCTGACGCGCCCGCAGCACCTCGGCGCGCTTGGCGTCGAGCGCATGCCCGAGCTGCACGATCTCCAGGCCGCGTGCGGTCTCGGCGTCGGCGAGCGCGGCATCGTACGCCCGCCCGACCCGCAACGTATCCGGCGTGAGCGTCCCCGCCACCGCGGCCGCGGCCTCGACCTCGCCGAGCCGCAACCGCTCGGCGACGATGCGCACGGCCTCGCCCCGCACCGCCACGAGCTGCGCCCCCAACTGCTCGGCCTCGTGCGTCTTCAGCCGCCGCATCTGCTCACGAAGCCGCAGCACACGCGCCAACCGGAACGGGGTGGCCATCAGTAGCCCCGCCCTCCGACTTCTAGCGAGTTCCCACTTCGTGCGCCCGGAGAAAGACCGTCGCCAAGCTCCGCCTCATCGATTGGATCGATGAGGCGCATGAACTGAGCTTGAAGGGCGGAGCGAAGCGACGCCCCACCACGCGCACAAGGCACCCCCCGCAGGTTGCTCAAAAAGGTCGAGATGCGAGGCGCGAGGAAGCGAACGCGGAGGCGTAGCGGAGCTACGCCGCACCCTCTCCGAGGGCACGGCAAGTGAGCGCCCGAGCAACGACGCAGATCGGCCTTTTTCAGCAACCTGCCAACGCGGCGAGGGCGGCCGCGCCTTCCTCGAGCGTACTCCGCTCATTCAACCCCTGCCGCAAGAACGCCTGCACGGCGTCGATCTTGGCCATGGCCTCGTCGATCCGCGCGTTGCTCCCGGCGGTGTAGGCACCGATGTTGATCAGGTCCTCGGCGTCGCGATAGGTGGCGAGCCAGTTCCGCACTTTGCTGGCGCGCTGCAGCTGCGGCTCGGGCACGATGTCGTTCATGAGCCGCGAGATGCTGCGCAGCACGTCGATGGCGGGATAGTGGCCCTGATTGGCGAGCGCCCGCGACAGCACGACGTGACCGTCGAGCAGGCTCCGGGCGGTGTCGGCGACCGGCTCGTTCATGTCGTCGCCTTCGACCAACACCGTATAGAGACCGGTGATCGCCCCCCGAGCGCAGGCGCCGGCGCGCTCCAACAACTTCGGGAGGACCGCGAACACCGACGGCGTGTAGCCGCGCGCCGAGGGGGGCTCGCCGATCGAGAGCCCGACCTCCCGTTGGGCCATCGCGAGCCGGGTCAGCGATTCCATCATCAGCATCACGTCGAGACCGCCGTCGCGGAAGTACTCGGCGATGGCGGTCGCGAGAAACGCGCCGCGGATGCGGACGAGCGGCGGCTGATCGGACGTCGCCACGACCACCACGGAACGGGCCAGGCCCTCCGGGCCGAGATCGCGCTCGATGAACTCGCGCACCTCGCGGCCCCGCTCGCCGATGAGCGCGATGACGTTCACCTGGGCCCGCGTCGAGCGCGCGATCATGCCGAGCAGGGCGCTCTTGCCGACGCCCGAGCCGGCGAAGATGCCGAGCCGTTGGCCGCGCCCGCAGGTGAGCAGCGTGTTCATGGCGCGGACGCCGAGGTCGAGCGGGGTCCGGATCGGCGGACGCTCGAGCGGATTGATGTGGGGACCGTAGAGACCCACCTCGCGCTCGATCGTGATCGGCCCGCCTCCATCGAGCGGCACGCCGAGGCCGTCGAGCACGCGTCCGCGCAGCCCCGGCCCGACGCCGACCGTCGGACGGTCACGCGCGACCACGATGCGGTTCCCCGGCTCGATGCCGCTCACCTCGCCGAGCGGCATCAACAGGACGCGGTTCTGCCGGAACCCGACCACCTCGGCCGCGATGCTCTCGCCGCCGTCGCGGCGCTCGATCTGGCAGACGCCGCCGATCGGCAGGCCCGGCCCGGTGCCTTCGATCACGAGCCCGATGACGTCGGTCACGCGGCCGCTCACGCGCACCGGGTTCACGTGGCGCAGCTGCTCGACGGCCTGCGCCAGGTGGCGCGCGATCGTGCTGCCGCGGTCCGCGACCTCGTCGAGATTCACCGCAACGTCGTCGGGATCGAGCGTCGCCACGTTACACGCCCTGCGTGAGGGCGGCGCGAATGGCGCCGATCTGGCTGTCGATGCCGAGGTCGAGGTCACCGAACTGGCTCTCGAGGATGCAGCCGTTCTCGGTGAGCGCATGATCCTCGACCAGCTCCAGCTCCTTCACGTCCTCCAGCATCGGGCGAAGTGTCGAGAGGTGCTCGAGGAGAAACCGATGCAAGACCGGCCCGACCCGGATGCGGATCTTCTCGCGGTCGAGCGCATGGCGCACGGCCTCGCGGATCATGCCGAGCCAATGCTCGGGGTGCTCGGCGAGCTCGCGTTGCACGACCTTGCGGGCGATCCCGAGCGCCAGCGCCAGGAGCTCGCTTTGGTAGCGCTCGAGCAGACCGGCGCGGAAGCGCTTCAGCTCCTCGAGCGCCTTGACGAAGGCGTCCCCATCGCCGACGAGCTCGCGGGTGGCCGCATCGCGGCCGGCGGCGACGCCGTCGACGTACGCGGCATCCGCGGCTTCCTGGACGGGATCGACCGCGGGCGGCGTCGCGGCGTCCTCGCCGCCGTTGCGCCCGGCCGCGGGCGCCTCGGCGCCGCCGCCGAAGTCGC
>CAZWAX010000389.1:0-5832 GCA_964631985.1 uncultured Polyangiaceae bacterium | reverse complement strand
GCCGGCAACGGGCAACTCGACAACCGGCGGTGCAGCAACGATGCCTCGGTGCGGTGTACCGCGGACCCGACGTGCACCGCGTTGACGAACACCTGCCTGGGTGGGACCAACCCCGGGGCTGCGTGCGTGGTCTCGACCTGCGGCTCGCCGGGCACCTGCACGGGCGGGACGTGCGTCGGTGGCCCCAACGCCGGGCAGACGTGCTGTCTCGGAGGCGATTGTCGGCCGACCGGAACCTGCGCCTACTACTTCGGCTCGAACCTCCCGCTCGCGGCGGGTGGGGTCACGACCTGCATCTCGAACATCTTCTCGCAGCCCATCACGGGTACGGCGAACATCGAGACCGGGGATTCCGTGAACACCGCCTTCCTGAGCTCGCGGGTCTTCATCGGCCCCGGCATCGACAACCCGTGTGCGCGCTGCGTCGGCGACGGCGCGATCAACGACGGGGCGCTGGACGGGACCTGCGACGCGGGTCTGCGTCAGGGCCTGGCGTGTGACGGCAACGGTACCGTGCCGAACCGTCCCGATTTCGGCACCACGAGCCTCGACTGTCCGTTGTCGGTGGGCGCGCTCACCGCGACGCTGAAGATCGACCTCAGCAACAAGACGTCGACCGTCACGAAGACGCTCTCCACGGCGAGCCCGAACTGCTCGGATTCCCCCGGCCACAAGTGTCTCTGCGACACGTGCAACAGTCTCGTGGCCGAGCCGTGCGACGACAACAGCGATTGTCCGACCGACCCGCCGGGGCCGACGTACGGACCGGTCTGCGGTGGCCGGCGCTGCCTCGGCGGTCCGAACGTCGGCATGGCGTGCAACGCCCACAGCGAGTGCCCGGGCGTGGTGCAGGGGTGCGGGCGTCCCGGCACGGGCACGCGGCCGAGTGGGTGCCAAGACCTCACGACCAACACCGATCTGGAGTGTCAGGACCTCGATGGCGACGGCGAAGGGATCTGCACGCAAGGCCCGAGCGATCAGAACTGCACGGTGGCCTCGGGGCATCCGCAACGGGGATGCTCGGTGGACGGCGACTGCGGTGGCGGACTCGGCAGCTGCACCTCGGCGCCGCGGAACTGTTTCCCGACGGGCGGCGGGACCTTCCAGCCCATGGGGACGCAAGACGGCACCGACACGTTGATCGCGCTCGGGATGGCGGACGTGCCGATGAACGACGTGGCGTCGCCGACGCTCGCCGCCGTGTTCTGCGTCGGTCCGGTCGGGGCGGCGTCGATCAACAACGTGGCCGGGCTTCCGGGTCCGGGCCGCGTGACGATCAAGGGCACGGCAGTCGGCAAGCCCTAAAACAGCAAGCTGCACACGGGGTGGGGGCATCCGACCCACCCCGTCGCTCTTCCGAAGCCCCGGGCACCGATATCGGTGTCCGGGGCTTCGTCGTTTTGCGACCGTGCAATCAGCTCGAGGCGAGCCTTTTCACGTCGAGCCTCCGGGCCGTAGCGCACCCACTTCAAGAGCAGCTGTGGGCGCTCGCTGCGCGGCTTGTGCTCAGCGATCGACGCGTACCGGCGCGAAGTGGCTTCGCCGGTAGCCGTAGCACGCGTATATGACGAGCCCGATCGCCAGCCACGCCAGGAGGCGGGCCCAGTTGTGCCAGCCGAGCGCGATCATCAGCGTGAGGTTCGCGAGGATGCCGAGGATCGGCACGACGGGCACGAACGGCGTCCGAAACGGTCGCGGGACGTCGGGGCGCGTGTAGCGCATGATCAAGACCGCGGCGCAGACGACGACGAAGGCGAACAGGGTGCCGATGTTGACGAGCTCGGCCAGCACCTTCAGCGGGAGCAGGGCGGCCACGACCGCGACGATCGCGCCGACCAGGATGGTCGAGCGATGCGGGGTGCGGAAACGGGGGTGAATCGCCGCGAAGAAGCTCGGCGGCAGCAGGCCGTCACGCGCCATGGCGAGCAGGATGCGCGCCTGGCTCAGCATCATCACCAACAGCACGCTCGTGATGCCGGCGACGGCGCCGAAGGCGATGATGAAGGTCGCGATCGGCAGCCCGTAGCGCGCGAAGGCATGGGCGATCGGCGCGTCGATGTTGATCGCCGCGTACGGCACCATCCCCGTCAGCACCCCGGCGACGGCGATGTAGAGCACCGTACAGAGACCGAGCGAGACGAGAATCGCGAACGGAACGTCGCGCTCGGGATTCCGCGCTTCCTCCGCGTGGGTACTGATCGAATCGAAGCCGATGTACGCGAAAAAGACGTACGCGGCTCCCTGAAAGGTGCCGCCGACGCCTTTCTCGTGGTGAAAGAAGGGCTGCCAGTTGGCGGGGTCGATGTGGCCGAAGCCGGCGGCGATCACGAAGAGCACGATCCCGAGCTTCAGGATCACGATGGCCGAGTTCAGGCCGGCGCTCTCGCGGATGCCGACCACGAGGACGGCCGTCAGGATGACGACGATTACGACGGCCGGCAGGTCGAAGACGATGGGCACCGGCCCGAGGTGCCACGCGCTCGCGATCACCTCCGAGGTGGCGCTCAGGGGGTCGATGGCGAGGGCGGGAGGGAGGTGGATGTCGAAGAGCGCGAGAAAGGCCTGGAGGTAATGCGACCACCCGTGGGCAACCGCGCAGGACGCGATCGCGTATTCCAGCACGAGATCCCAACCGATGATCCACGCCATGAGCTCGCCGAGCGTCGCGTACGCGTAGGTGTACGCACTGCCGGCGACCGGGATCATCGATGCGAACTCGGCGTAACACAGCGCGGCAAGCGCACAGCCGACGCCCGCGATGATGAACGAGAGCATCAGGGACGGTCCGGCGAAGTCGCGCGCCGCGAGACCGGTCATCACGAAGATGCCGGCGCCGATGATGGCGCCGATGCCGAGGGAGGTGAGCGCGACCGGGCCGAGGACGCGATGCAGACGATCGGAGGACGCGAGCTCGGCTTGCAGCACTTCGACCGATTTGGTGGCGAAAATGCGCGACCCCAAGGCGACGTGCGAGTAGCACACGTCATTCAGCGGCGCAAAAGCCTGCACCGTTTCACGAGCGCGATTGGTGACGCGCGCCGTGCCCTACTTGCCTTCATCTATACCTTCGTGATTTTCCCCGAGTGGGAAGATCGTGTAGCGTCGAGATGAGAGTGCCGAGCGCGCCGCATCTTCCCCCAGTAGAGAGGAGCTCACCGCGTGGAACCGACAACGAATTTGAGCATGCTCGCCATGATTCAGCAGGGGTGGCTCGCCACCTACCCGCTGATCCTCATGTCGATCGTGAGCCTGACCGTCATCGCCGAGCGGCTCTGGAGCTTCATCGGCATGGTCGGCGGGACCGCCGAGCTCACCCGCGGCCTCCATGGTGACCTCGCGCGCGGCGACCTCGGGGCGGCGTTGCAGCATGCCGAGGCGGCGCGCGGAACCCCGTCGGGACGCATCTTTTCCGAGGTGGTCCGCCAGGGCGGCACCCTCGACCCCGAAGAGCTCGCCGATCTCGGTGCCGAGCGCCGTTTCGAGGAGATGGAGCAGTTGAAGCGGCCGCTCTGGATCCTCGGCACGGTCGCTTCGAGTGCGCCGTTCATCGGACTGTTCGGGACCGTCGTCGGCATCATCAAGGCCTTCCACAGCATGGCCAGCCTCGGCAGCGGCGGTTTCGCGGTCGTCGCCGGCGGCATCTCGGAAGCCCTCGTCGCCACGGCGCTCGGCCTCGGCGTCGCAATCATCGCGCTCGTCTTCTACAACTACTTCAAAGTCCGGCTGGACCGCATCGAGTCGGCGCTCACCATCGGCACCGCGCGCCTGGTCGAGGGCCTCCGGAACGTCGCCAGCAACGCTCCCAGAAAGCCGAGGGTCGCGGATGGCCTTCGCTAAGCTTCCGGCGAGCGGTCGGTCGCACATCATGGCCGAGATCAACATCACGCCGCTCACGGACATCTTCCTGGTGCTCCTCATCATCTTCATGGTGACCAGCGTCGCCATGGTCGACACCGGGGCCAAGGTGATGCTGCCGGAGGTCGACAGCACGCAGAGCGCCCCCCGCGAGATCACGATCACCGTCACCCCGCTGCACGAGATCTACGTGAACGCCGATCTGGTCGGGATCGACGGCCTCGAAGGTATGCTGAAGAGTCTCCTGGCGACCCGCCCCGACACGCCGGTCGTGTTGCAGGGCGATCGTGAGGTCCTGCTCGGCGACGCCGTGCGCATCCTGTCGGCGGCGCAGCGGGCCGGCGCGACCCAGGTGGCGATCGCCGCCGAACGGGGGAAGGCGCAATAGGCGCGCTGGCGCGCCGAGGAATGGACGCGCTGGCCCGTCGAGGAATCGACGCGCTGGCGACCCGAGCATGTCCAGGGCCGCCCCGCTCATGAGCCGCCGATGACCGCTCCCACCAAACCCCCCGCGCCGCCCGTCGCCGACGATCCCCTCGCCAGTGCCTTTCCCGTCCGGCGAGCCCTCCCGGCGTTCCTCCTCTCGACGGCGTTTCACGCCGCGATCCTGTTGGCGCTCACCACCATCAGCGTGACGGTCGCGAAGCAGGTCCAGAAGATCAACGTGAAGATCCTCGAGCCGCCCTCGGCGCTCGAGGAAGCGGCGGTCGAAGGAGCCCCGTCGCTCAGCGACATCGCCGGGCAGCTGCGGCCGGTGATCACCCAGCCCCGCACGGCGGGATCGGTGGCGGGACCGAGCGCCCCGGCGGCGGTCGCGAACGTGCGTGCTCCCGACCTCCCACGCATCGGTATCGGTCCGTCGGTCGGGGCCCAACCCGGCAACCTCGACATTCCACTCTCGTTCGGCGGGTCCGGCATTGCCGGCGGTGCGCCGGGGGGCGGCGGCTTCGGCGACCTGCTCGGCGGCCTCCGCAAGGTGGGGGTCGATCTCGTCCTGCTGATCGACACCAGCAACAGCATGCAATCGATCATCGACGAGGTGAAGAACGAGGTGCGCGCCTTCATCGGCAATCTCCAGCAGATGGTGCCGGCGAGCCGGGTCGCGGTCGTCGCGTATCGCGACAAGGGCGACGAGTACGTCACCAAGTGGGTCGACTTCAGCTTCAAGACCGACAAGGTCCAGGCTTTCGTCGCCAACCTGCGCTCGGAGGGTGGCGGGGACTATCCCGAGGCCGTCTACGAGGCGGTCGACGCCGCCATGGCCGAGCTGTCGTGGCGGAAGACGTCGCGTCGCATCATGATCATCATCGGCAGCTCGCCGCCCCACCCGCAGAGCATGCCGGCCTTGCTGAAGCTGGTGCGCGACCTCAAGGAGAAGAACGGCGCCATCGGCGCGATCGACGTGACCAAGCGTCTCCACGAAGAGTACGACCGCGCCGATTGGGTGGCGCATGGTTCCGTGGGCGAGTTCGCGCCGTCGCCCATGCCGGGCTTCTACAAGGAAGTGAGCGATACCTACCGGGTCGTCACCGACCAGGGCGGCGGCGAGCTGATGGCGCTCGGCGAGGACAAATCGCTGCTCCGCCAAGTCATGATCCTCACCTTCGGAACGCGCTGGCGTGTCGAGATGGCGAAGTACATGGGCAAGCTGCAGTAGATGCGCGCGTTCGGGTTGCGTTCCGTGGTGACGGCGGCGTTGGTCGCGTTGGCGGGTTTCGCGGCGGCTCCTGCGTCCGCTGCCTCGCTCGCCGATCTCCGCGCGCAGGCGCAAAGCGCGGGGCTGAGCCCCGGTTCTGGCGGCGCCGGCGAGCAGGCCGCGATCGACCGCCTCGGCCGCATCGCGCTCGCCTTCCTCGACGCCGCGGATGGCGGCGACGGCGGTGCGGCGAGCACCTACGAGGCGATCGCGGGGCCGCTCGAGCGCAGCTACGAGGTGCACCGGCAGGCGCTCGATCGCATGAGCCAGAGCGTCATCGA
>CAZWAX010000388.1:0-5846 GCA_964631985.1 uncultured Polyangiaceae bacterium | reverse complement strand
ACGATCAAAAGCAAGCCGAAGCGCTCGAGAAGAAGCTCCGCAAGAACGAGTTCACGCTCGAGGATTTTCGCGACCAGCTGCAGATGGTGAAGAAGCTCGGCTCCATGGGTGACCTGCTCGGCATGATTCCCGGCATGAAGAAGCTCGCCGGCAAGATGGATCCCGGCGTCGCCGATTCGGAGTTGAAACGCATCGAGGCCATCATCAATTCGATGACCAAAGAAGAGCGTCGCAACGACACCATCATCAACGGCAGTCGACGGCGCCGCATCGCCCTCGGGAGCGGCACCAACGTGGCCGAGGTCAATCGATTTCTGAAACAATACGCACAAACCAAGAAGATGATGAAAAAGTTCGCCAAAATGGGCCCCGGCGGCCTCAATCGCCTCACCAATATGCTTCCCGGCTAGACCGGGCACGAAAGGGACCACCATGAGCGTCACCATCCGACTCGCCCGGCGCGGGACCAAGAAGCACGCCTTCTATCGCATCGTCGTCGCCGACAAGCGCGCCCCTCGCGGCGGCCGCACGATCGACCAGGTCGGTACCTACGATCCCCTTCCAAATCCACCTGTTGTTGACTTCAAAAAAGAAAAACTCCATGAGTGGATTCGACGTGGGGCCCTTCCGTCGCAGACGGTCGCCCAGCTGATCAAGCGGGCGGGAATCGCTCCGGGGGAGACAACATGAAGGAACTGGTGCAGTACCTGGCCCGGTACCTCGTCAACAATCCGGACGCCGTCGAGGTCAAAGAGACGCAAGGCGACACCGCGTCCATCCTCGAGCTCAAGGTCGCACGTGAGGACCTCGGGCGCATCATCGGCAAACAGGGCCGCACCGCGAAGTCCATCCGCACCATCCTGAACGCCGCCGCTTCGCGCACCAATCGCAAAGTGGTCTTGGAGATCGTCGAGGACAAGTAGGCGACGACGGCATGACGCTCTGTCGCACGTACCCCATGCAGCATGAAACACGATACCCACACATCGTCGCCGGGACGGCTGATCGCGCTCGGCGAAATCGTCGGGACGCATGGCGTCCGCGGTTTGCTCCGGTACCGTCCCTACGGTCCCTCGGCTAGTCTCCCCCCGACGGGGCGCCCGCTCCTCCTGGCACCCCCGCCGTCCCCCGGCTCCGATCCCATTCCCGCTGGCACAGCGGCGATCACCCTGGAAGACGCGCGCCCGCACGGCAACCTCGCGCTTCTTCGCGTGTCGGGGATCGAGAGCATCGAGGCCGCCGAGCCGTTGGTCGGCTCGTGCGTGGCCGTTCCCGAGCGCGACCTGCCAGCTCCGACGACCGGCGAGTTCTACGTCTACCAGCTCGAGGGCCTGGACGTGGTCACCAATGCCGGCGAACGCCTCGGCACCGTCGAGCGCTCGTTCTCGACCGGCGCCAACGAGGTCCTGGTCGTCCAGGACGGCCAGCGGGAGCTTCTGATCCCGCTGATCGCCGACGTCGTGCAGGCCATCGACCTGCCCGGCCACCGTGTCGTCATCGACCCGATCCCGGGATTGCTGGATTCCTGATCATGCGGGTTCACGTCGTCACGATCTTTCCGGAGTTCTTCGCATCGCCGCTCGCGGTCGGCATCCCGAAGCGCGCCCGCGAGGCCGGCCTCCTCGACGTGTCCCTCGTCGACCTCCGAGAATACACCCACGATCGTCATCGGACGACCGACGACACGCCGTACGGCGGCGGCCACGGCATGGTGATGAAAGTGGCTCCGATCGTGGAGGCTATCGAGGCCATCGCCACGGCCGCACCGCGCGCCCATCGCATTCTGTTGTCTCCGCGTGGTCCGGTGCTCGACCACCGCAAGGTGATGTCGCTGGCGACCGTCACGGACCTCGTCCTGGTGTGCGGCCGCTACGAAGGTGTCGACGAGCGCGTTCGCGATTTCGTCGACGAGGAGCTTTCGATCGGCGACTACGTCCTTTCGGGCGGGGAGCCCGCCGCGCTCGCTGTCATCGACGCGGTCGTCCGCCAGCTCCCGGGTGCCCTCGGCAACCTGGCCTCGGCCGGCTCCGAGTCCTTCGTCGACGATCGGCTGGAGTACCCGCAGTACACGCGGCCCGAGAGCTTTCGCGAGCGCATCGTCCCACCGATCCTGCTTTCCGGCGACCATGCCGCCATCGACGCATGGCGCGCCAACGCCGCCCGCGAGGTCACGGCGCGCATGCGCCCCGACCTGCTCGCGCGCGGCGCGGCGAGGGAGCGGTGACATGGCCCCGCTGTACCTCGCGCTTCTGCATTTCCCCGTCTACGACAAGAACCGTCAGGTCGTGACCACCGCCGTGACCCACCTGGACATCCACGACATCGCGCGCAGCGCCTGCACCTTCGGGGTGCGCCGCTTCTACGTCGTGACACCGGTGCACGCCCTCCGCGAGCTCTCGGCACGCATCCTGGATCATTGGGGATCCGGGTGGGGCGCCAGCTACAATGCCACGCGCAAGGACGCCCTGGCACTCGTCGGGCTGACGGAAGACCTCGACCAGACGATCGTCGACGTCGAGCGCGACGCCGGCGCCACGCCGATGCTCCTGGTCACCTCGGCGCGGACGCAGCAGCCAACGATCTCGTACGCGGGCTTGCGCCAGCTCATCGCCGAAACCGAGCGGCCGTTGCTGGTGCTCTTCGGAACCGGCTGGGGCCTCACCGAAGAGGTGATCGAGCGCGCCGACCATCTGTTGCCCGCCGTCCTCGGAACGGGCGAGTACAACCACCTTTCCGTGCGCAGCGCCGCGGCCATCATCCTCGACCGGATGTGCGGACGGCAGGAAAACGAACTACAGGAGGCACACCCATGAACGTCATCGAAAGCATCGAGCAACAGCAGCTGAAGGAATCGCAACCTTCGTTCCGCGCGGGCGACGCGCTCCGCATCCATGTGCGCATCGTCGAAGGCGACAAGGAGCGTATTCAGCTCTTCGAGGGCGTGTGCATCCGACGGAGCGGCGGCAGCATCCGCGAGACGTTCACCGTCCGGAAGACGTCGTATGGCGTTGGCGTGGAGCGGACCTTCCCGCTCCACTCCCCGCGTGTCGACAAGATCGAGGTCGTCTCCTACGGCAAAGTCCGTCGGGCGAAGCTCTACTACCTGCGAGAGCTCTCCGGTAAGGCTGCGCGCATCGAAGAAGACACGTCGACGCGTACGACCAAGTAGATCTCGCGTCCTTTGGTTTCGCCCCCGTGCGATCGGCACGCATTGCGTGCCGATCCTCCGATGGGCCTCGGATCGCGGAGTCAATCCGCGATCCCCGCTAGCTTTCGCCCAACGTACGCGGCGTCAACCGCGCGCGGGCTGGTCGAGCTGTTCGGCTGGGTCGTCGAGGTTCATCCGGAGCTCGCCCTCGAACGTGGCGCCGTCGGCCACGATCAGCGCGCGAGTCTCGATCCGGCCGAAGACGCGCCCACCGGCTTGAATCTCGACGCGGTCGGCACCGAGCACTTGACCGCGCACCTCGCCCGCAACGACGAGGCTCTTTGCCCAGATCGAACCGTGCACCACGCCGCACGCCGCGACCTCCAACAGATCCGCGGCCCGCACCTCGCCTCGTAACCGACCTTCGATACGCGTCGGCACGGTGAAGCTGAGCTTTCCGTTGACCTGGGTCCCCTGGTCGAGAACGGTCCGGATCTCTCGCCAACCGATGATACCGGCCTCGGGCGCCCGAGCCGGGATCGGACGTGGCGCCACCGGCTTCGACGGGGCCCCCCGCCGCTGCTGCCAACGATCCCCCACGTCGCCTTCCTAAATCATTCCGCCGGCGCGGGAAAGACGTGACATGCGACCGCGTGTTGCCCTGCCCCCTCGATCAACGCCGGAGTTTCGACCCGACACCGCGGCTCCGCGTACGGGCACCGCGGGTGGAAGGCACATCCATCCGGCGGGTTGAGCGGGCTCGGAACGTCGCCCGAAAGTGGCGTTCGCTTCGGACGGTGGCGCGGGTCCGGCACCGGAACCGCGGAAAGCAGCGCGCGGGTGTAGGGGTGCCGTGGATTCGCATACAGCAATGCGCGCGGCGCTTGCTCGACGATCCGTCCGAGGTACATCACGGCCACGCGGTGGCTGATGTGCTCGACGACCCGCAGATCGTGGGAGATGAAGAGATAGGTGAGACCCATCTGGTCCTGTAGGTCGGTAAGCAAGTTGAGCACCTGGGCCTGGATCGAGAGATCCAGGGCGGACACGGGCTCGTCGGCGACGATGAAGCGCGGACCGACGGCGAGGGCGCGGGCGATACCGATGCGTTGACGCTGCCCTCCGCTGAACTCGTGGGGGTAGCGATCGTAGTGCTCGGCCCCGAGCCCGACCTGTTGCAACAGCTCCTCGACCCGCCGCCGCTTCTCGGCACCGCGTGCCAACCCGTGCACCTCGAGGCCCTCGGCCACGATCGCGCCGACGCGCATCCGCGGGTTCAGCGAAGCGTACGGATCCTGAAAGATGATCTGCATCGCACGGCGCATGCGGCGAAGCTCGGCGGAGCCGAGCGCCAGAACGTCCTGGCCGTCGAACGACACTTCGCCCGCGGTCGGCTCGACGAGCCGGAGCAGGCAGCGCCCGAGCGTCGACTTGCCGCAGCCCGACTCGCCGACGACCCCCAACGTCTCCCCGGCGCGGATCTCGAGATCGACGCCATCGAGCGCGCGCAACACGAGCTTGGTGCCGCCGAAGAACCCCCCACCGATTGGATAGTGCTTGGTGAGGCCACGGGCCGTGACCAGCGGCGACGCCTCCGCCTTCCGAGCAGCAGCGATGTCGTCCGTCGGCGCGCTCATACCCGGATACACGCGACCTCATGGGCGGCCGCTTTCTCCTCGAGCATCGGATCGACGTCCGCGCACTCGGCGATCGCCCGCGCGCAGCGGTCACGGAAACGACATCCGCTCGGACGCTGGAAGAGGCTCGGCACGGTCCCCGGCAGCGCATCGAGGCGATGGCGCGGCGCACCCTCGCGCCGCCCGCCTGCCTGCATGAGCGCCACCGTGTAGGGATGCAACGGATGCTCGAACATGTCGATGGCGGACGCACGCTCGACGATGCGGCCGGCATACATCACGGCGACCTCGTCGGCCTGCTCGGCCACGATGCCGAGGTCGTGGGTGATCAGGATCATCGCCATGCCGAACGAGTCGCGGAGGCCACGCAGGAGCTCCAGGATCTGCGCTTGGATGGTCACGTCGAGCGCCGTCGTCGGCTCGTCGGCAATCAAAAGACTCGGCTCGCACGCGAGCGCCATCGCGATCATTGCGCGTTGCCGCATGCCCCCCGAGAGCTCGTGCGGATAGCTCTTGGCCCGGCGTTCCGGCTCGGGAATCTCGACCCTGCGCAGAGCCTCGATCACGCGCGTTCGCACCCCGCTGCCGTCGAGGTTCTGGTGCAACCGAACCGCCTCGCCGATCTGATTGCCGACCGTGAACACGGGATTCAGCGAGGTCATCGGCTCCTGGAAGATCATGGCGATCTCGCCGCCGCGGATGGCGCGCATCTCGCGCTCCGAGCGTCGCAGCAGATCCTCTCCGCGGTAGAGAATCTCGCCGGCGACAACGCGTCCTGGCGGGCTCACCAGGCGCAGGATGGACAGGGCGGTGATGCTTTTGCCGCATCCCGATTCCCCGAGAATGCCGAGGGTCCGTCCGGTGTCGACCGTGAAGCTCACGCCGTCGACCGCCCGTCCGACGCCCTCGTCGGTTTCGAAATGGGTATGCAGATCGCGCACTTCGAGCAGCGGAATAGCGCTGTCGGTCATCCGCCGGCCCCCACACTCCGCGGATCGAGCGTGTCGCGCAGATAGTCACCCAAGAAGTTGAACGCCATGATGGTGAGAAAGATGAACACC
>CAZWAX010000387.1:0-5878 GCA_964631985.1 uncultured Polyangiaceae bacterium | reverse complement strand
CGCGCGCCGACTGTATCGCTCTGGCGCAGAGAATCGGCGTGCGGCGCCGCCGCGGCGCGCGAGAACCCGAGTCAGCGGGCCGGCGCCAGGTAGCCGTCGACGGTCTTCCGCGCGAACGCCCGCCCGTCGGCGGCGTCGTACGGCGCCCCGTCGTCGAGCTTGCCGGCGTACTCGAAGAGCGGGACGAAGAGCTGGCCCTGGTCGGGCGAGGCGCGCAGCGTGAACGTCGCGTGGCGGCGGGCGACGTCGGCCCAGGCGCGGCGCACCTCGGCCCAGAACGGCTCGGTGCGCTCCTGGTAACGCCGGCCGGCCGCATCGTCGAAGCCGACGATGCGCTCGAATCGATTGAGGCCGATCTCCTTCGCGAGAACGGTCGTGTCCCCCGGGGGGCGGCCGGCTGCGTCGAGCACCGTCTTCAGGTTGTCCTCCTCGTAGACCCAACCCGTCGGGGTGATCGTCACCTGATTGGTGCCGATCAGGACCTCGTAGTCCTTGCGAACCGACCATTCACGCCGCGGCAGCGGGCGCCAGGCCGGCGCGCTCCGCCACGTCGACACGTTGCCGAAATGCTCCCAGCGGCCGACCGCCTCGTAGCGCGGCGAGTCGTCGACTTGGTAGACCGCCTGCGTCCACGCACCCCGCGCCGCGCTCGCGGGGAGGCGCTCGCGCCCCCACGTGAGCCGTCCCCGGTAGGTCAGCAGCTCGTCGTCTTCGTAGCGCCAATCCTGACGCCAGTGCTTGGTGACGAACGGACCCGCGACTTTCCCGCCGTGCTCCATGAACATCACGAGGACGTGCTGCAGCGAGACGAAGCGCGGCTCGTCGCGCACGACGTAGACGTACTCGGTCCCCCACGACTGATACGGCCGATCGGGCGTGAAGCCGGGACGAAAACCGATCACCTCGAGGAAGTCGAAGCTCGTCCGGAACGTCCCCACCATGGCGAGGATCGCGCGCCGGTCGCGCTCGACCGTGGCGAGCCCCGGCGCCCGCAGCCGCTCCCACTCGGCGCTCGGCGTGGTCGCGAGCGTGACCGCGGGTCCGTGCGAGGTGCCGCCGCGCGGCGCCAGTGATTGATCGTCGACACCGTAGCGCCACGCGAAGGTGAACTGCCGCGTGGTCGGGGCCGCGGGCGCGGGCGGCGCGGGTCGCATGGGGCCGCAGGCGGCGGCGACGCACACGACGAAACACACCAACGAAGATCTCATGTGCGTCGTATGGTGCCGCCCCGTCGGCACGCATGCAACCGGCCCACGATGGGCACCGAGCATTTGATCCAGAGACATGTCGGCGAATCGGGAGGATGCTTCCGCGAAGAACATAGTGCCTCGCGCGGGTCAGCTGCGCGTTCTCGTCACATGGGTCCGCTTGCGCAGGCGTTGCGTGCGCCGACCGAGGCTCATCCCGCTGAAGCATGGCCGCAAACGGCGCGTTTGACGAGGCGCTCCCGGGCCGGTCGTTCTCGAGCAGATCCAAGCGCCACCTTCTCCGCCTCGCAGTGGCGTCTGACTTTCCCCACGTCAGAGCGAGACCGTGGGCGAAGGTGTGCCCATGTTTCTAGTTGACGGCATTGATATGTTTTGGTAGAAGGTAGCCGATTCAAGATGATGCACCGATCGCGACAGCTCGGGCTCAAACTTGTAGATGCGCGGCGCTGGGGCGGCCGACGGACGGGGGCCGGACGGAAGCGGGGTGAGCATCCCGGCCTGGCGCATGTCTCCCGCGAGCCGTTCCGGAAGGTCCTCCCCGCACACGTGACGCTTCGCCTGAAATCCGATCTTCCATCGCTCCGTGACGCGCGCGTCGTTGCCCAGATCGAACGAACGTTTGCCGTGGGCTGCCAACGGCCGGATTTTCGATTGGTGCACTACTCCCTGCAGGGAAACCATGCGCACCTGCTCGTGGAGGCGCAAAACCCCGACGCGCTCGGGCGCGGCATGATGGCGATCGGGTCGCGCCTCGCACGCGCCGTCAACCGCGTCGCCGCACGCAGGGGTCGGGTGCTGGCCGACCGCTACCACGTGCGTCTTTTGGCAACGCCGAAAGAGGTCCGCAACGCCCTCCGCTACGTCCTCTTGAATGCGCGGCGGCACGCGTCGAAGGCGCGGGCGCCACTCACGCACGGCGCCCGTCGCATTGGGCTCGATCGGGCTTCTTCGGCTCGTTGGTTCGACGGCTGGAAGCGCGCCAAGTCCCGGACTGGGGGTGAGGATAGGACGCCCGCCGCCAATCCGCCCCCGGTCGCACGCGCCAGGACGTGGTTGCTCACCACCGGGTGGCGGCGCCACGGTCTTCTCGATCCTGCGGACGTTCCAGGGTAGGCGATCAGCTCGTGTTCAAACGCGAAACGCTGAGGATGTAGGCCGTAGCGCTGGCCTTGCCGGCCCTCGCCCTGTCGGCGGCGCTTTTCGTCTCTTCCTTGGTCCGCAAACGACGATCGCACCGCCAGCTGGGTGGCGGTGGCCAACCGACGCGGAGGCAGACCAGCGCTGGCGAAACCAGAGTGCAACACGCTTTCTGCGTGCGCACGCCGACTTCGACCGTGATGGCCGTATCGATCAAGCGTTGCTTCTGGTCGAACGAACCAACCGCAACCTCGCTCTCTTCGTCTTTCGTGCACAGTCCGGCGGAGGCTTCGACATCGAGCGGCCGAATCTGTTCGACGAGCCCCCCTATCTCGCCATCATGGGTATCGAAGCGGTGCCATCGAGCCCGCAGCGCGTACTCTGCGCCGAGGATCCTTTGGTGCTGACCCTACCCGCCATCGCCTCCTTCAAATAGGAAGGGGCTCGCTCTCTGTTCCTTTGGAATCCACAGACGCGATCCTTCGACCAACGCTGGACGCGCGAGCTGACCCACGACCGTCGCGCCCCGACGGTTTGCGACACGATCGACCCGTGGCTAGGGATGGCGGTGAACGCACGGCAACGGGCGACCGCGCGTTCATCAATGCGTTCACCGCGCCCACGTCATCGCAAGGAGGCTCGCCATGAAGGGAAGCTTGAAACGCGGCATCCAGGTCGGCGCCATTCTGACGGTGTTCGGCGCCGGGTATTTCTGCGGCACCGTCACGCAGCAGGGCGCCATCGCCGACATGAACGATCTCGGGGGCGCGGTCGGCGGCGCGGTGGCGAAGGAAGCGGCGGGCGGCAGCGGCATGGTCGGCCAGGCAGCCAAGCTCGGCACCGCCATCACCGACATGCAAAGTCAGGTCGACGGCCTCCAGAAGAACCTCGAAACGCTCAAGGTCATCAAGGGCGCGCTCGGGGGCTGAGACAGTAGAGAGGCCCGCGGAGCGTCGAGAAGGGTCGAGATGCGAGGCGCAGGAGCGAGCGCGGAGGCGTAGCGGAGCTACGCCGCACAAGCGAGTCGACGAGCACCGAAGCAGATCGGCCCTTATCGGCGCTCCGGCTGCTCGCGCAACACCGCAGCGATCTCGTCGGCCAGATCGCCGAGGGCGGCGCTCAACGCGTTGACGCCGCCCTCGACGGTCGGGGCCGCCGCCTGACGGGCGTGCTGCGATTGCCGGATGACCAGGATCTTGCGGGCCGTGTCGCGAACGGCCCACCGGGCCGTGAGCTGCGCGCTGCCGTCGGCAGCGGCCTCGAAGCGCACCACCACCACCTCGACCCAGAAGTCGGGGGTCACGGTCGCCGCGGTCGCGACGGTGGCGACGCGTTCGCTCGCGAGCGCGTTCCCGAGATCCTCGACGAGGACGCGGGTGAAGTTCTGGAGGAGCGGCTCGGCCCAGCGTTCGGCGAGCGCGTACTTGAGCTCGGCGGGGCTCACCCGGATCGCGACCTCGTTGCGGTCGAGATAGGCCGGAAGCGACACCGGACCGACGACGACGCTGATCCCTCGTCCGTCCTGCGTCCCACTCGACGCGCCCGTCCGTGCGGACAGCGTGTAGAACCGCGACGGATCGTGGCGGGGCGACAGCAACGTACAGGCGGCACCGTGCGTGGCGACCAGCAGGGCGAACGCGATGACGGCGATCCTCATGGGGCGTTGACCTCCCGCCCTCGCACGAGGGCGCTCGGGTTGCGTTCCAAGTAGTCGGCGAGCAGCCGGATCGAACGGGCCGTACCGCGTAGCTCCTCGAGCACGCCGACCAGCTGCCCCGCGAGCGGCGAGCCGGCGTCGGCGAGCCCTTGCACGCTCTCCAGGGTGGCGCGCGCCTGCTCGACCGCGACGGTCGAGCGTTCGGACGCCTGCTGGATACTCGCGAGCAGGGGGCCGCTCCGCTGGTCGAGGTTGTTCGAGAGCTTCTGCACGCTCCCCAAGGTCGCGTTCAGCGAGGCCAGCGTTTCGGGCAACGACTGCAGCGCCTTCTGCAAGCCGGGCGCGTTCACCGTCGCGTTGATGCCGTCGATCGCGGCGCGGAGCGCCTTCCCGAATCCTTCGAAGTCGATCTGCCGCAGATTGGCGATGATCTCGGCGGCCGCCTGCTGCGCCTGCTCGAGCGTGGTCGGAATGGTGGGGATTTCGGGCAGCGCGGCTTCCGGCGGCGCCACGAACACCGCCGTCGCCTCGGGATGATAGTCGAGCTGCACGAAGAGCAACCCGGTCACGATGCTCTGCGAGTTCAACTGGGCACGGAGGCCGCGCTCGATCGAGGCCTTCAGGAGCGTGCTGTCGCTCGGCCACTTGTCGGCACCGCGGGCGACGATCTTCTTGTTGTCGACCTCGATCCAGACCGGGATGCGCGCTTCCTCGCCGAGGTCGAGCTGGATGCTGGTGACGGCGCCGATCTCGACGCCCTTGAACTTGACGGGCGACCCGACGCTCAAGCCGTCGACCGAGCCCGAGAAGTACATGACGAACGGCGTCGTGTCGGCGAAGAGCCGCCCCGAGCCGAACACTACGATGCCCATCACCGCGAGCGCGATCGCGCCGACGACGAACGCCCCGATCAGGATCGGATTGGCTTTTCTACCCATGCTGAGGTTCCCCCGCCTTCTCCTCGGCCTCGCCGCGCGTGAGGAAGCGCCGCACCTTCGGGTCGGTGTCCTCGTTCTCGAGCATCGCCTTCGGCGACCCCGTGGCGATGATGGTCTTGGTCTCGATGTCGAGGAACACGCTGTTGGTCGCGATCGCGAAGATGCTCGGCAGCTCGTGGGTCACGACGACGATGGTCGTGCCGAGGCTCGCGCGGAGCTCGAGGATCAGGTCGTCGAGCTGGCGCGAGCTGATCGGGTCGAGCCCGGCCGACGGCTCGTCGAAGAAGAGGATGTCCGGGTCGAGGGCCATGGCGCGCGCGATGCCGGCGCGCTTCCACATGCCGCCGCTGATCTCGGCGGGGAAGAAGTCCTCGAAGCCCTTGAGGCCGACGAGCGCGAGCTTGAGCGAGGCCACCTCGCGGATTTCGGCCTCGCTGAGGGTCGTGTACTCGCCGAGCGGCAGGCCGACGTTCTCGACGAGGGTCATGGAGCTGAAGAGGGCGCCGCCCTGGTACATGACGCCGAAGCGCTGCAGCATTTTTTGGCGGGTCGCCTCGTCCGCATGCGTGAAGCTCTCGCCCTCGTACCGCACGTCGCCTTTCGTGGGCTCGTTCAGACCGATCATGTTGCGGAGCAGCGTGCTCTTGCCGGAGCCGCTCGCGCCCATGATCACGAAGACGTCGCCGTGGTCCACGGTGAAGTCGAGATCCTGCATGATCACGCGCTCGCCGTACGCGATGGTGAGGTCCTCGACCGTGATGTGCGCCTCGCGGTTGCCGTTCTGGTCCGTCACGTCAGATGCCCAGGATGTAGAAGGAGACGGCGAAGATGCCGCAGGCGACGATGATCGCGACGATGCCGGTCACGACCGCCGAGGCCGCCGCGTCCCCGGCCCCCGACGAACTGCTCCCCGACTCGAAGCCGCGGAGACCCCCCGC
>CAZWAX010000386.1:0-5879 GCA_964631985.1 uncultured Polyangiaceae bacterium | reverse complement strand
CGCCTCCGCGCTCACTTGGTCGCGCCTCGCATCTGACCCTTTTTGAGCAACCTGCCGGTCTTGGCACGTGCGCGTTGTGGGGTCTCGCTACGCTCGCCCCTCAATCTCAGAACGAATCCAGAGGCAGATGCATCCCCTGACCAAATGAGATGCTGGGGCGGAGCGAAGCGACGCCCCAACCGAGCGCACATGCCAGCCCCGGCAGGTCGCTCAAAAAGGTCGAGATGCGAGGCGCAAGGAAGCGAACGCGGAGGCGTAGCGGGAGCTACGCCGCACAAGTGAGCGCCCGAGCAACGACGCAGATCGGCCTTTTTCAGCGACCTGCTACGCGGCTTGGTCGCGGCGTTCGGCGGCGGGCGTCGTGAGTGGGAGCCGTACGACGAAGGTCGACCCGCGCCCGACCGCGCCCTCGACGACGATCGAGCCGCCGTGATCGGCGACGATCTGACGCGTCACGGGTAGCCCGAGCCCGGTGCCGTTCTCCTTGGTGGTGAAGAACGGGTGGAAGATGCGCTCGCGCTCGCCCTCGGGAATGCCGGGCCCTTCGTCCCGGATGGCGACCTCGACGATCGGACGGCCGGCGGCATCGACGGCGGTGCGCGTCGTGACCAAGACGTGGCGGCCTTCCGGGCTCGCCTGGATCGCGTTCAGCACGAGATTGACGAGCGCCTGCTTCAGGCGCGACGCATCAGCCGCACCGGTCGGCAGCCGGTCGCCGGCGCGCTCGAGCACGACCTCTTTCTTGCGTGCCGACACCTGCAGGAGGCGCACGACCTGCTCGACGACGACCTCGAGATCGGTGGCGGCGAAGGTCGCGACCGACGCGCGGGCCATGCCGAGCAGCTCGTTCAACAGGCGGGCCACGCGCTGAAGCTCGGTGAGCGCGACGCCGCGGAGGTCGACCGTCACTTCCGGATCGTCGAGACGTTCGGGAAGGATCTGGAGGAACGTCTGCACTGCGACGAGCGGATTCCGGATCTCGTGGGCGAGCTCCGCGGCCAGGGTCCCGACGGTCGAGAGACGCGTCGCCTGCTGCAGCATGCGGCGCGACTCCTCGAGCATCGACGCCATCTGCAGCTGCTCCGTCACGAGCACGAGATGATCCCCGAGTGCCTCGAGCTCGGCGATGTCAGGGTGCTCGTAACGAAGACCGGTGCGGCGCGGGCCGACCGCGATCATGCCGACCGGACGGCCTCGATGGCAGAGCGCGATCACCACCTCGGCACCGATCGCGCCAAGCACGCGGGCCACGTCGGCGCCGGCGGGCGTGGTGTCCCGACCCTGTCGACACCAGGTGCGACCTCCGGCGACCCAGAGATCGAGCACGCCCGCGTCGGCGTCGGCGACGCGGCCGAGCCGCGAGCGGTAGCTGCCGTCCTCGTCGCGATGCCACCACTCGACGTTCGTGGCGTCGAGCCCGCTCTCGACGTGGTGACCGAGCGCAGCGACGACCGCGCGTGAATCCGCGGCACGACCGAGCGCCTGCTCCGCCCCCGCGAGCCACCCGGGGCGCGCGGATCGAGCCGTCGTACGGCCCGCAAGCCACGCCGCAATGGCGACGCTCGCGAGCAGCGCGCTGAGCAACAGGATTTGCATGGGGAGTGGCTCGTCGCGAGCACGAGCTATCGGGCGTGCTAGAGCAAGCGCCCGGCCAGAATGTCCGTTACGACATGCGGCGCCTCGACCGCGCGCGCTGTGCCGCTCGTGGCCACATGCGGGTCAACTTGGCACACGAGTGAGCGCCCCTGGCACATCGAGGGCCGTGTCGCGTCTCGCACTCCTCGCAGAACTCCGCATGCGAATGCGATACTCGCGCCCGTGGCGCGACTCGGCGCATTCTTCGATCGCGTGCTTCTCAGGTGGCTTCGCGCCGCATCCCCCGCGACCGCCGAGCGGCATCCGCGACTCGATCTGCACGGCTTCGGCGTCAAGGACGCGATCGCGGTGACCGCCCGCTTCCTCGAAGAGGCTCACGCCGCCGGCATCTCGGAGGTTCGCATCGTCTACGGCAAGGGACGTCACAGCCCCGGGGGTCGCGGCGTGCTTCGCGAGGTGATCCCACGCTGGCTCGCCGACGAGGGCCGTCGCTGGGTCACGAGCGCCGAGCCCGAACCCGACGCCCACGGCGAAGACGCCACCATCCGCATCCGCCTCAAACGCTCGTGAGGTCCGGCCGAGCGAGATCGAGCCGGGGGATGTACGAGCTAAAACTCTTCGTCGAGCAGATCGTCCCCGCCGCCGTCCTCGTCACCGTCGAGCTGGATCCGGATCCGTCGGTCGCGGCCGACCCGCGGGGGCGGTCGGCGGACGGCCCGCTTCGGCTTCTCCTCGGTGGGCTCCTCGAGATCCTCGTCCGCGGCCGGCTTGGGGTCGTTCCGCGGCTGCGTCGATTGCTCCGGAACGAGCTCCGTGCCGAAGGCGGGTGGCAACTGCTTGGCGACGGCCGGGGCGGCGAGGCCCATCACGAAGACGCCCGCGGCGATCACGCTCATCCATGGATACGGGGGATGTTGGGTCATGGCGACTCTCGCCCCGAGTCCTATGGGCGGGCACCTCCCCGCGCAACCCCATTTCGGCTCAAGTCGCGGCGCCATCGGGCCGAAGATGCTCGGGGAGTCGCCCATGTCCATGATTTCGGCCGCGCTGTCGCTCTTCGCCATCGTCCTGATCCTGGCGCACGTGCAACGTCGGGGTCCCCTCGCCCTCTGGATCGGGGGGCTCCTCCTCGCGCTCTACCTGCTGCCGGGACCCGCCAAAGTGGCGGCGCCGCTCCTCGCGATCCTGACCCTCGGGCTCGGCGAGTCGCTCGCGAGCTTGCGTCCACGGTAGTCGAGGGCTCCCTACACCCCGACGCCCTTGCGGCCTTCGCCACCGGCGAAACGCGAGGCCCCACGCTTGGCTTCCTCCAGGACGGCGCGACCGAGGCGGGCTTCGATGGCGAGGCCGTGCTCGAGCGGTACCCCCGAGCCGGCGAGCGCCGCAGCGCGGTCCGCGAGCAGCGTCGGCCATGGGAACTTGGCGAGCGTCTCGGCGAGAGCCAGGGCCCGTACGAGATGCTGACCGCGCGGCACGACCTCGTTCACGAGCCCGATGCGATGGGCCTCGTCGACCGGAACCGGCCGCCCGGTCATCATGATCTCGAGCGCGCGCCCGAGGCCGACGATGCGCGGCAGACGCTGCGTGCCGCCGTCGATCAGCGGCACGCCGAAGCGACGTTCGAAGCAACCGAACGTCGAGCCCTCGGCGGCGATGCGGAGGTCGCACCAGAGCGCGAGCTCGATGCCGCCGGCGACGCACCATCCCGAAACCGCGGCGATCGTCGGCTTGGTCGGCGTGAGGCGCGTGAAGCCGAGCGGGCCCTCGTGGCGATCGCGCACGGTGTCGATGGCCTTCAAGTCGGCGCCGGCGCAAAACGCCGCCTCGCCGGCCCCGGTCAGCACCAGCACCTTGGCGTCGGTGTCGTCCTCGAAGCGCCGGTAGCCGTCGAGCAGCGCCGACGCGACGGTGCCGTTCACGGCGTTCCGCGCCTCGGGACGGTTGATCGTGAGCACCGCCGCGACGCCGCAGCGCTCGTAGAGGACCGGATCGTTGCCGGTGGTCATGCTTTCCTCCTCCCGAGCTTCAGCTTGGCGATCACCTGCTTGCTGAAGGCTTTGATGAACTCCTTCTGATTGCGTCCGACGTTGTGGACGTGGATCTCGTCGAAACCGAGGTCGACGAATTGCTGGATCTGCGCGCGGTGCTCCTCCATGTCGGGCGAGATGATCATGCGGTTCTTGTAGTTCTCGGGCCGCACCAGCTTGGCGATCTCGGCGAAATCCTCGGGCGAGCGCACGTCACCCTTCGGAAAGGGCATGCCGCCGTTCGGCCACTGCTCGAGCGCGTTTGCGAGCGCTTCCTCCTGGGTCTTGGCCCACGACATGTGGAGCTGCAGGAGCTTCGGCATCTTCTTCGGGTCCTTGCCGACCGAGCGCGCCCCTTCCTCGAACTTGCCGAGCAGCATCTTCAGCTTGTCGATGCCGGCACCCGGCGTGATGAAGCCGTCGCAGTTGGCGCCGGTCCACTTGGCGGCGATCGGTCCCGCGGTCGCGACGTAGATCGGCACCGGATGCTTCTTGTCGGGCACGGTCCACATCCGCACCCGCTCCATCGTGAAGTATTTGCCGTCGTCGTGCTTGGCGACCTCGCCGGTGAGGAGCTTTTTGATGATGCCGACGGCCTCTTGCATCATCTTGAGACGCACGTGCGCCTCGGGCCACACGCCGCCGATGACGTGCTCGTTCAGCGCCTCGCCCGAGCCGATCCCGAGCCAGAAGCGGCCGGGGGTCATCGCACCTTGGGTCGCTGCGGCCTGCGCCACGACGGCCGGGTGATAGCGAAACGAGGCGCAGGTCACCCCGGGGCCGAACGTGAGCTTCTTGGTGGCGGCGCCGAGCGCCGCCATCCACGACCACACGAACGCGTTGTGCCCTTGCTTCGGCACCCACGGCTGAAAATGGTCGGCGGCCATCACGCCCCCGAATCCATTGGCTTCGGCGAATCGTGAGTATTCGAGCAGCTCGGTCGGATGAAACTGCTCCAGTGCCGCAGCATAACCGATCATCGCCATGGGATCTCCGTTCCGGTCGTGGGTTGACGTGGAGGTATGCCACGCGGCCGGAGCCTATGCGACGACTACCCGCTCGCGAACTGCGGGCATGCGCGCACCCGTGCCAGCGCCTCCGTCCATGCCCGCGGGTCGGTCGGTATGTCGGTCGGCAACGGTGCCGACGAGCGCGCGAGACGCTCGAGCCAGCGCGCACCGAGCGGCGCCGCGAGATCCTCGAGACGGGTCGCCGCGATCGTCGTTTCGGCGTGATCGCCCGTCGGGTCGCCCACGCCGACGGCAAACCCGCCGAGCAGGAGCCCCGTGCGCGTCGACGTCGAGGCACTGTAGGTGTGGACGGTCGCACCGTCGCGGCAGACGCGCCGGAGGGCCGCGAACATCGCGTGGCTCCACAGCGCCGGGGCCGTCCGGGGCGAGAAGAGATCCCAGAACACGATGTCGGCGACGGCGGTCGGGACTGCGGACAACGCGTCGGCGAAGTCGCCGAGGCGGAGCTGCCAGCGCGTGCGCGGCGTCTCGTGCCCACCGTCGGTGAGGAGCGCGGTCGCGGCGGCATGGGCATTCGCGCCGTCCGTCGTGAGGCCGAGGGCGTCCGCGTTGGCGGGGTGCAGTGCCAGCTTCAACGCATCGAGGTCGTGCTCGAAGCTCACGATCTCGAGCCGCCGTGCCGACGTCGACTGGGCCTCCGAGACCTGCCACGCGGTGATGGCGTTGGTCGCGGCGCCGAGTCCGACGTCGAAGAGCACCAGCGGCGCTCCGCCTTCTTGCAGGCGCGCTTCCAGGCGCGACGGCGCGACGTAGATCGTCGCCGCCTCGACCCGCGGGCCCGCGCCGGGATGCATCACCTCGCCGCTTGCACGCTCGCGGATGGCCAAGGCCCCGTTGGCGAGCGTGACGACCTCACAGCCGCTCGCGGCCTCGGCCAGGCACGCGTCGCCGTCGACGACGCGCTTGACGGCCTTCATCCGTCGCCGTCGAATGCTACTGGCCCTGCTCGATCAACTTCGCAACCGTGAAGGAGTCCGGGACCGCACCCCCCGGCTTGTACTGGGTCGACGATTCCGTGCCCTTGTTGAAGTACCAGCCCTCGTGGCCCGGCGGCGTATCGCCGGGGTGCGGCACGTAGGTCGCGTGCATGAGCTGCATGTCGACCATCGCCAGCCCGGCGTAGAAGTCCTTCTCCTCGTCGTACTTGGTGGCGCCCGGGAAGGCCTGGGGGCGGAACTGGTGGTTGTCGATCCACACCTTCCAGAGCTCGTTGTTGCGGTCGTAG
>CAZWAX010000385.1:0-5891 GCA_964631985.1 uncultured Polyangiaceae bacterium | reverse complement strand
GCGGGGTCGCGCTTCCGGAAGGCGTCCGAGCGCAGCACGGTCGCATCCGTCACGTCGGCGAGCATGGCGGCGACCGTCGACTTGCCCGTGCCGCTGAGACCGCTGCAGGCGATCAGCACCGGGTCCCCGGCCCGCCACGCCGAGCGGATCGCCAAGGCGACGTAGGCCGCAGCGCGCTCCCGCGCCGCCGCGCGCGCCGCGGCATCGACCTCGTCCTCGGCACTCGTGAGGCACGCGACGACGGCGCGCACGCAGGCACGATACACGGCGTAGTACGGCAGCAGCCGCGCGATCGTGGGGTCGTCGGCCGCGGCGACGTAGGCGGCCGCAAACGCCTCGGCGAGATCGCGCCGTCCGCGGAACTCGAGGTCCATCGTCAGGAACGCGATCTCCGACGCGACGTCGTTGCAGCGGAACGCCTCGGAAAACTCGATGCAGTCGAAGACGTAGATGCCCGCAGGCAGCGCGGGAGAGCCGCCGCCGGGCCGCGCCGCCTCCCCTCCCTCCTCCACGAAGCACACGTGCTCCGCATGCAGATCCCCGTGCCCCTCGCGAATTCGCCCCTCGTCCTGACGCGCCCGCAAGAGCGGCTCGTGCGTTCGCACGAACGACGTCGCGAAGTCGGTGAGCAGCGCCTGCTCGTCGGCATGAAGGATCGGGCCGATGAAGCGCGCGAGGATCGCCAGCGTCTCGTCCACTCGGGCCCGGAGCGCGTCGGGCGCCGCGTACGCGGCGATCGCCGGCCCGGTCGGCGCGGCGCGATGGAATGCGACCAGCCGACGCGCCAAGGCCGCCATCATCGCGGCGTCGACTGCCTTCGCGTCGAGAAGCGCCGGCAACAGCCGCTCCGCCGGCAGACGGCGCATGCGCAGCACCGGCTCGACGAGCGCACCCTCGCCCCCGAGCACCAGGCGCCCCTCGGCCGTCCGCACCAGCGCCACCACCTCCAGGTAGATCGGCGCCGCGAGCCGACGGTTCAACCGCAACTCCTCGGCACAGAAGTGCCGCCGGGCCGCGAGCGTGCTGAAGTCGAGAAACGGAAACCGCACCGCCTTCTTCAACTTGTAAACGTACTCGCCCGCGAGAAAGACGTGCGAAATATGCGTCTGCACATGCTCCACCCGCGCGGGCCGATGCGGATACGTCCCCGGATCCAACAACGCCGCCACCACCGCCGGATCAGTCTCCGCACCCTGCTCGGGTGCCACCCCATGCGTCGTCATCGTCGCCCGCTCATCACGTAGACTCGGTTCTCCTCTTCACCCTCCGCAATCGCAACAAACGCAGCTGCAGGTTGCTCAAAAAGGTGGAGATGCAAGGCGCGACTGACTGAGCGCGGAGGCGTAGCGGAGCTACGCCGCACAAGCGAAGGAGGAAGCAACGCAGTAGATCCGCCTTTTTTAGCAACCTGCCGCGCTAGGCGGCCATGTGGTCGGTGGCCCAGCGCAGGAAATCACTCTCCGTCACGATCCCCACCAGCTCACCGCGCGTGCCCACGACCGGCAGGCAGCCGATCTTCTGCGCGGCCATGCGGCGCCCGGCGACGTGGGCGGGCTCGTCGGGCGTGGCAGTGCTGAGGTGGGTCTCCATGAGGTCGCGCGCCTCGGCCCAGCCGAACGCGAGGAGCGATGCCCCTTGCCCGTCGGTGCCGAGCGAGCTCGGGAGCGCGGCGAGCACGTCGCGATGGGTGAGCAAGCCGCGCAGGCACCCGGCGCCGTCGACCACGGGCAGATGGCGGATCCGCCGGCTCTGCATCGTCCTCCAGACGGCATTGAGCCGGGCGTCGGGCGCAACCGTCGCCACCGTGGGCGTCATCACGTCCGCGACCGTCGGCACGCGCGAGGGCGCGCGCCGCGGCGCAGGCACGCCGACCCCCAGGCTCGCCGCCAACGCCTCCTCCGCCGCGGCGAGGGCCGCCGGGAACCGATCGATCGCGGGCACCAACGCCGGATCGGCGGTCACGACGATCGAGAACGATCCCGCGTAGCTCAGCATCGCGAAGCCGAGCCCGACCCCGGCCGCGAGCGGCACGATCGGGTGGATCTCCAGCACCCGTTCGCCGGCGAGCCAGCGCGGCTCGCTCGGACCCGGCACGTTGGTGCAGACCGTGTGGACGACCGGCCACGCGTCGTTCACGTGCACGATCCACGGGGCGAGCGGCGCCGGCAGCACGCTCGCGAGCGCCAGGGCGAAGTCGAACACCGGCATGCGACCCGGGGCCTTCTGCGCCCGCATCTCGTCGGCGATCAGCCGCAACCGCTCGCGCGGATCGTCGACGTCGACCGGCAACGAGGCGAGTCGCCCCGAGATGCGGTTCCCGAGCGTCAGGTGCTCGTCGGGTTGGCGCAGGTTCACCGGCACGAGTGCGCGCACGCGGCGACCGGCCCTGCGCTGCTCCGGCGACAGCACCGCCCGCAACGCGCCCGTGATCAGCGCCAGGGCGACGTCGTTGACCTTGCACCCCGCGGCGCCGCGCAGGGCGAGGAGACGGTCGAGCGCGAAGGACTGCCAGCGCACGGCGCGACCCGCGCCGACGGCCCCGTTCCACGGAAAGCGCGCGGAGCGCTCGAGCGCCAGGCTCGCGAGGGCGCCACCGGCCGCGACCGTCTGCTGCACGTGCTCCAGCGTTCGCCCCGGATGCGTGACGGCATCGATGGCCTGCGCGAGCCATCCGCTCGGCTGGGGTGCGTGCGTCGCGCCATTGCCGCTCGGCGCCGGCGCCCGCCCCGTGCCGGTGCCCGCCTGATCGGCGCGATCGCCGCCGGTGAGGAGATCCAGCACCTGGACGCCGCTCACGCCGTCGATCATGCAATGGTGCATCTTGATCAGCACGGCCGCGCGCCCGTCGGCGCCGCCCTCGATCAGGTGGCATTCCCAGAGCGGACGATCGGCGGGGAGTGGTCGAGCGAACAGGGCATCGACGGTCGACTGGAACGCCGCCGTGTCTCCCGGCGCCGCGAGCGCGTGGCGATGCACGTGCCGGGTGACGTCGAAGTCCGGCGTGTCGCGCCAGACCGGCAGATGCCAGTCGAAACGCGGCCGTTCCGGGACCTGCCGGTAACGCCGCAACCGTCCGAGCCGGTCCGCGAGCGCGGCCACGAACGCTGCCATGGGCGGCGCCGCCGCCAGCACGACCAACGCCCCGACGTGCAATCGCTCCGTCGGCCGCTCGAGGTACAGAAAAGAGGCATCCAAGGGCGACAGGGGCTCAGCCGACGACGTCGTGATCGGGTCCATGCTTAGCATGCCCAATGCCGCGTGCCGCCCCGCACCCGCCCCTGCGTTTCCCGCCGCCCGTCCGAGAAATCGGAATCCGCGCCGCCACGCTTCCCACCGCTCGGAAGGCCCCGTCGCGTACTAGCGCCGCGGCGGAGGCACGATGACTCCCGTAGGGTTGCGCCGCCCGTCGAGCGCCTCCCGCTCCGGCTCGTCGAGCCACGCCCCCTCGTCGACGCCGGCCGCCCGCGCCGCGGCCCGCATCTCGCGCGCCCAGCTACAGCGGTTCACGTAGAGCAGCCCCGGCGTGTCGAGCGTGCCGCCCGCACCGACGTAGCCGAGCGCCACGGTCGCGGGGCCGGTCGACAACGGTGCGAGCACGCCGAGCATCGGCTCCGGCCGCGTGTGGACGAGAAAGACGCGGGCCGCCGCGGCGCCGGGCCAGAGCCGCGCGACCAGCTCCGGGGCGGCAGAGAGCGCGGCCTCGGCCTCGCTCCGCGGCGCCCGGAAGCGTCCCGGCTCGAGCACGTAGACGACGCGATGCGGGACGGCGCGGGCGGTGAGCCGGTCGGACGCGGTCAGCACCTCGCCCAGCTGGTAGGCGCCGAGCGCGGTCAGCACCAGCGTTGCCGCGTCGGGGCGATGCCCGGCGAACGGAACCACGCACGCCCCGTCGGCGAGGAGCGTCTCCGCCTCGGCGGCACTGAACAGCTCGGGCACCCGTGCTTCCTTCGGGACGACGACGGTCCAGATCTCGCCGCGCGTGCGATAGACCCCGGCGATGACCGCCCCCGCCGTGTTGTAGTCGGCGGGAAAGAGCACGCGCGCGCCGGGCGCCAGCTCGCCGAGCATCGCCTCGGCCATCACCGGGTCCTGGTGCGATTGCTCGTTCTTGGCGTTCTCCCAGGTATGCGAGGTGAGGACGAGCGGCACCGAGAGCCAGCCCGGCGGGCGGCCCGCGTCGCGGAGATGGTTCGCGAAGATCACCTCCTGACGAACCGCGCCCTGCATCTTGGCGCCGAACGCTTCGTAGGTGGCGATCAGGTTGATGCCGCCCTTGTTGGCGAGCGCGGCGGCCGCGATCGCTTCCTCGTTCAGTGCGGTCACGACCGCGCCGTCGATGGCCTCGGGCATGCCGAGCTCGGGATCGGTGACCCGGAACTTGAGCACCGCGAGCGTCCGCGTGAGCCGGTTCGAGCGCATCTCGTCGGGATTGCCGACGCGCGGCCGCAACGTCGGATTGGCCTGGACGATCGCGAGGAAGCCGTCGTCGACGGCGCGCATCGGGCTCACCCACGTCCAGGTGGCGCGGTCGCGTCGGTCGTCGGGCACGGGACGCGGCGGCGCCGTCACCGGCGCCGTCAGGCGCACGTCGCGCACGGCAAGCGCATGATCGCGCTCGCGGACCCGGCTGCTCGCGGCGTGGCGTTGGAACGCCGCGGCGGTCCGGACGAGCTCGGCCGGTGGCACCCAGGCGCGCCCGGCCCACTCGTTGAAGAGCAACCGCGAGCGCTCGTCGCGATGCGGGTTGCCGGGGAGCGGGAGGTTGTGGGCGGGATTCGTACCCTCGCCGTAGAAGCCATAGCCCTTCGGCGCCACCGCGACGCCGTAGGGGAGACGCGCGGCGAAGGGCGGCACGGGATGCCGCGTCCACGCCTCGCCCGCGGCGATCAGCCGGTGCTCCATCTCGAGGATCGCCCAGACGAACGCGGCCGGGTCGGTGCCGTCGAACACGATCGGAGCGAAGCCGTTCAGCTGCAGGTGGTGCACGAACCAGTCGGTGCCGCCCGACTGCGCCATCGTCGTGCGCTGATCGATGCGGCGGCCGTTGGCGATCATGATCGGCGTGACCACGCCCGAGTCGCTGGGCCGCCACCAGCGCGGCGCCCAGTCGCTGCCGCGTTGCTCTTCGAAGGCGCCGTCCGAGAGGAATGCGACCAGATGCTCGCCCGGCAGCGGCATGTGCACGTACTGCAGCTCGGCGAAGCCGAGGTAGCCGCCCTCGGCGATGCCGCCGGCGGTGTGCGCATTCACGTGGCTCCCGACCGGCGACTCCTGGCGGCCGCGGTCGTCGAGCGTCGCGGCGTAGAAGTCGCGCACGAAGCGCGTGAGCCCGGCGTCGCTGACGTCGTAGCGGGCCGCGTGCGCGGCGCCGAGGTTGCCGATCAGCAGGTTGACGCTGTCGATTGCCCCGACCGTGTGCCCCTGTCCCGCGAGCCAGCTGCGCGTCCGGCCGGTCAGCGCGTTGACGGTGAGGTACCCGACGTACCCGGGGACGATGGCGATGGACCCGCGAGCCAGGCTCCGCGACCCTCTCGACGGCCCTGGCCGTGTCGTCGACGGCCACCCTGGCAGGTCTGGCGGTGCTGATCGTGGGCACCCAGGTGCACCTGTCGACAATGGCTGTGGGCCTCGCCGGGGTCACGCTGCTCGCGGCCGGGGGCCGCGCCGAGCTGGCAGTTCGCCTCCTCGCGCGGATGGCGAGCCAGCGCCTGCTGGCGGCCGGCACCGACGAGCTGACGGGGTTGCCGAACCGACGGGCCCTGCAAGCGAAAGCGGCCGCGCGCCTCGCCCACCCGGGGCACCGCAGCCAAGCCTAGCTGATGCTCGACCTGGACAAGTTCAAGGAGGTCAACGACAACCTCGGCCATCGCGCCGGAGACCTGCTGCTGATC
>CAZWAX010000384.1:0-5905 GCA_964631985.1 uncultured Polyangiaceae bacterium | reverse complement strand
CCCCGACCGAGACGCCGGTGCCGACGGAGACGGCGACGCCGACGGTGACCGCGACCCCGACCGAGACGCCGGTGCCGACCGAGACGGCGACGCCGACGGTGACCGCGACGCCGACGGAGACGCCGGTGCCGACCGAGACGGCGACGCCGACGGTGACCGCGACGCCGACCGAGACGCCGGTGCCGACCGAGACGGCGACGCCGACGGTGACCGCGACCCCGACCGAGACGCCGGTGCCGACCGAGACCGCGACCCCGACGGTCACGGCGACCCCCACCGAGACGCCGGTGCCGACCGAGACGGCGACCCCGACCGCGACCCCGACGCCGGTAGCGCCGCTGATCGGCATCACCGCGCCGATCGACGGGGCGCTGTTCGCGGCGGGCGAGGAGATCGACTTCACGGCCGTGGCCGCGGATGCCGAGGACGGCGACCTGAGCGCGGCGATCGTCTGGACCTCGGACGTGGACGGGGCGCTCGGCACGGGCGGGACGATCGCGGTCGATACGCTGAGCCTCGGATCCCACACGATCACCGCGGCGGTGACCGACAGCAGCGAGCTGACGGCGAGCGACGCGATCACCATCGTCGTGAACGACGTGCCGACGGTGACGATCACGGCCCCGGCGGAGGCGACTCAGGTGACCGTGGGCGACGAGGTGGTCTTCACGGCCACGGCCGACGACACCGAGGACGGTGACCTCACGGCCGTCATCGCCTGGACGTCGAGCCTCGACGGCGCGCTCGGGACCGGCGGCACGATCGACGTGACCACGCTGAGCTTGGGCACACATACCATCACGGCATCGGCCACCGACGGCGACGACACGGCGGGCAGCGCCGAGATCACCGTCACCGTGAACCCCGCGCCGACGGCCACCGCCACGCCGACCGCGACCGTCACGGTGACGCCGACGACGACGCCGGTGCCGACCGAAACGGCGACGCCGACCGCGACCCCCACGGCGACGGAAACCCCCGTACCGACCGAGACCAGCACGCCCACCCCGACCGAAACCGCAACCGCGACGCCGGAGCCCACGGAAACCCCGACGGGCACGGCGTCGCCCACACCCACGGAGGATCCGACTCCATCCGTCACCCCGACGCCGTAGCGACGGGGAATCAGGAACGGAACGACGAGGCCGCTATGCCGAATCTCGAGACTTCAGCCCGCAGGATGCGGCCAGGCATGCGCAGGATGCGCGTCACCATCGCGACGGTCGGGCGCAAGCTCGCCGTCATCCTGCTCGCATCCCTGGGCATGCTCGAGGTCTCGCGACTCGAAGCGGCGGCGCCGACCGTGGCTCCGCTCGCGTTCGAGCTGGACGGACCGGGGCAGAACGTCGATGACCCCTGCTTCTGGATCAATCCCGCCGATCCCGCGGCGAGCCTGATCTTCGTCACCGCCAAGGGGTCGGGCCTGGTCGAGGTGTTCAACCTGGTGACGGGCGCCTTCGTCACGACCATCCCAGGCTTCGATCGTCCGAACAACTGCGCGGTCGAGGGCGATTTGTTGATCACGACCGACGTCGATTTCGGCGACGTGAAGGTGCATCACGTGCCGGACTTCGCGCTGGTGGACACGTTCGGGGAAGACATGGTCGCCCCGGAGGGCGTCGACGTGCTGACGACGCCGGCGGGGGAGCTGCACGTCTTCGTCACCGACAGCAGTGACTCGTCGGTGCACGTCTACGACCTCGCGACCGGCGCGCTCGTACGGGCCTTCCCGACCGGCTTCGGCGCCGGCATCGAGCCGATCTTTGCCGACGACCACTACCAACGCATCTACGTCGGGCGCGGCGAGAAGGAGGAGCCGCGCGGCATCGGGCTCTTCAACCCGGACGGCACGCTGGTCCGCGAGTTCGCCGCCACGATCATGTCGAAGGACGCCGAGGGCATGGCGGTCCATGCCTGCGGCGACGGCGGGTATTTCGTGGTCTCCGACCAGAAGTCGACGGCCACCGACTTCGAGGTCTTCGATCGCGTGAGTCTCGACCACATCGGCACCTTCACCCTGGAGGACGGCGCGGGGGAACCGACGGACTCGACCGACGGGCTCGATCTCTTCCAGATCCCGCTCCCGGGCTTTCCGAGCGGCGGGTTCGCGGCCTGCGACGGCTGCGGCTCGACCCTCCCCGACGAGATGGACGTCATACCGTGGCAGCGCATCGCCGCCGTGATGGGGCTGAACGAGTGCCCGAACGGGATCGCGCCGAGCTGCGTCGACGCCGCCTGCACCGAGCGCTTCGTCGCCGTCGCCGATGCGACGGTCACGAGCACCACGCCCACCACGAATCGCGGGGCGGAGGCGGCGCTCGAGATCGAGCGGCAATCGGCGACGGAGCAGAGTCACACGGTGCTGCGCTTCGTGGTGCCCGATCTGACCGGCTTCGACGTCCTCGACGCCAAGGTGCGCCTGACCGTGAGCCGGGCGAGCGGATCCGACAGTGACGCCGGCGGCTTCCTCTCGTCCGCGCTCGGGGCGTGGAGCGAGAACACGGTGACGTTCGCCAACCGACCGGCCGCGACCGGTGCGCCGCTCGCGGCCGCCACCGCCGTCACTACGGCGCAGGCGGTGGATTTCGACGTCGACGCGGTGGTGCAGGGCGGTGGAACGTACGACTTCATCCTGCAGACGTCGACCGCCAACAAGGCGCGCTATTTCAGCCGCGAGGCGGGCGAGAGCCCGCCGGCCCTGCTGCTCAAGCTGCAGGCGAGCAGCCCGCCGACCGTCACGATCACGAGCCCGGCCGCCGGCGCGGCGTTCCGTCACGCCACGCCGGTCGAGCTCCGCGCGACCGCCGAGGACCCGGAGAGCGGGGATCGCACCGCCGGCATCGCCTGGGAGTCGAGTCTCGACGGCACGCTCGGACAGGGCGGGCAGGTGACCGTGTCGCATCTCCGCGTCGGCACCCACGTGCTGACGGCGCGCGTCGCGGACGTCACCGGCCTCGTCGCGACCGCGACCGTGACGGTGACGATCGGGAGTGCGCCCGAGGTCGCGATCACCGCACCGGCCGCCGGGGCGTCGATTGCCGGGGGTAATCCGGTGCGCTTCGTCGGGACGTCCGTCGATGCCGTCGAGGGGAATCTCGGAGCGGGAATTCGTTGGAGCTCCGATCGCGACGGGCCGCTCGGCACCGGCGCCACGATCCTCGCGGCGTTGTCCGCGGGGAGCCACGTCGTCACCGCCGTCAGCACCAACGCGAGCGGGGCGGAGGGTACGGCGAGCGTGACGATCACGGTCGCCTCGGCGGCTCCGAACGTGCGCATCGTCGCGCCGCGCGACGGCGACGCTGCCGTCGTGGGTGGGACGGTGCGACTGATCGGGCGCGCCTTCGATCTCGAGGACGGCGACCAGAGCGCCGCCATCGTCTGGGAGTCCGACCGTCAGGGCGTGCTCGGAACCGGCGCGGTGGTCGACGCGGCCGGTCTGCTCGAGGGCGCCCACCTCCTGACCGCGCGGGTCGTCGACGCGAGCGGGCTCACGGGGTACGCCGTCGTCGGGGTGCGCGTCTCCGCCGCCACCATCGTCCGCGAGGTCGAGGCGGACACCTACGTCGCGAGCAATGCGCCGAGCTCCAACTACGGTACGGCCACGACGCTGCAGGCCGATGCCATCCCGGACCTGAACACCTTCCTGCGCTTCACCGTGGCCGGAACGGCAGGTCTGGCGGTCGACGGCGCGGCGGTGCAGCTGGTCGTGAGCACCGCGAGCGCGTCGGAGAGCGCGAGCGGCGGGACGCTCTACGCGGTCGCCGATACCACCTGGAGCGAGACCGCCATGACCTACACGACGCGCCCGGAGACGGGGGCCGCGCTCGGCACCGTGGGCGCGGTGGCGAAGAGCCAGGTGGTGGAGCTCGACGCCTCGAGCGCCGTGCACGGGGACGGTCCGGTGGCGTTCGCGCTGCGCACGACGTCCTCGGACGGGGTGAAGTACAAGAGTCGCGAGACGGCGAGCGGTCGCCCGCGCTTGACGGTGCGGGTGCGGGCGCTGGTGCCCGGCGATCATGCCCCGGTCGTGGTCATCATGCGGCCGGGCGAGAACGCCAACGTGCCGGCGGCGACGCCGCTCACGCTCGCCGCCACGGCGAGCGACGTCGAAGACGGCGATCTCTCCTCGGCCGTCAGCTGGTCGTCGAGCCTCGATGGTCCGCTCGGGACCGGGGCGTCGATCACGGCGAGCCTCTCGGAAGGCATGCACACCATCATGGCCGCAGTGACCGACGGCAACGGGCGTCAGGGGGTCGACGTCACGACGTTGCTCGTCGGCACCGCGCCGACCCTCACGATCCTCGGCCCGGCGGACGGCAGCTTGGCCGCGCCCGGCACGCCGATCCAACTGCTTGCGAGCGCGGCCGACGGCGACGGCGCCGACCTCCGTCCCGCCGTCGTCTGGTCGTCGGATCGCGACGGTGGGCTCGGGACCGGGACGCCGCTCCCGGTCACGCTCACCCCGGGGGGCCACGTGCTGACCGCCGCGGTCACCGGCGACTCCGGGATCACGATCCGGCGGTCGGTCGGCATCTTCGTGCGAGCGGCGACGCTCGCGTTCTCGGGGGCGGCGGACACGTACCTCAACTCGGCGTCGCCGACCAAGAACTACGGCACCGCCACGGCACTCACCGCCGACGGGTCGCCGGAGCGGCTGGCGTTGTTCCGCTTCGTCGTGAGCGGCGCCGGCGGGGCACCGGATCGCGCGCTGCTGCGCCTCACCGTCACCGGCGCCAGCAGCAAGGGGGGCGTCGTCCACGCCATCAGCGACACCGGCTGGCAAGAAGCCGGCGTCACGTTCGCCACCCGGCCGCCGCTCGACGGTCCGGCGCTGGCGATCGCGGGGAAGGTCCGGGCCGGCGACGTCGTGGAGTTCGACGTTTCGAGCGCGGTCACCGGCGACGGCACCTACGTCTTCGCCCTGGTGACGACCTCGACGGACGGGGTGAGCTACGGCAGTCGCGAACGTGCCTCCGGCGCGCCGCAGCTCGTCCTCAGCAACGAGGGCCTTCCGGACGGCGGCCCCGAGGTCGCGATCACGAGTCCGACCGAGGGCGCGACCGTGCCCTTCGGAGGCAGCGTCACGCTGACGGCCGTCGCCAACGACCCGGAGGAGGGCGACGTGTCGCCGGCGGTCGTGTGGACCTCGAATCGCGACGGCGCGCTCGGCGCCGGCGCCAGCATCACCCGCACGACGCTCAGTCTCGGCGCTCACGTCATCACGGCGACCAGTGCCGATTCGGGCGGGAACGTCGGCACGGCGGCGGTCACGATCGCCGTCGCGATTCCGACGACCACGCAGGTGTTGGCGCCGGTCGCCGACGTGAGCGTGAAGTCGGATGCGGCGAACCAACCCTTCGGCCACGAGGCGACGCTCTCGACGGATGCCTCACCGGAGCGTCTGACGTTCTTCCGATTCGCGATCAGCGGCACCGGCGGGCGCCCGGCGGCGCGCGCGATCCTGCGTCTCACGGTGCCGAACGTGAGCGGGGCGCCCAGCAGCAAGGGCGGCTCCGTCCATCGCGTGACCGACACCGGTTGGGAGGAGATGGCGCTCACCCATGCGACGCGTCCGCCGATGGATGGCCCCGCGCTCGCGACGGTGGGTGCGGTCGCGGTGGGCAACATCGTGGACTTCGACGTCACCAGTGCGGTGACGGGCGACGGGTCGTTGGTGCTCGCGCTCGACACCACGTCGAGCGACGGGGTCCTGTATGCCAGCCGCGAGGCAACGAGCGGACAGCCCCAGCTGTTGCTGACGATCGCGGATGCGCCCAGTGCGACGGCGACCGCGACGCCGGTCCCGACGACGGCGGCGTCGAGCACGCCCGTGCCGACGGCCACCGCGAGCGCGGTGCCGACGACGACCGCAAGCGGCACGCCCGAGCCGACGCCGACGGCGACG
>CAZWAX010000383.1:0-5915 GCA_964631985.1 uncultured Polyangiaceae bacterium | reverse complement strand
CGCGGGCGCGCGCCGCACCGAATCCGACCCCGGCGCCGTTCGCGCCTGCTGCGGTGTACAGCCCGCCGCCAGCGCCGCCGCGGCACCCACGACCAGCGCCGCTCCAAGGATGCGTACTCTCATCGCCATGACCCCCTCAGCCGCGAACGATGCGTGGATCCAACCGCGCGGAGAGCTTCTCGATCGCGTCGCGGTCGAGGCGGCTCAAGCTTTCGCGCTCGTGTGCCAGCAGGTCGAACTGCACCAACTGCTCGTCGGTGCGGCTGAACAGACGCACGCGGAATGCGGCGTCCGTGAGGATGCGGCCTAGTAATCGTTCGACGGTTTCCTGCGCCATGATCGCTCCCCACTGGCAAGGCAGAAGTGTGCGACCGGAAGAGCAGCCCGCGTGCCAGGCGCTCGCGGCATCCGTTTCCGCGAGCGCACGGCGGGGTGAAGTGGCCGACCGCACGACGAAATCCTCGCGCGCCGCCCGACGATCGCGTGTCGCGTCGCGCTCGCGAGGGTACGGCGAGCTGCGCAACCGGTGGTGCATCGAAACCGGACACCTGCGACGCGCGACTCCGCGTCGCGCCGTAACGCGCCCGTCATCTGCGCGTAATCCTACGTACGACGTACCCACCACCGTGCCCGTCGTTCGGTCACATGCGCCCTTGCGGCTTGACGCAGCCGGTCGCGCACGCGCAACGGGATGCTCACCCGCGTCGTGACGGCGCAGCGGGATACCGACCGCACTGCGCGGCCGGCCGCGCACGCACGCATGCGCGCGCCCGCGGCCGGGCGACATCGGAACCGCTGCGAGCTCGGTTGCTCGTCAGCCGCCGAGCGCGGCGAGCAAACGCAGACAGGCGTCGACGACGCCCACGACCCCGACGCTCTGCACGAGGCTCGAAGCATTCGCGACCCCGAGCTTGCGGAGCCGAAAGCGAAAGGTGCTCTCGCGCAACCCGAGCACGTGCGCGGCCCGTCGCTGATTGCCGCTCGTGAGGGCCAGCGTCTTCGCAAAGATCTCACGCTCGAGCTGCTGCAGTGTCGCGCCGCCGGGCGGAATCGCGATGTTGGCCGCGGCCACGCGCGGGTCCGAGCCATCGCCGTTCTTCCGTTGCCCAACGGGCAGGTCCGCGGCGATGACGAGCCCGCCCTTGCAGAGGATCGCCGCCCGCTCCATTACGTTGCGGAGCTCGCGCACGTTGCCTTCCCACGGATAGGCCTCCAGGACCGCACGGGCCTCGCGCGAGATGCCGAGGGGCTTCTTCCCCATCTCCAGCGCCCCGCGCGCCAAGAAGTGGTTCGCCAGCGGAAAGATGTCCTCGGGACGCTCGCGCAAGGGCGGCAGCTCGATCGGAAAGACGTTCAGCCGGTAGTACAGATCGCGGCGGAACTGCCCCTGGCGCACCAGCGCTTCGAGATCGCGGTTGGTCCCGGAGATGATCCGCACGTCCACCCGGCGCGGCCGATCCGCGCCGACCGGGAGAATGGTTCCCTCCTCGAGGACGCGCAGCAAGGCGACCTGGAGACCTTGGCTCGCGTCGCCGACCTCGTCGAGAAAGACACAGCCGCCGTCGGCCTCGGCGAACAGGCCGCCCCGACTCTCGGTCGCGCCCGTGAACGCGCCGCGCACGTGTCCGAACAGCTCACTCTCACGCAGCGGATCGGAAATGGCGCCGAGATTGACGGCGACGAAGCGACCTTTGCGGCGGCGGCTGCGGGCATGGATCGCCTGTGCGACGAGCTCCTTGCCCGTACCGGTCTCACCGCGCACGAGCACCGTCGTCTCGTTGCCTTCGATCTTCTCGAGCAGGCCGAACACCTGCTTCATCGCGGGGCTCCGCGTCAGTAGCGCCTCGTAACGCTCGATACCCGGGAGCTCGTCGAGCGCGAGCGTCGTCCCTTCCGTGTCGATGCCCCGGAGCCGATCGTTCTCGGTCTCGAGGTCGTGCACCGCGCGCTCCGCAGCGACGTACCGTAGGGCCAGACCGCAGACTGCCGCGAGCGCTCCGTGACCCGCCGAGCGCGGGACCGTCGTGACCTCGCCCTGGTGGGACGGGGCCTCGACGTCACGATCGCCGACGAGGATCCGGGCCGCGCGAGGACAGAGCGTGGCGACTTCCGTCAGGCGTGCGGCGACGTCACTCCCACCGACGATCACGACCACGTCGGCATCCACGTTCGCCAGCACGAGACCTGCATCCGCGGTCGGCACCACCTGCGTTTCGGCGACGCGCCGGAGCATCCGCGCCGTTTCATCCAACTCCGGATCGTCGCCGATCAAGAGGATGGTGCCGCAGTAGCCATCTGACCCTTCGAAGAGGGTGTTTGAGATCTCAGCCATCACCGCATCCAGTTTCTTCCAAGTTGGCGGTTGTGAAACTTTCGTGAAACGTTTTCTGCGAAGCGACGTGTTAGAGGCAGCGATGCCGGGTAGTCAATCGAACCGGGCCACGGAACGTACGCGCGGGCGCGCGCGATTAGGAAAGACTTTGGGGAAGGGGTGCTGCGGGGGTACGCGTGTATCGAAACGGCGCAGCGCTTCGCTTCGGTGTGACTCGGGGCTGATGCGACTCATATAGAACCTGAATGTCGCGCACCACACAGCGCACATGGCGGCCACCGGCCCGCAGGTCCTCGAGACCGACGCTCACCATCCAATAGAGCGTCGCGCGCGCGATGGCGACCATGCCGATCATCGAGCTCACGTCCGAGGTCGCCACGGGACTCGCGGCGCGCGCGAGGTCGGCGCCATCGCACGCGTCGAGCGCGGTCCAGACGTCGTACCGACCGTCGTCGCACCATTGGCAAACGATGCCGGCTTGGAGCTGCAGCACGGCCGACGCCGTGTGGGCGCACACCGGCAAGCCGACCGGCTCCCACACGTCGCCGTCACAGCGTCGACAGCGCCGGTTCGACCGTTCCGAGTAGCGCCGGGCGGCGAGCATGGCCGACGCCACTTGGCCGTTGGCAGCGCGGCGCTGATCGCGGGCCAGGGCCGCGACCTGGATCCAGCTCGGCGGCAGTCCCCACCCCAGACTCGGCAGGCGGCGATAGCGTAGGCGCCAGTCCGAGGTGAGGGCATCGCTCGGACGATCGTCACGGAGCATGGCGATGGCGCCGGTCACGGCGCCGCTCATCCAAGCGGGCACCCGACGAGAGAGCGCACGCAGGACCGTCAGCGCCTCGGGACGACGATGGCGTGCCAACGCCCCCGCCACGACGTCGGCGTGGGCCGTCGATCGCGCCAGGGTCTCGACGAGGAACTCGTAGGCCTCGTCGGTGTGCACCATCGCCAGCCCACCGCACGCATACACCGCCGCGTTTCCTCGCCCGCGCGAGACGGCGCGCCGCAACACGTCGAACGCCGGAGATCCGATGTGCCCGAGCGCTTCGGCCGCGGCGCTCGCGATCTCGCTCGACGGATGTCGCAGCAGCGGCGCGAGCGCAGCAACGGCGTCGACCGCTCGCGTCTTTCCCACCACGACGACCGCCCACAAGAGACCGCGCGTCCGGGGACGCGTCTCGGCCCGCCGAAGAATCGCGAGCAGCGCCGGCAGCACGTCCGGCCCACGCCGAATCAGCTCCGCCATCTCGCGCCGAGGCATCGCCGGGAACGAGTGCCGCATGCGATCCACCAGCGTGGGCGTCGCGACCTTCGCCATGTCCGCCTGCGGAGCCATCGGCGAGGTTCGCGGACCGAGAGCCACCAACCAGCGCACCGCCGCTTCGCGGTCGGCGCGGGTCGCGTCGCGACACACCCGACGCAGTGCTTGCGTGCCGTCCTTCGTCGCCAACCGCGCGAGTGTCGGCTCGACGTCCGCGAACGGCGTGGCGCGCAACCGCTTCGCGAGCGTCTCCCAGGAGAAGCCGAATGCCCCCCACAGGAGACCCAATCTGACGTCGATACCGGAAAGGACCACACCGATCTCCTAGCGCGGGAGGGAAAGCGACGCATGTATGAGCCACGCACCCAACGAGGTCAAGAGAAAATCCCGACGGACGACGCGACAATCTTTGGACACACGCAGTGACTGAACGGCGGCGCCGCATGCGCAACCGATGACGCACGCGCCGCGCGCGGGGCTGCGCATGCGCGACGGATTCTTGTGTCCGCGGCGGCGCGCGTGCTACTCGCCGAGGCGGTTTCGCGGACCCCTGACCCCAGAGGAGGAACGACGATGCGTCGATTGGTGCGGATGGCAGTGGGTGGGCTTCTGGCCCTGGGCGTGGTGCTGGGCACGAGCGTGCAAGCGAGCGCGTTCTGCATCTTCAACTGCACGTACACGAAGACGAAATATCCGATCGTCCTCGAGCACGGGCTCGGCGGCTTCAACGAGCTCTTCGGCGTGTACAGCTATTGGTTCGGGATCGTCGGCGCGCTCGAGGATGGCGGCGCGCGCGTCTTCACGACGACCGTGAGCCAACTGAACTCGACCGAAGCGCGCGGCGAGCAGCTGATCGACCAGATCGAGACGATCGTGGCGCTGACCGGCAAGCCCAAGGTCAATCTGATCGGCCACAGCCACGGCGGGCTCGACATCCGCTACGTCGCGGCGGTCCGCCCCGACCTGGTGGCATCGGTCTCGTCGGTGGCGACGCCCCACAAGGGCGCGGCGCTCGCGGACTATCTGCGCAACAACGTGCAGAACGGATCCTTCACCGAGAACGTCCTCGCCTACTTCGCGAACTCCCTCGGCACGGTGATCGGCCTGCTGACCGGTCACTCGAACCCGCAGGACGGGATCGCCGCTCTGAACTCGCTGACGGCAGCCGGGCTCGCCACCTTCAACGCGTCGTACCCGCAGGGCGTCCCCACCACCGCCTGCGGCCAGGGCGCCGCGAGCGTCGGCGGCATCCGGTACTACTCGTGGAGCGGCACCGGCATCCTGACCAACGCCCTCGACGTCTCGGACGGCCCCCTCGCCCTCTCCTCCTTCTTCTACCCCGAGGCGAACGACGGTCTCGTCGGCAAGTGCAGCTCGCACCTCGGCACCGTCATCCGCGACAACTACTTCCAGAACCACCTCGACGAGGTGAACCAGATCCTCGGACTGGTCTCGATCTTCGAATCGAGCCCGCCGTCGATCTTCCGGGCCCACGCGAACCGCTTGAAGAGCGCCGGGCTGTAGGCAGCATCGACGGCATGCGCCGAGCCGTTCTCGCGACCCTCGTCGCCGTCGTGGCGGCGGGGGTCTGGCTCGGCCGCCCCCGGAGCCCGTCGGGCGACGGGCTGATCGTCGCCGGCGGAACGCGGCCGGCGGATGCCCTTCCCGCAACCGACGCCGACGTGGCCCGCGACCGTCCGCCCGGCGACACGCCGCACGATTCTCTGCGCCGTCCCCGTTCGCTCCGCGGCACGCGCATCGACGGCGGGCTCGTCACCGACGCCGACGGCCACTTCGTGCCGACGCTCGATGCCCGCCGCCTCTTCGACTATTTCCTGACCGCGACCGGCGAGGTCCCGGACGACACGCTCCGGGCGCGCCTCCAGCGCGAGATCGAGCGCCGGCTCGCCCCGGAAGCCGCCCGGGAAGCAATCGCGCTCCTCGACCGCTACCTCGCCTATCGCGAGCGGGTCCGGGCGCTCGCAACGATCGAGGTGCCGGACGACGGCGACCTCGACACCAGGCTCGCTACCCTGATCGCGATCCGCCACGAGGTGCTCGGCCCGGCTGCCGCCGAAGCCTTCTTCGCCGAGGAGGAAGCCGACGCGCACCGCATCCTCGAGGCCCGGCGCATCGCCAACGACCCGAGCCTGGCGCCCGACGAACGTGCCGCCCGGGTCGAAGCGATCTTCGCCGAGGCCGAGGCCGCGCTCCCGGCCGAGGTCCGCGCAGCCCGCGCGACCGCGCGGCTCGCGGGCAACCTCCGCACCGCCGAGGCCGAGATCCGTGCCCGCGGCGGTGACGACGCCGCGGTCGCCG
>CAZWAX010000382.1:0-5919 GCA_964631985.1 uncultured Polyangiaceae bacterium | reverse complement strand
CGCGCGGCCGCCGCGCCGCGCGCACGATGCCCGCCCCGGCCGTCGCCACGCCCTACTCGGCCGCGGCGACGCAGCGGTTTCGCATCGTGCCGATGCCTTCGATCGTGCTCACGATCTCCTCGCCGGGTGCCAGGTAGCGCCGCGGATCGCGGGTCGAGCCGACCCCGGCCGGCGTACCGGTGAAGATGAGATCGCCCGGCTCGAGCGTGCACCAGCGCGACAGGAACGCGACCAGCTCGGCCACGCCGAAGATCATGTCGCCGGTCCGTCCCGCCTGCATGCGCTCGCCGCCGACGTCGCAAGTGAGCGCCAGGTCGTTCGGGTCGGCGAACGCGTCGAGCGTCACCAGCGACGGCCCGATCGGCCCGTAGCCGTCGAGCGACTTCCCCATCGAGAACTGCGGCGGCTTGTCGGCGAACTGCATGCGGCGGTCGGAGACGTCCTGCCCGACCGTGAAGCCGGCGACGTGCGCGAGTGCGTCCTTCTCCGCGATCCGCCGCCCGCGGCGGCCGATCACCACGACGAGCTCGACCTCCCAGTCGACGCGATCGGAGAAGAGCTCGACGTCCGCGTACGGCCCGCTGATGCAATTGGGAAACTTGGTGAACACGACCGGCGACTTCGGGATCTCGAGCTTCGCCTCGGCAGCGTGGTCGCGGTAGTTCATGCCGATTCCGAAGACCTTCGCGGGGCGTGGCACGGGCGGGCCGAGGTCGGCCTCGGCGAGCGGCCCGGTGACGTCGGCGGCCGAGCGGTCGCGTGCCCAGGCGGTGAAGACGTCCCAGTCGGCGAGAAGTGCCATGGGATCCGAGGGGAAGGCGCCACCCGACGCCCGGTCGACGTCGATGATGCCGGCGTCGAGGAGGAGAGCAGCGCGGCCGGCAACCGAGGCGAGGCGGAGGCTCACCCGGCTCGGAATGCCGGAGCCCGCGCGGCCTCGTCAAGCCGGGCTCGGACCCGCGCGGGCCCTATGGCGAACCCGCAACCGCCCAAATCCCTTGCCCGGACGCGCGACGGTCGCCTATACGCAACCCATGTCCGTCGCTCGTTTCGAGGCCGATGCCGCGGTCGCGCGCCCGACCGACCGCTCGCACCAAAAGCCGATCGAGGCCCCCCTCTCGCTCGAACGCCGCACCGCGCTCCGCAACCAGCTGCTCGCGGAAACCCCGCGCTGGTACGTGCCCTGGGTGCACCTCTTCGTGCCCTCGCTCGTCGGCATCACGGCGATCGTCGTGGCGCTGTCGTCCCTCCGCGATCTGCACCCGCTCGAGCTCCTCACGGTACCGATCGTCTATCTGATCGCGAACGCCTTCGAGTGGTGGATCCACGGGGCGGCGCTGCATCGCCGGCATCCGCTGGCGCCGGTGCTCTACGACCAGCACACGCCGAAGCACCACATGCTGTACCTCACCGATGACATGGCGATGCGCGACCCGCGCGAGTATCGCCTGGTGCTGATCCCGGCGTACGGCCTGTTCCTCATCATCGCCGGGCAGCTCGTGGCGACGGGCGCCCTCTGGTGGATCGGGCTGCCGAACATCGCCTGCCTCTACGCCGCAACCGCCATCGGCTACGCGATCAGCTACGAGTGGCTGCACTTCTCGTATCACCTGCCGCACGAGCACCCGGTCGCGCGCAACCCGATCATCCGCCGGCTCGCGCGCCACCACGCGGTGCACCACGACCCGCGCATCATGCAACGCTACAACATGAACGTGACGGTCCCGCTCATGGACCACGTGATGGGGACCGCCGTCGACTCGGTCGCGGCGGCCGAAGCGCGCCGGCGCGCCTAACCGCGCCGGGCCCACTGCGGCGGGAGACGGTCGTCGTTCCGCGACGATTCGACGGAACGACGACCGCTCCGAGCCGCCCCTATGAGTGGCCCGGATTCGCGACCACGACCTCGCACGGAACCTCGGTCGCGTTACCGGACCCGTCGACCCCGCGTGCGGTCCAGGCGATGTGCTGGCCGACGCCTCCCGTGTTCTTGATGACGATCGTGGGGCCGCTGAGCGTGACCTTGCAGGACTTGGTCTTGTCGACGACCTTGCCGGCGCCGTTGATCTTGAAGCATTCGTAATCGAGGAGCGTCGGGATGACGCTCTCCGTGCACACGTCGGTCGCGGTCGCGGTGAACGTCACCGGCTTGTTCGGCGGCACGACGGTTCCGGTGTTGCAGAAGACGTCCGGTGGCGTCGTGTCGACCACGGCGGCGCTCGCAGGGTCTTCGTCGGCCTGCGCGAAGCCGTCGATCACGCGCAGCACCACCGTCTGCGTCTCGCCGATCCCGAGCGCGCCCGGGAGCAGGCTCTGGAACCCGACCTCCGGCCCGACGCGCGTCCCGTCGCGCCAGCTCACGACCCGGATGGCGTTGTCCGGATCGAAGCTCCCCGTCCCGTCGAGCACGAAGCTCGCCCCCGCGGGCGAGGTGCACTCGAACGTCTGGTCGCCGCCGGCGTCGGCGGTCGGCGGCTGGTTGGTGAGCGTGCCCGCGAGCGCGACGTCGACGACCATCTGCTGCGCGTCGGCGGGCAGGTTGCAGGGTCCGCCGACCCCATCGCAGTCCGGCGAGGACGCGAAGCAGCTGACCGTCTCGTCGCCGTCGCACGTGCCTGCGGCGCCTTCGGCCTCGACCGCACCCGCGAGGTTGCCGTCGAGACTGCAGGCGAAGTTGGCCCAGTCGACCGTGATCCCGAGCGGGGAATCGTTCGAGCCGAGGAACGCCTTCTTGGTCGACCCGCGCTGACCCCGCCCGACGTTCGTCGTCGAGCCCGCCGCCACGGAACCGGCGCCGAGCGCGGAGAGCGAGGCCGCGCCGAGGCTGCTGTTCCCGGCCTGGATCAAATTGCTGAAGGTCGGATCCGACGCCCAGCTGACGTCGAACGTGATCGAGTTCATCGCCAGCTGCGTGGAGATGCCGACCACGCATTCGTCGGCCACGCACGGGCCGCCGAGGATCTCGATCGTTCCCTGCGTGAGCGGCTGCTTCTTCGGCTCGCGCCCCTCGTCGCCGATCGCGATCTCGGTCTGACCCGAGACCGCGCAGGTGCTGCGCCGGCCGAGGAGTTGGAAGGCGAACGGCTGGGGCCCTTCGCTCGCATGCGCGACGCAGATCGGCTCGCCGCCGGCCGCATTCGTGGCGGCGACGAAGGGGAGGCACGCGTCGAGATTGCAGTCTTCGGGCGGGATGCTGTTCGCGGCGCAACCGACGAGGGCGTCTTCGCGGCAGAGCGCGAACGCCTTCGGATCGAAGTTGGAGCAAAGCGAGCCGGGATCGGTGTCGACGACCACTTCCGGACAGACCGGCGGGTCGACGTTGCAGATCTCGCGGGTGAAGCCGAAGTACGCATTGCCCGTGTCCTGATGGGTGCCGGTCGGGACGAGGTCGCAGTTGCAGTTGTCCCCCGGGTTCGCGACGATCCCGCAGGTCCCGATCAGGCCGCGGTAGGTATTCTCGACCCGGTTCCGGCAGTCGCTCTCGAGAAGATCCGGACGGCCGTCGCTGTTCGCGTCGGTGTCGGGATTGCCGGCGTCCGGCGTGATGACCGGGTTGTCGGCCTCGGCGAGGCAGACCGGAATGTTCGCCGTGAAGGTCGCGCCGTCGTCGAAGTAGACGAGGTGCAGCACCGGCTGGCGAGTGCCGGCCGCGTTGGCGCTCACCCCGACGCGGCTTCCCGCGGTCGCGTCGAAGATCAGGACGAGCGCGCTCGCCTCGGTCCATCCCGCTCGGGCCACCACCGTCTGGATGGGCGCCGCGAGATCCGGGGTTTGCTGCGCGGCAGTCTGGTCGTTGTTGCTCCACGCGCCCGGGTCCCAGATGACCGGGGGCGCGACGATCACGCGGCCGCTCACGTCGAAGTCGGTCGAGGTGAATGCCGGCGCATCGTCCGAATCTTCGATCCGGATCGCAATCGTCGCCGGGTCGGGGTCGGTCTGCGCGGCGGTGAACTGGACGTACGCGCTCTGGATCGTCGCCCCTTGCGGAATCCCGAGGGCCGCGAAGCGCACCCCGACCAGGAACTGCGACGTCATCCGCAGGTCGCCGTTGCCGAGGAGCACCGAGCCGCCGACCCGGTTTTCCTCCGCGTCGTCGTTGTCGTCCGCGACGGCGTTGGTCACGTCACGCGGACCCGGGTTGCAGTCGCATCCGCAGGTGTAGGCGTTGGTCGACGGGGGGGGCGAGTTGAGCGGGAAGAAGATCTGGCAGCCGGTCGTGCCATAGAGGATCAGCGGGGACGCGAGCAGCGTGATCAGCAGCCACAATTGACGCGAGGTCATGGGATCCTCCTTGTCGGGGGTCAGCGTGTCTGTGGGAGCGCGAAGCCAACCATCGCATGGACGTGATCCACGATGGTGCACCCCGGCCAGGGTGAGCTGGCCTCTCGTCCTGAAGCCGCTACTTTCGTGGTAGCGGCTCGCGCCCTGGAAGTAGCGACCGAAACGAGGACTCTGTATCGTCCCGGCGGTGAGCGTGGGCCTCGCGACGGCCGATCGTGACCTCGGCATGGCGCCGTTCGTCGGTCGCGAGCGTGAGCTCGAGGCGCTGCGCGCCGCGAGCGACGCCGCTTCGAACGGTCACGGGCTCGCGGTGCTGGTCGGCGGCGAGCCGGGCATCGGAAAGACGCGCCTCGCGACCCTGGCCGCGGCGGAAGCGACGGCGCGCGGCACGCCGCTCTGGTGGGTGCGGTGTCGGGAGGACGGCACCGCGCCCGCCTTCTGGCCGTGGAACGCGGCGCTCCGGCGCTGGATCGACGACGTCGGCGACGAGGCCGCCGTTCGCGCCGCCGGTCCCTTCGCCGCCGAGATCTCGCGCGTGTTCGCGATCCTCCGCGAGCGGATGCCCGCATTGCCCGCCGCGTCGGCGTGGGAAACGGATCAGGCCCGCTTTCGCCTCTTCGACGTGGTCACCCGCTTCGTCGCCGACGTGGCTCGGCCAGCGGGCCTCGTCGTCGTGCTCGACGACGTGCAATGGGCCGATGGCCCTTCGCTCAAGCTCCTCGAGTTTCTCGCGGCCGACCTCGCCCGCACCCGCATCCTCCTGATTGCCACCTACCGCGACACGGAGGTGTGGCGCGGGCATCCCTTCTTGGCGACCCTCTCGAGCCTGGCGCGCGAGCCCGCGACGCGGCGGCTGCTGCTGTCCGGGCTCTCATCCTCCGATTGCGTCCGCTACGTCACCATCGCCGGCGGCGGCGGGGATGCGCTCGGAATGCAGCTCCATCGCGAGACCAACGGCAATCCGTTCTTTCTCGGAGAGCTCGTCCGTTTGCTCGCGACCGAGGGGCGTCTCCAGGCCGGCTGGGACCCGGGTCCGCTTCCGGCCGGAATCCGCGAGGTGGTGGCGCACCGCCTCGATCGGCTCGGCGAAGGGTGCCGCGCCGCGCTGGCGGTCGGCGCGATCATCGGCGATGGGTTCGACCTCACGCGGCTGGAGGGAGTGCTCGGGACGCCCGCGGCCGGCGGCCCGAGCCTCGCGGACACGCTCGATCGCGCGCTCCGCGACCGGGTCCTCGTCGCGACCGACACCGGGTACGCGTTCGCTCACGCGCTCATCCGTCGCGTCGTGCTCGACGAGATCGAGCCCTCGCGGCGAGCCTCCTGGCATGGCCGCATCGCCGAGGCCATCGAACGCACCGGGGACGCACGGAGCGACGCGCTCGCCGGCGAGCTCGTACGGCACCACGCGAGCTCGGGCACCGTCGCCGGGCTCCGGAAGGCCTTCGGCTTCGCGTGTCGCGGAGCCGAACGGGCCGCGCGCGAGCTCGGCTGGGAGGAGGCGGCCCGGCTCCACGAGCTCGCGCTCGACGTCGGGGCCCGCGCCGGGATGCTCGACGAGACCCGTGCGATCGAGCTCAGGCTGGCGCTCGCCGAGGCCCTGCGGCGATCGGGCGACGTCGCCGCCGCCCGGCGACGCTG
>CAZWAX010000381.1:0-5954 GCA_964631985.1 uncultured Polyangiaceae bacterium | reverse complement strand
CTCGATCTGATTTCCCAATCTTTCTCCTCGCGCACCGTAAAAAATGGGCCCACCAGGACTCGAACCTGGGACCAACCGGTTATGAGCCGGTTGCTCTAACCAGCTGAGCTATAGGCCCGCCGACGGTGCCCCGATTCCTCGGCACGAAACCGTCCTGGCATAGCGCAGCTCGGCTGGTCCGTCAAAAGATCCGCGCCATTTTCGTCCACCCGGGGGTCACTCGTCGGAGAAATCCCGCGGGTGCTTGCGACGGGCGGGGTGCCGGAGCCTGCGGATGGCTTTCGCCTCGATCTGGCGGATGCGCTCACGGGTGACCGCGAGCTTCTGCCCGACCTCCTCCAGGGTGTGATCGACGCGCTGGCCGATCCCGAAGCGCATGCGCAGCACCAGTTGCTCGCGCGCCGAGAGCGTCGCGAGCATGCGCTCGGTCTGCGAGCGCAGGTGCAAGGTCGCCACCGCGTCGCTCGGCGAGATCGCGCGCGCATCGGCGACCAGATCCCCGAGGAGGCCGTCGCCGTCGTCCCCGACCGGGGTCTCGAGTGAGATCGGTTCCTGCACGATCCGGACGACGCGTTGCACGCGATCGAGCGGCAGTGACAGCCGGGCGGCGAGCTCGGCTTCGGTCGGCTCGCGGCCGGTCTCCTGGACCAGGATGCGATGCGTCCGCATTACGCGGTTCATCGCCTCGACCATGTGTACGGGCACGCGAATGGTGCGGGCCTGGTCGGCGATCGCGCGGTTGATCGCCTGGCGGATCCACCAGGTGGCGTAGGTCGAGAAGCGGTAGCCGCGCCGGTAGTCGAACTTGTCGACCGCCCGCATGAGGCCGATGTTGCCTTCCTGGATGAGGTCGAGGAGCGGGAGGCCGCGCTGGAGATAACGCTTGGCGAGACTCACGACGAGTCGCAGGTTGGCCTCGATGAGCTCGGTCTTGGCTTGCTCGGCCCGCTGGTCGCCATCGCGGATCAGGGCAACCGTGCGCGTCAGATCGGCGGCGCCTGTCTGCGCGCCACGCTCGATCGTGCGGAGCTCGCGGAGGGTCGATCGGATCTCGGCGCCGAGGGCCTGGACCTCGGCGGACGAGACGTGAAGGCGCGCGAAGAACCGCTCGGCGTCGCGGGCGGTCGGAGCGCGCTTGCGGGACGAGCGCGCCGGATCGCATGCGTCGGCGAACCGGACCAGGTCGCGCGCCGTCATCCCGAAGCGTTCCTCGCAACGACGGAGCGCCGCCTGACAGCGTGTCGCCGCCGCAGCGGCCGAGCGAATCGAGCCGACGATCGCGGCGAAGTGCCGGCGGCCGAGCCCAAGACCGGTCATGACCGCGACGCGCTCCGCATCGGCGCGGACACTGCGCGCCCGGGCGGGGGCGGTCGCGAGGCGCTGGACGCGCCCGACGCCCTTCTGGAAGCGCCAGGCCCGTTCGAGGGTCGCCGCGGCGTCCTCGACGAGGTCGTCGCCGTCGCCGACGATCGCCGCGAGGTCGATCTCACCCGCCTGAAGTCTTGCTGCGAGATCGAGCACATACGCGAGCGCCAACGGTGAGGCGAAGGCCTCGCGCCGCACCTGCTCGCTCGCCGTCTCGATGCGCCGGGCGAGCTCGACCTCGCCTTCCCGCCCGAGCAGCGGGATGCGGCCCATCTCGTCGAAATAGTAGCGCACCGGATCCGCCGGTACGGCCGAGCGATACGACGCCCCCGCCGGCTCGACCGTCTCCCGCGCGTCGTCGCTCTCCGCGACCACGAGCGGATCCTCCTCGAGCTCGGCCTCGGCCATGTCGTCCGACGCCGGCTCCTCGTCGTCGACGAGCTCGATCTCGAGCGCGTTCAGCAGCGCCATGACGTCGTCGATCTCGGCGGCGCTCAGCGTCCCGCTCGGCAGGAGACGCGTCACGTCGTCGAGCGTGAGAAAGCCCTTCGACTTTCCGAGCTCGATGATCTGCTGCATCTCCTTGAGCGCGTGAATCTCCACGACCGTCGACCGTCCTCAGAAGGGTTCGCTGGTTTCGCTTTGGCGCAGCGCCTGCAGCTGCCGCTGTCCCTCGGCGACCGCATCGAGGTTGCCGAGTGCTTCGGCTTCGCGAATTCGACGCAACACCCGCAATCGTTCCCGCTCGCGCGCACGATGACGAAGCTTGGCCAAGCAGTCAACGACAATTTGCTGCCGCATCGCTTCGTCCTCGCCGCTCGCGAGCAAACGACCGGTGATACGCGCCGCGATCGCGTCGTCGAGGCGTCCGAGCACGGTCGCGGAGTCGAGCGGCGCCGCCCGGCGCGACGACTCGACCAGATCGACGGCGAGCTCGCGCCACGGCCCGTCGTCGAAATCGTCGAGCGCGCCTTCGCGATCGACCGTCGCGATGACGGTGGGCTCTTGCAGCATCATGGTGACGAGCAGCTCTTCCGCGCTCGCGGCTTGCGACGACGTCACGCCCGCACGCGCGGGACGCGTGGCCTCACGGGTCGGGGTGGCGCGGGTCGGCGCAGCCGACGCGCTCGGCGCGGAGCCGCCGTGGCGTCGCAGCGACTCCTCGGGAACCCGCAGTCGCTCGGCGGCGTGCTGCACCGTCATGTCGTACTCGAACGGATCCGCGATCTTGCGGAGCCACGCCGCCACTTGCTGCGCCACGACACCGCGCTCGGCGACGGTGCTCTCCGGACGGACGGCGCGATCGAGGTAGAAGTCGAGGAGCGGCGTCGCGCCTGCGATCAACGCCAGCGCCGCATCGTGACCTTCGCGCTGCACGAAGGTGTCCGGGTCGTCATTCGGGGGCAGGAACGCGCCGTGACCCCAGAGCCCGGCCTCGAGAAAGGTCGCGAGACTCTTCTCGGCGGCCCGGGCGCCCGCCGCGTCGCCGTCGAAGCAGACGACGATGTCGCGGGTGAAGCGCCGCAAGAGGTGCAGCTGGTCGAGCGTGAGCGCGGTCCCAAGCGACGCCACCACGTGCCGAACCCCCGCCTCCGCGAGCGCCAGCACGTCGAAATAGCCCTCGACCACGACCGCGCGACCGCTCTTCCGGATGGCGTCGCGGGCCCCGGCGAGCCCATACAAATGAGACCCCTTTCTATAGAGAGGGGTCTCGGGGGAATTCAGGTACTTGGGAAGCTTGGCGTCGGCACTCGACGTGCCGGGGACGCTCCGGCTCCCGAAGCCCACGACCCGCCCCGCCGAGTCGGTGATCGGAAACATGAGGCGGGCGCGAAAGCGATCGTAGTGACCGTTGCCGTCCTTGCGCTCGCTCACCAGGCCGAGCTGCTGCGCCAACACGAGCGGTCGGCCGTCGCGGCCGAGCTCGGGATCGCTCGCGGTGGCGTCGCGGAGTCGGCGCGCCAGGACCTCCCCGCCGCCCGGCGCGTAGCCGAGCATGAAATCATCCGCGGTCGCGCGGGAGATGCCGCGTTCGCGGAGATAGGCCCGGGCCGCCTCGGCCTCGGCGGCATCCCAGAGGTAGCGTTGGAAGAACTTTGCTGCCTTCTCGTTCAAACGAAAGAACGCCTCGCGCCGGCGAATAGCGGGGTCGTCCTCGCCGCGCTCCGGGAGCGTGATGCCGTAGCGCCGCGCCAGACGCTCGACGACCTCCGGAAAGGTCGCGTTCTCCATCTTCATGAGGAAAGTGAAGACGTTGCCGCCCGCCCCGCAGCCGAAGCAGTGGAAGATGCCGCGCTCGTCGTTGACGGTGAACGACGGCGACTTCTCGGCATGGAAAGGACAGAGGCCGACGTGGTTCCGCCCGACGCGCTTCAAGCCGACGTGGGCACCGACGATCTCGACGATGTTGGCGCGATCGCGGATCTCGGTGAGCGTCGTCTCGGGGATCAGGCCGCGCATGGCTCAGCCCTCGACCGTCGCCGGCGACGCCGCGGGCACGGGAGCGGGGAGCGTCCGCTCGATGGTGCTCGCGCGCCCGTCGTCGGTGAACTCGAGGATCGGCTGCATCAGCACCGAATCGGCGCAGGCGCGCTCGAGGGCGTTCGGCGGCGTGAGCGCGCGCACTGCGATCACGCCGAGCGTGACCACCGCCACGCCCTTGGCGGCACCGAAGACGATGCCGGCGGCGCGATCGAGCGGCGACAGCAACGTCAGGCCGAGCAGGCTGTGCAGGAGCATCCCGACGAGTTTCGCCGCGAGCGCGACCCCGAAGAAAATGCCGACGAACGCGAGCGCCGGCCGTGCGATTTCCGGCACCTCGGGCGGCAGCATCACCGCCGCCTCGGCGTAGGTGGCTCCGGCCACCGCCACGCCACCCACCAGGCCGATCAGCGCGAAGATCTCGCGCGAGAATCCGCGCTGAAATCCACGCAGCGCGAAGAGCGCCAAGACGATCGCGAGGACGACATCGATCCGATTCACACGGAACCCTCGCTCCTACTCCGTCACCCGCCGCCCGCGCCTCCCCGCCCCGCTGTCCTCGACCCGACCGATCCCCCGGCGACGCCTCCGGCGGCGCCGTAATGCTCGACGGCGGGGATCGCGCTCGCGCGCGGTCACCCGCCGTCGTTGCTGCTCACTGAGCGCTGTCGTGTTTCGTACGGCTCGCCCGTCGGAGCGCGCGCTTCTTCGCCGCCAAGGCTTTCTTCTTTTTCTTCACACTCGGCTTCTCGTAGTGCTCGCGCTTCCGCAGCTCGGCGAGGATGCCGGCCTTCTCGCATTGTTTTTTGAAGCGCCGAATGGCGCTCTCGATTGGCTCGCTATCCTTGACCCTTACTCCGGCCATGGAATATTTCACCCCCCTCCGGTGAGACGTGGAGTGGTTCCGTCAGAAGTTGTGGATGGAACAACGGTCCCTGGTCGTGCCGCTTCAGGGAGCCGGGTACCTTAGACGAAATCGACGGGGTGTCAAGAAAATCCGTGCGCACACGTACTGATGGAAACGCCTCGTCGCCTCGCAACGGCGGCTCCGAAAGCTTCACGCTTCCCAACGGTCTCCATGTCATCGTCCGCGAAGATCATTTCGCATCGGTGGTCGCGCTGCAGGCGTGGGTGAAGGTCGGCGCCGCCGACGAAGAAGACCCCGAAGCCGGCGTCGCACACGTGCACGAGCACATGCTCTTCAAGGGCACGACCACGCGCGGCGTCGGACAGATCGCCGCCGAGGTGGAGTCGTCGGGCGGCAACATCAACGCCTTCACCACCGCCGACCACACCGTCTACCACCTCGTGCTCGCGGGCCGACACTTCGCAACGGGGCTCGACATCCTCGCCGACGCGCTCCGCCACTCGACGTTCGACGCGACCGAGCTCGCGCGCGAGCTCAAGGTCGTGATGGAGGAGTGGAAGCGCTCCGAGGACATGCCGGTGTCGCGCGGCTACACCGAGCTGTTCCGCCGCGCCTTCACGGCGCACCCCTACGGGCGTCCCGTGATCGGTTGGAAGAAGACGATCGAAGCACTCGATCGGAAGATGGTGCTGTCGTTCTTCCACCGCTGGTACGTGCCCAACAACATCGTGCTGGTGGTCGTCGGCGACGTGAGCCCGGCGCTCGTGCGCGAGCAGGTCACCAAGGCCTTCGGCGACTGGGAAGGCGCCGCCCTGCCCGTCCGCCAGCGCCCGAGCGAGCCGCCGCAGCGCGCCCTCGTCCGGACCGCGATCGCGATGCCCGTGCAGGAGCATCATCTGATGCTCGGCTTCCGGGTCCCCTCGGGACACGACCCCGACGCCGTCCCGCTCGATCTGCTCTCGTACATCCTGGCCGGCGGCGAGAGCACGCGCCTCGTGACCTTGCTCGAAGCGCAAAAGGAGCTCGTCAACTCGATCTCGGCCTTCGCGTATACGCCGCAAGATCCCGGGGTGTTCGTGCTGCTGGCATCGCTCGAGCGCACGAAGATCGCCGCCGCCACGGCCGAGCTGCTCGGTGCCATCGCCCGCACGCGCACCGAGCTGGTCTCGCGCGCCGAGCTCGCCCGCGCCCGCGGCAACCTCGAGAGCGAGTTCGTCTACCGCAAGGAGACGATGCAGGG
>CAZWAX010000380.1:0-5960 GCA_964631985.1 uncultured Polyangiaceae bacterium | reverse complement strand
AAGACGAGGGTCCGGGTCTCGGCGGCGAGGCCAGCGAGCCGACGCCGGCGCTCCGCCGGGCGCGCCGGCAGGAATCCCTCGAACGCGAAGCGGTCGATCGGCAGACCCGATACGGGCAGGAAGGCCGTCAGCGCCGACGGACCCGGCACCGGAACGACGCGGATGCCGGCGGCGATCGCCGCCTGGACCAGGCGATAGCCCGGGTCGGCGATCCCCGGCGTCCCGGCGTCCGAGACCAGCGCCACCGAGCGTCCCGCCTGGAGCTCGGCGATCAGCCCGGGGGTCCGGGCCGCCTCGACCGCGTCGTAGTAGCTGCGGAGCGGCCGGCTGATGCCGAGATGCGCCAGCAACCGCCCGGTCCGGCGCGTGTCCTCGGCGGCAATCAGGTCCACGCTTTCGAGGGTCGCGCGGAGGCGCACCGTCACGTCCCCGAGGTTCCCGATCGGCGTCGCCGCCACATAGAGGGTGCCCGCCATCCGCGCCTGGCTAGGTCGCACGGAACCGCCACGGCCACAACCGCCCGGACGTCACGAAACCGGCGATTTTCCTTGACACTTCGCATGGCGGTTGGGGATAACCACGGCGCCGTTGCGCCGCCTCGCGGTGCGTTCGTTCCGAGCTCGACCCACACCAGCATTGTCCTTTTTCGAAGGAGACGACGATGGCCAACTGCCCCCCTCGCGCCCACCGCGCGCTGCTCGGCGCCCTGATCGCTGTCGGTCTGCTGCTCACGACCGCGCCCGCCGGCGCGCAATCCCTGTCGAGCACGACCGCCAGCACCTCCGGGAGCACGGGCGACGGCGGTGACAGTGACGGCTCCCGACGCTCGTCGGTCGGCGTCCAGATCGACAACCCGTCGCAGTTCAAGACGCGCTTCGCGTGGAACATCAGCTCCGACACCGGCGTCGCGAGCACGCGCGACACCAACGGCACGGCGCAGCACAACCTCTCCTTCAACGTCACCGCCCCCGGCGGCTATCGCCTCGACGTCGACCAGCAGCTCGTCGGCATCGTGCAGCGGAACTCCGACGTCAGCGGCTGCGACGGCGCCGCGGACATCAGCGCCGTGGACGGCAGCTTCAGCGGCGGCTCGCAGGTCTCGGGCAGCTTGGATCTCGGCGATCCGGGCGGCATCGGCAACGGCGGCGGCGACGCCAACACCGCGTTCGGTCCGTCCACCAGCGCCGCCATCGCCGCCAACAGCAACGGTGGCTCGGTCGGCCACACGCTCGCCTTCACCTGGAACGGCACGACCCGCAGCAACTCGTGCGAGGCTGCCGTCCGCGTCGGCGAGGGTAGCAGCGTGAGCGACTGCGGTGCCTGCACCTATCCCGGCAGCCCCGGACGCACCCAGGGAGACGACGGCCACTTCGTGACCGTCACCCTGACCAACCTCTGCGGCAACGGCACGGTCGACGACATCGGGCCCGTGAACGAGGACTGCGAGCCGCCCGGCGTCGGGTGCTGCACGTCCTCCTGCAAATTCGCGTCGAATTCGACGCAATGCCGCGCTTCCGGGGGCGTCTGCGACTCGGCCGAGTTCTGCACCGGGTCGAGCGCCACGTGCCCCGGCAACACCTTCTTGCCGGGCTCCACCGTATGTCGCGGCAGCGGCGGCATCTGCGACGTCATCGAGAACTGCACCGGATCGAGCGCGGCCTGTCCCGCCGACGGCAAGAGCACCGCGGTCTGCCGCCCCTCGGCCGGCATCTGCGACACCGCCGAGAGCTGCAACGGCTCGAGCAATGCGTGCCCCGGTGATTCCTTCGTCTCGAGCGCAACCACCTGCCGCGGCTCCGCTGGCGTCTGCGACCTCGCCGAGAACTGCACCGGCTCGAGCGCGGCGTGTCCCGCCGACGCCAAGAGCACCGCGGTCTGCCGCCCCTCGGCCGGCATCTGCGACAGCGCCGAGAGCTGCAACGGCTCGAGCAATGCGTGCCCCGGTGATTCCTTCGTCTCGAGCGCAACCACCTGCCGCGGCTCCGCTGGCGTCTGCGACCTCGCCGAGAACTGCACCGGCTCGAGCGCGGCGTGTCCCGCCGACGCCAAGAGCACCGCGGTCTGCCGCCCCTCGGCCGGCGTCTGCGACACCGCCGAGAGCTGCAACGGCTCGAGCAACACGTGCCCGGGCGACTCCTTCCTCTCGGGCGCGACCACCTGCCGCGCGTCCGCCGACGTCTGTGACGTCGCCGAGAGCTGCACCGGATCGTCGGCGGCCTGCCCGGCCGACTCCTTCCAGTCGAGTGCCACCGTCTGTCGCCCCGTCGCCGACGTCTGCGATGCGGCCGAAAACTGCACCGGGTCTGCGGCGGCCTGCCCCGCCGACACCTTCGAGCCGACGACCACCGTCTGTCGCCCCGGCGTCGACGTCTGCGACGCGGTCGAAAATTGCACGGGGTCCGCGGTGGCATGCCCGGCCGACGCGGCCGAGCCGTCGACCACCGTATGCCGCCCGGCGGCGGGCACCTGCGACATCGCCGAGAACTGCGACGGCGCGGCGACTGCGTGTCCCGCCGAGGTCCTGGAACCGGCGACCACCGAGTGTCGGCCGTCGGCCGGTGAGTGCGACGTGGCCGAGTCCTGCACCGGCAGCGCCGTCGACTGTCCGACCGACGGCTTCGCCGCGAACACGACCGAGTGCCGTGCCTCGAGCGGCCCGTGCGACCCGGCCGAGAGCTGCACCGGGTCGGGCACCACCTGCCCGGCCGACGCACTCTCCCCGATGGGCACTCAGTGCCGTCCCTCGGCCGGCATCTGCGACCTCTTCGAGACCTGCTCCGGCTCGAGCGCCACGTGTCCGCCCGATGCCTTCGCGGCGAGCTCGGCGATCTGCCGCGGCGCGGCTGGCGTCTGCGACCTCGTCGAGAACTGCACGGGATCGAGCGCGACCTGCCCGGGCAACGCCTTCAAGGCCTCGAGCGAGGTTTGTCGCGCCGGCGTCGGACCGTGTGACGCGGTCGAGACCTGCACCGGATCGACCGCCGCCTGCCCGGCGAACGCCATCCACCCCGCGGGTGAGGTCTGCCGTCCCGCGGCCGGTCCCTGCGACGTCGCCGAGACCTGCGACGGCTCCACCACCACCTGCGGACCCGATGCGCTCGAGCCGCCGACCACGGTCTGCCGTCCCGACGCCGGCGACTGCGACATGGCCGAGACCTGCACCGGTTCGGTCGTGACGTGCCCGACCGACGCCGTCGAGCCGGACGGCACCACCTGCGACGACGCGGCGGTCTGCACGACCGCCGACATGTGCGTCGCCGGCACCTGCAGCGGCGAGTCCACCCAGTGCGGCGACGGCTCGACCGACGGCGGCTGCAACGAGCAATGCGACGACGGCAACGTCAGCAACGGCGACGGCTGCTCGTCGACCTGTCAGACCGAGTTCGGCTGCTCGCCGACGCCAGAAACCGGCTGCCGTCTGCCGGTCGAATCCGGCAAGGCGCAGGTGGCGATCACCAACAAGAGCCCGGACCTCAAGGACCGTATGCAGTGGAAGTGGATGAAGGGCGCGCTGACTACACTCGCCGACTTCGGCACTCCGCTCACGACTACCGACTACGTCCTCTGCGTCTACTCGAACGGCAGCCTGTACGCGCGGACGCGCATGCCGGCGGGCGGCACCTGCGCGGGCCGGCCGTGCTGGCAGGCGAAGCCGACCGGCTTCACCTACAAGGACAAGGAGCTCACGCCCGACGGCGTACAGCAGCTGAGCTTGAAGGCCGGCACCACGGGCAAGGCCAAGATCCAGGTGAAGGGTCTGAAGGACAACCTGCCCGATCCGGCGGCGCCGCCGATCGGATTGCCGGTCCGCGTCCAGCTGAAGAACAGCGACGGCGTGTGCTGGGAAGCGAGCTACGGCGCCCCGGCGACCAAGAACGACGCCGGGATCTACAAGGACAAGGCCGACTGACACCCGCACCCGCGCGTCGCCGACTCGGGTCGGCGACGCGCGGGTTGCAGGCGTGACCAGCCGCGAGCTCCGCGCGCGGACCTCGCGGCCGAGCGAAGCGAGCCGGGGGATGTGCTGCACGCGAGCGTTGCCGCGTGCAATGAGGGGGGAGAGTCCCCCGTGTAGACTCGACGAACATGGGGAAGAAGGCGCGCGAGAAACGCGAGCGGTCGGAGACGGCCTCGGCACCTGCCGACCGGCCGAGCGCGCCGCGAGCCATCGCACCTTCGCGGCCGCGCGTCGCCTTCGAGTGGCCCACCTGGCCCGCCGGTGAGCCGGTGCACTGGCCTGCGGTCGCCGTCGTCGTCGGGATCGCTCTCGTCATCCGCGCCGTCGCGCTCGCGCAGATGACGGCCACCCCGTACCTACAAATCGACAACATCGACGCGCGCGGCTACCAGGTCTGGGCCGCCGAGATCGTCGCGGGCAATTGGTTCCCGTCGCGCCACTTCTACCAATCGCCGCTCTACGCCTACTATCTCGCGACGGTCCAGACCGTCTTCGGGACGTCGCCCTGGCCCCCCCGGGTCATCCAGATCCTGCTCGGGAGCGCCAGCACGGGGCTGGTCGCGATCGTCGGTACCCAGATCTTCAACCGGCGGGTCGGACTGATCGCGGCCCTCCTGTTCGCGACCTATGGGCCGATGCTCCTCGAGGAGATCTCGCTCGGGAAGACCGCGCTCCTCATCTTCGGCGGCCTGCTCGGCTTCCACTGGTTCCTCCGCGCGCTCGCCGAGCGCCGGCCTCGCCTGATGCTCGCCGCCGGGCTCGTCTTCGGGGTCACGGTGATCGGCGTCGGCCAGTGGCTGCTGGCGCTGGTCGGCCTCGCCCTCTACGCGGCGTGGATGCGCGGCATGCCGCGGGCGCAAGCGCGCCGGCTCGCCACGCTCTTCCTCGGCGGCGCGCTCGCCGCGCTCGGCCCGATCATCGCCTGGAACAGCTGGTGGGGCGGCGGCTTCATGCTGACCAGCGGCGACGCCGGCCTGAACCTCTACCTCGGCAACAACCCGCTCACGACCGGACTCTCGGGGCGGCCGAAGGGTCTCCGCGACGTGCCCGAGTTCGAGGAGGGCGACTCGCGCATCCTCGCCGAGCGCGACGCCGGCCACGCGCTCACGCCGTCGGGCGGGTCGCGGCACTGGGTGGGCCGCGCCGCCGGCTGGGCCCTCGCGCACCCGATCGACTTCGTCACGACCACGGCCAAGAAGGTCACCGTCCTCTGGAACAGCTACGAAATCCCCGACAGCTACCACTTCGCCTTCATCCGGGCGCAGTACATGCCCTGGCTGTGGGGCGGCACGAGCTTCGCCCTCGTCGGCTCGCTCGGTTTGCTCGGGCTCGTCCTGGCCGCGTGGCACCGGGCGGCGCGGCCGCTGTACGTCGTCTGCCTCGGCTATCTCGGAGTGATCGCGCTCTTCTACGTGCGGTCACGCTATCGCATGCCGGCGGTGCCCTTCCTGATGATCTTCGCCGCCGCGGTCGTCGACTGGGCGATCCGCATCCTGCCGCGCGAGGACTGGCGGCCGGCGGCGGCGCTCGCCGGCGGGCTGCTCCTCGCCGGCGTCTTCGTGAACCATGCCTACTGCGAGCCGGCGACGGCGACGGCGCCCGCGCTCTGCCTCGACGGCGATGTCTGGTTCGACAGCGAGTGGCAGAAGCTCGCCGAGCACTACGAGCGGCGCGGCGACCTCGGCATCGCGCTCGGCTATCTGCGGCGAGCGGAGGCCGGCGAGTCGCAACGCGGGCCGGGACAGACCCAGCTCTGGATCGGCCGCCTGGAGCTCGCGTTGGCACAGCGCACGAGCGACACGGCGGCGCGCGATGCGCATTTCACCCGCGCCATCCCCGCGCTCGAGCGCGCCGTCCAGCACGGCTTTCACGTCTACGAGGCGCAGAGCTATCTCGCGACCGTCCATCAACTGCGCGGCGACGCCGAGCGCGCGCTCGCCGCCAGCGCGGCGTCGGTCCGCGCCCGGCCGCGCGATCCGGTCGTCCTTCTCCACGCGCTCCG
>CAZWAX010000379.1:0-5967 GCA_964631985.1 uncultured Polyangiaceae bacterium | reverse complement strand
CCCTGCGCATGGTGCCCTTGAGCGGTGCGTGGCCCAGGCTCTGCTGAGCCAGCGAACGCCATCGCCTCACCCCCACGCGCACGGACCTCCGTGCAAAGTGTCAGCGCGAGGGCGAACTTGACCCACCGACGTGAGCCGCTAAAACGCCCGCCATGAGCCAACCTGCTGGTGTCGCTGCCGCGTCGCTTCGGTCCTCGGAAGAAACGCCCGTGTCGCCGGGCACCTTGCTCGACAACTGGCGGCAGATCATCGCCACCGGCAACCTGCCGCGCGGGCGCAGCATGGACGGCGTGTCGCGCTGGTTGCTGATCACGCGCGCGTGCGTGTTCTCGATGACCATCACCTCGGCATTGATCGGCGGGCTGCTCGCCGCCGCGACCGCCCCCGCGACACACTGGGGCTACTTCGCGCTCGCCGTCGCCGGCCTCGTGCTCGCGCACGCGACCAACAACATGATCAACGACTACTTCGACACGATCGGCGGCGTCGACACCGAGAGCTACGTGCGGACGCAGTACGCACCGCATCCGCTCTTCTCGAACCTGATCTCCAAGGAAGGCCTGATCGCGACGATCCTCGCCTGCAACCTCGCCGACCTCGCGATCGGCCTCTGGTTGATGTCGGCGCGCGGCTGGCCGGTCGCCGCCTTTGCGCTCGCGGGCCTCTTCATCAGCGTCTTCTACGTGGCCCCGCCGCTCAAGCTGAAGCACCACGGGCTCGGTGAGCCGGGCGTGTTCGTCGTGTGGGGGCCGCTCATGATCGGCGGCACCTACTACGTGACGGCCGGCACGCTGCCGTCGTGGATCTGGCTCGCCTCGGTGCCCTACGCGCTGATCGTGACGACGGTCCTGATCGGGAAGCACGTCGACAAGTACGAGCAGGACGGCAGCCGCGGCATCCGGACCTTGCCGGTGATCCTCGGGCGCGAGCCCTCGTTGCGCCTGAATCAAGTGTTGATGGTCGCGTTCTACGCGATCGTCGCGGCGCTGGTGCTGCAAGGCACGCTCGGGGTGGGCGTCCTCCTGGTGGCGCTCGCGATTCCGCGCCTGCTCACCGTGCTCCGCGCCTACAGCACGCCGAAGCCGGCGGGACCGCCACCGGGCTACCGCCTCTGGCCCCTGTGGTACGTGTCGCTCGCCTTCTACCACAACCGGCTCGCGGGCGGCCTCTTCGTGCTCGGCCTCGCGCTGAATTTGCTCCTCGGCCTGTAGCCGCTCCTGCCCGCGACGGATCGATCGAGCGCGCATCGCCACCTCGAGCCGCCTCATCGGCGCGGCGTTCGTCGGTCCTCGCCCTCGGCCTCGAAGTATTTGAGCGCTTGGTTCAGGACGTCGGGGCGCTCCCATTGCAGGAAGTGGCCGGCGCCCTCGACCACGAACGGACCGATGCGCTCGGTGAAGACCACCTCGGCGCGGCGGGGGAAGTCGGGATAGATCACGTGGTCGTCGGGGCCGAAGAGGATCAGCGTCGGGACCGGATTGGTCTCGAGGAAGCGCGGCGGCTCGGAAAGCGCACGGGTGCCGAGCGCGGACTCGTAGTTCCCGAAGCCGGCACGGAGCTTCGCGGCGTCGGCGAAGGGCGCCGTCAGGAAGTCGACGTCGGCAGGCGTGAAACGGCCGGGTGACGCCCAGAAGCGCGACCCGTAGAAGGTCGCGACGTAGCGGCGGCGGAGCTCGGGCGTGGCGAGCTCGGCGGCGAGCGCATCGGCGTCGCGCCCCTGACGCACGTAGTAGTCGGCGGCCTGCCGGACCCGCGTGCTCACGTGCGGGTCGAGGCCGGCGGCGACGTAGGCGTCGCGGAGCGGCGGCAACGGACAATTGAAGACGCACTGCCGAGTCACGAACCCGGGGAAGCGGAGACCCAAGTCCTGAATGACGGCGCCGCCGAGATCGCCGCCGGCGGCGACGCAGCGGGCATGCCCGAGCACCTCGCGCACGAGGGCGTGCAGGTCGCGCGCGTGTGCCGCCAGGTCGTAGCAACCGTCGGGCGCCACACTCGAGTCGCCGAAGCCGCGGAGATCGGGAACGATCACCTCGAAGCCGGCCGCCGCGAGCGGTGCGATGTTGCGCCACCAAATGCGACGGGTCTCCGGCCAGCCGTGCACCAGGAGCAGCGGCGCACCGCCGACGCCGGCGCGCACGAAGGCGAGTGTGACGCCCGGCCGCACCTCGGCGCGCTCACACGGGAACGCGTCGATGCGCGGGTCGCTCACGCGCGCTTCCGGCAGATCGTGAGACCGTCGGCGATCGGCAGCATCACCGACTCGACCCGCACGTCGGTCACGAGGAAGTCGTTCAGCTCCTGGATGGCGCGAGCGTCGGTGTTGGTACTGTCGCCATCGAGCACGCGCCCGAACCACAACACGTTGTCGAACAGGATCAACCCGTTCGGTCGCGTCCGCGGCAGGATCTCCTCGTAGTACGCGCGGTAGCCCTCCTTGTCGGCGTCGATGAACGACAGATCGACGAGCGGAGCACGCGGCAGGCTCCGCAGCGTCTCGAGCGCCAACCCGAGCCGGAGCTCGATCTTGTCGGCGACGCCCGCCGCCTGCCAGTGGCGGCGCGCGATCGTCGTCCATTCCTCGTTGAGATCGCAGCAGAGGAGCGTCCCGTCCGCCGGCAGCGCGCGGGCGAGGCAGAGCGCGCTGTAGCCCGTGAACGTGCCGACCTCGATCATGCGGCGGGCGCCGATTGCGCGCGCGAGCAGCGTCATGAAGGCGCCCTGCTCCGGGGCGATCTGCATGATCCCGACGCCGCCAAGCGCCGCCGTCTCGGCGATGAGCGCTTCCTGCACGGCGTCCCGCTCGCTCCGACGGTCGACGAGGTACGCGTAGAGCTCGGGGGTCATGTGGGTGAACTTGTCGTGCATCCGGCCTCCCTCGCGCGACTCCTAGTGAGAGGCTCCCTCCGAGTAAAGGCGCGGAGCGGGCACGTTGACAGCACCTGGCCCACGGCATAGCCACAGCGGCCGTCGTGCGCCGCTCATCGTCATTCCGCTCCGGAGTCGCGCTGCTCGCCGTGCTGCTGCTGGCCGCCGCGCCGGCGCTCGCCACCGTCCGGGTGGGCGATGCGGCGCCGGACTTCACGCTCGTGGACGGCGCGGGCCGTCCGGTCGCGCTCGCGAGCTTTCGGGGGGAGGTCGTCATCCTCGACTTCACCGCGAGCTGGTGCGTCGCCTGTCGGACGGCGCTCCCCGCGCTCGAGGCCCTCGGGCGGCGGCACGCCGCCCGCGGGGTGGTGGTGGTGACGGTCGTCATCGACGCCGCGCGCGCCGACGCCGACCGATTTCTCGCCGAGGTGGTGCCCGGCCACACCATGCGCGTGCTCTACGACCCGACGGCCCGGACCCTGGCAGGCTTCGGCGCCGCCGGCATGCCGGCGCACTACGTGCTCGACCGCCACGGCGTCGTGCAGCTGATCGCGAGCGGCTACAGCGACGAACGCATCGCCGCGATCGAAACCATCCTCACCCGCCTCCTCGACACGAGCACCACGCCCCCCGCTCCCTAACCGCGGATGCCCTCGTTGACTCGATGGCTTCCCAATGACGGGCGGAGCAAAGCGACGCCCCACCACGCGCACCAGGCACCCCCCGCAGGTTGCTCAAAAAGGGTCAGCTGCAAGGCGCGACTGACTGAGCGCGGAGGCGTAGCGGAGCTACGCCGCACAAGCGAAGGAGGGAGCAACGCGGCAGATGGCCCTTTTTCAGCAACCTGCGATGGGCTTGAAGGTGCCCCAGGCGGTGGTGTCCGACCGCCCATGCCGAAACCGCACGACGACGTGATCCTCCACCATCCCGTGGAAGAGCGTGTTGTGCCACCACACGTTCTCGTAGATCGGCCCGGAGTCGTGGAGCTCGGCCTGGCAGCTCATCTGCACGCACCGATAGCGTGACTCCTCCGCCGTGGCCTCGAGCTCGAAGACGTAGAAGACGAGCGCGCAGCTCGGGTCGAGCCGCAGCGCTTCGACCGCGGGCGCGTCGGTCGGCAGCAAGGTCGTGATGCTGCTCCGATCGAAGGCGTCGGCGCTCCGGTAGTACTCCCTCAGATAGACGATGCCGCGGTCGTAGATCGCGCGCGTGCCCTTCGTGCGTTCGTCCTCGTAGATGGCGCGGAGCTCGCGGGTCTTGGCGTCGAGCGCCTCGGCGCGCGGCAGGAGCCCGCAGATGATGCCGTGGACCGACACCCCCGGCCCGACGCCGGGATGGCGCACGACCAGCAGCGGCGCGACGCCGGCGTGCGGCGCGCCGTCGCGCTGCTCCATGGTCCAGCGGCGGAGGCGGACCTGCCATTCCAGGATCTCGGACGGCATCTCGGCATTGGATCGCATCGCTCGTTCTCCTCTGATCGTGACGGGTTCAGCCGGCGCCGACGGCGCCGTGGACGGTCACGCGGACGCGGCCGCCTTCCCAGGCCACGTCCGCGACGACGCCGAAGACGTCGCGCAGCATGCGCGGGACGAAGCAGCGTACCGGCGTACCGACGTCGTAGAGCCGCCCGCCCTGCATGATCGCCACCCGGTCGGCGATCGCGGCGGCTTCGTCCAAGTCGTGGACGACGACGACGAGCGTCCGGCCCTCGTCGGCGCGGAGACGCCGCAAGAGCGCCAGCAGCTCGTGGCGATGTCGGAGATCGAGCGCCGCCGTCGGCTCGTCGAGCAACAGGATCTCCGACTCCTGGCTGAGCGCCATCGCGAGCCACGCGCGCCGGCGCTCGCCCCCCGAGAGCGTCTGCACCTCGCGCTCGCGAATGGCGACCGCGTCGACGGCATCGAGCGCGGCACGCACGACTTCGCGATCGCGCAGTGCGGGCCCCGCGAACGGACGCCGGTGCGGATGCCGTCCGCAGAAGACCAGCTGCTCGACGGTGAGCCCCTCCGGGCAGACGGGGTTCTGGGCCAGACGCGCGACCCGGCGCGCAAACGGCCGCCGGCCGAGCCGGCGCACGTCGGTGCCGTCGAGGTGGACCGTCCCGTGGCGCGGGCGGAGTGCGTTCGCCAAGACCGCGAGCGTCGTCGACTTCCCGGATCCGTTCGGCCCGACGACGGCCAGAATCTCGCCGCGCGCGACCCCGAGGGTGAGGTCGCGGAGCGCGTCGCGGTCGCTCGTCGGATGGCGCGCGTGGATCCCGCGCGCGAGGAGCAAGTCGCTCACACGACGCGCCGCCAGAGCTCGAAGAGAAAGTACGGCCCGCCGATCAGCGCCAACAACGCCCCGACCGGGAGCTCGAGCGGCGCCGCCACCGTGCGCGCCCCCGCGTCGGCGAGCACGACCAGCCCCGCGCCCCCGAGCACCGAGAGAGGTAGCAGCACGCGATGATCGGGTCCCGTCAGCAAACGCACCGCGTTCGGGACGACGAGGCCGACGAAGCCGACGAGACCCGCGACGCTGACCGCACCCGCCGCGAGCAGGGCCGCGAGGCAGGCCGCGCCGAGGCGGGCGCGCTCGACGTGGAGCCCGATACCACTCGCGCTCGCGTCGTCCAGCAACAGGAGATTGAGGCCGCGCGTGCTCGCCAACGCGAGCGTGACGCCGACCAGCGTCGGCGCGAGCGCGAGCCCGACGTCGCGCCAGCCGACGCCCGCGAGCGAGCCGATCGTGAACGCGACGAACGCCGGCGCCCGGTCGGCGAAGGCGTAGGTGAGAAGCGCCACCGCCGAGAAGAGCAGCGCCTGCACGGCGACGCCGCTCAGCATGATGCGCAGCGGTACCATGAGGCCGCGGCCCGTCCACGCGACGCCGAGCACGACGGCGGTCGCGCCGAGGCCGCCGAGAAACGCGCACGCGGGAAGCGCGTGCCGGTACTCCGGCAAGAGCAGGATGCCGATCAGGCCCCCCAGACCGGCGCCCGCGGTGATGCCCATGAGCGCGGGGTCGGCGAGCGGATTCCGGACGACGGCCTGCAGGAGCGCCCCGGCGGTCGCGAGCGCGGCGCCGACCAGCACCCCGGCGACGATGCGCGGCAACCGG
>CAZWAX010000378.1:0-5968 GCA_964631985.1 uncultured Polyangiaceae bacterium | reverse complement strand
CCGGTCTACGACTGCGTGCGCGACATCACGAGCAAGCAGCACGTCGACGGCTCGATCGTGACGGTCCCGCCGAAGTTCACCAAGGATGCCGTGTTCGAGGCGATCGAGGCGGGGGTGAAGCTCATCGTCATCGTGACCGAGCGCATCCCGCGCGCCGACGTCGCCCAGATGGTCGAGCTCGCGAAGCTGCGCGGGGCCCGCATCATCGGCCCGAATTGTCTCGGCGTGCTCTCGCCCGACGAAGCCAAGATGGGCGGCCTCGGCGGACCGGCGGTGAACGTTCGGCGCGCCTTCAAGAAGGGGTCGATCGGCATCATGTCGCGCTCGGGCGGGATGACCACCGAGATCGCCAACACGCTCAGCGCCGCCGGCTACGGTCAGAGCACCTGCGTGTCGATCGGCGGGGACGCCATCATCGGCTCCACCTACGCCGAGCTCATGCCGCTCTTCGAGGCCGATCCCGAGACCAAGGCGATCGCCATCTACTCCGAGCCCGGCGGCCGGATGGAAGCCGAGCTCGCCGACTGGGTGCGCGAGCACAAGTCGCGGCTCCCGATCATCGCCTTCATGGCGGGCCGCTTCATGGACGAGATGCCCGGCATGCGGTTCGGCCACGCCGGGACCATCGTCGAGGGCAAGGCCGACACCACCGCCGACAAGATCGAGCGCATGAACGCCGCCGGTATCTCCGTCGCCGAGCGCATCGAGGACATCCCCGGGCTCGTGAAGCAGCGCCTCGCGCAGGCGGGCCACTAGGAGCGCGCGATGCCGAACGGCATGTTCATCAACGTCGAGGTCGACGCCGCCGCGGCCAAAGACGCGGCTACCGCCAAGAAGCTCACCGAGGTCTGTCCGGTGAACATCTTCGCGCAGGAGAAGGACGGCTCCCTCCGCATCGTCGACGAGAACCTCGACGAGTGCACGCTCTGCGAGCTGTGTCTGCAGGCCTTCCCCGGCAAGGTGAAGGTCAAGAAGCTTTACGAGTAACGTCGCGGCCCCGCCCTGCGCCGTCGTCACCGGCGCCTGCTCCGGTATCGGGCGTGAGATCGCGCGCCGGCTCGGCGCCAAAGGCTACGCGCTCGTCCTGGTGAGCGAGAACCACGCCCGCCTCGACGCCATCGCGCGCGAGATCTTCGCCGCGCACGGCACCGTCGTGCACCCGATCGTCTGCGACCTCGCGCGTCCGGAAGCCGCCGCCGAGTTGCATGCCGCCGTCCGGGCGCTCGGCGTCGAGGTCGACGTGCTCGTGATCAACGCCGGCATGTTCTTCTTCGGCGAGGTCGCCGACGCCGACCCCGCGAAGGCGAACGCGATGCTGCAGCTCCACGTCGTCACGCCGTCGCTGCTCTGCACGCACTTCGCGCGCGACATGCGATCGCGGCGGCGCGGCCGCATCCTGCTCACGTCGAGCATCTCGGCCTGGCGCGCCTTTCCCGGCATCGCCTACTACGGCGGCAGCAAGACCTACCTCCGCACCTTCGCGGCCGCGCTCCGGAGCGAGCTCGCGCCCTACGGCGTCACCGTCACGTGCCTCGCGCCCGGCGCGACGGACACCGGCCTCTACGACCCGAACGTCGTCGACATGGACCGCGCCCGCCGCTTCGGCGTGATGATGGATGCGGGCCGGGTCGCCGACGCCGGCCTGCGTGCGCTGTTCGCGGGCAAGGACGAGTGCATCCCGGGAGGCTTCAATCGCCTCGCGACGCTGGCGATGCGCCTCGTGCCGCAGCGGGTGATCGACGTGGTGCGGCGGCGGGCGCCGTGGTTGCCGTTGCGCGAGGGGTAGGCGTTCGTCCCACCCGCGGCACGAGCTCCATGCGTGCCCGGCTCGTGCCACGGGAGGCGTTCGCCGTATCGGGTTGGAGGATGATGGCCAACCCGCGAATCCGTGCTGTGACGGCTGCAAAGGGGATGCATCTGCGTAGCGGCTATCTTCGAAAGCTACAGGAAGGGACTGACGGCAAGCTCAGCCTCGATCTCTTACGGACCCGATTCCTTGCCGCCTCCGGATGTGATCGCCACCGAGATTGCCGACGACCTCGAGGCGGCGCTGGCGCAATTCACGAAGATCGGCAGCCCGGCAGCGTAGCCCGACGTGAGAAGATCATCGGCGGCGCGCGACTGATCCGCATTGGCGCAGGAGTCGCATCCATAGGTTCGCCAGCGGGATGATTCTGCTTGCGCGCGCCGCTCGTACCACCCTATCGTCGCGACCCCTTTGGAGGAGGAGGCTCGTGATGACGCGATCGTCGGCCATCTGCTTGCTTGGAAGTTTGCTCTGTGCGGCGAGCATCGCCCGCGCCGACACCGAACGCTTCGTCGACAGCGATGAGGCCAAGGAGAAGGAATATCGGCAGGGATGCGCGATCACCGACTACAGCGATCTCGTGAGCGGCGACGGCGTCGACTCGTCGTCGACCGGATCGTGAACTTTCTGCGGGATCACTGACGTGCAGCGCATCCTTTGGGTCGTGCTCTTGCTGATCCCGGCGCTCGCCGTGGCGGAAGTATGCGGTGACGCGGACGGGAGCGGAACAGTCACCGTGACCGATGGCGTGAACGTCTTGCGCGCATCGGCCCAGCTCTCGTCACCCTGCTCGATCGCCACGTGCGACGTCGATGGCAGCGGAAACATCACGGTGACCGACGGTGTCAACGTCCTGCGCACCGCCGCGAGCCTACCGAGCGCACAAGCGTGCTCGTCGGGCATCGTGGGTTGCCCCACCGATCGGTATTTCGTCGAGTTCGGTGGGGCGCGCCTCGGTCCAGGCAACACCGTCGAATTGTTGCAGAACCAATTCGACGAGATCCCGGCGGCATGCGATCCCGATCGTCCGGTGACGCTCCGGCCGACTCATGTCTTGAAAGTGCAGCTCCTCGGTCCCGGGGGGGTGCCGATCGCAGGCCCGAGTGGGCCGGCAAGCCTCGTCGCCCAGGTTCGCGAACTTGGGAGGTCGATCTTTTCCACCTCGGCGGCCCCGGATGCCGATGGGAAGGTCGCCCTCCCGCTCCCTGATGGCACGTACCACCTGCACATAAACACGGGCTGCCCGTCGGGCCTGAAGCCCGTCGAGCTCGATCCGATCACGATTGCGGGCGCCGACGTCGATCTCGGGACGGTTCAGATCGAAAGCCACACGCTTTTCCGTCTCTTCGGAACGGTGACGAATCTGGACCCCGTGTCGACCAGCGTCTCGGTGTCGGTGGGTGCGTACGTTTCCGACTTCGGCAACGGTTGCACCTCCACGTTCTCGGTGGAGATGGCGGGAGGCCTGGGCGCGAGTGTGGAGTATGAGCTGTTGGTCCCGGCCGCCGATCTGCAGGTTCGCGCACAATCCGGAGGGGCAGCGTCCGGACTCCGTGAGCGCGCGATCTTGACGTCGGTGAGCGGCGATACGCAGCTCGATCTCGCGCTGGAGGTGCCGGTGGTGGTCACGGGAAATTTCACCGATCCGCAAGGGGAGCCGGTCAGTGCCGGCGCCCTCGCATTCTGGTTCTCGACCGATCCGTCGATAGCGCCCGGTGGAGCCGGCAGTCCGGCGCCGCCGACCGACCGGTTCGCCGTCGCGGTTCCTCCGGAGCGGACCGCCCTCCTTCAGGTCGCATTTCCGAGCAATCGCCCCCCCGACGGTCCAAATCAGCTCTTTCCCGAGGATGTGATCGTTGGCAACGGCCCGATCGCCGTCGGGACGATCGTCGTGAACCCCGGATGCCTTCTCGCCGGCGTCGTTGCGGACGCGAACGGGACGCCACCCTCATTGGGTGGAGCAATCGGGGTCTACGAGTACGTACGTGGGCCCGAGGAGAGTTGCATCCGCCTTGGGGCCGGCTTCTCGGTCGTCGATGCTGCCGGTCGCTTCTCGATGAGCGTATTGCCGGGTTTCGGCCGATAGTCCGCGCCGCTCCGGCGCTTGTCCCGGGCCACATCGACGGGTACACGCCGTGGAGCCCTCAGGAGATCAACGAGAAGCTGGTGCGCGAACTCTTGATGCGCGCCGCAAGGATCCAGCAATGAGATTCCAAGGCGTGCTTCGCAGGAGCGGAGGTTTCTGGCTCGCGGCAGTCCCGGTCTGCGATGCGCTCACGCAGGGACGATCCCGCAAGGAAGCCCTCGCCATGATCGCGGACTGGTTCGTGACCATGGTCGATCGGGAGGACTTCAGCGTCGAGGTCCAGCCGGTGGGGCGCGACGGCTTCGAAGTCGGTTCCTCCGACGGGCGCCGCATGGTCGGCCTCCTGTTGCGGCGACAACGACACAAGAGCGGGCTCTCGCTCGCGCAGGTGGCGGATCGCCTGGGATCGAAGTCCGGCAGCACCTATGCGCGATACGAACGGGGACTCGCCGTCCCGACCATCGAGAAGCTCGACGAGCTCTTGCGTATCGTCGCCCCTGGGCGCGATCTCGTGCTGCAGCAGAGCGCGGCTGCCTGAACCTGACGCGAGGGCAGGCGGCGCGTAGCCGACGATTGTCGCTCTCCGGTGCCGCGCGTCCCGACCCGCGCCGGCGACGACGCGGAATTGCGCGTCGTATTTTCGTTCCAGCGCCATGAGCCTCCGTGCCAGCGTGTCGTTGGCTTGCAGCATGCGTCGCAGTCGAACAAACGCGCGCATGATTTCGATGTTCGCTCGAATGGCACGAGGACTTCGAGGGACGCTCGATGTCATCGCAACGCCCTGCTCCGTGAAGGCGTACGGAAGGTACTTCCGGTGCTTGCCCCGTTGGCTGGTCTCTAAGGTCACAGTTTGTGACCTTAGAGAAGCGGCCTCCTCGGGCGTGAGCTGGAACATGAAGTCATGCGGAAACCGATCGGCGTTGCGCCGCACCGCTTGGTTCAGGGCCTTGAGATCGACGCCGTAGAGTGTCGCGAGATCAGTGTCCAGCAGCACTTTGTGTCCGCGCAGGAACACGATCGCCTGCTCGATGTGCTGCAGCGCCATGCTCACGGCCTCACGCTGACGGTCCGCGTGATGCGAGAGCTACGAGTCGCTACCGCGGCGTGAACGTGACCGGCACCATGCTGTACCCGCGCACGTTCCCCGAGTGGACGCGCACCAGACCGGTCGTGTCGACCGCCACGTCGGGCAGGCGCGCCAGCAGCTCTTCCATGGCGACGCGGGCCTCCAGGCGGGCGAGCGCCGCGCCGAGGCAGAAGTGGACGCCGAAGCCGAACGCGAGATGATCGGCGGTGTCGCGGGTCACGTCGAAGACGTCGGCGTCGCGCCAGCGGCGCTCGTCGCGGTTCGCCGACGCGAGCAGCAGGGCGACTTTGCGGCCGGCTTCCATGCGACGGCCGTGCAGCTCGACGTCGCGGGTGAGCGTGCGCGCCATCATGTGGGTCGAAGTGTCGTAGCGCAGCATCTCCTCGACCGCGTTCGCGATCCGCGCCGGTTCGGCGACGAGCAGGGCCTGGGCCTCGGGATGGCGCGTCAGCTGGTCGGCGAGGTTGCCGAGGAGCTTGGTCGTGGTCTCGTTGCCGGCGATGATCAGCAGGAAGCAGAAGCCGACGATCTCGAGGTGCGAGATCTCGCCGGCGCGTTCGGCGGCGAGCAGCAGGCTCAGGAGATCGTCGGCGTCGTCGGTTCCGCGCTCGGCGAGGAGCCGCTCGAAGTAGGCGTAGATCCGGGCCGCGGCGTCCTTGCCCGCGGGCGGGACGCCGCGCGTGCCGTCGTCGCGATGCACCATGACGTCGGCGAGCCGGCGGAGCTCGTCTTGATCGCCGTCGGGCACGCGCAGGAGACGCGCGATGACCCACATGGGAAGCCGTCCCGCAAAGTCGCCGATCAATTCGGCGCGCCCGAGGGGCGCTATGGCGCCTACCAGCGACCGACACTGCTCCCGGACGGGCGCCTCGAGCATGGCGACCCGGCGCGGCGTGAGCGCCCGGCTGATGGTCGCCCGCAGCCGGCCGTGATCGGGCGGGTCCATCCCGAGCAGCATCGGCAGGGTGAAGTCGTCGATGTCCTCGAG
>CAZWAX010000377.1:0-5970 GCA_964631985.1 uncultured Polyangiaceae bacterium | reverse complement strand
GGTCACGGTCGTGGTGGGCAGCGGCGTGGCGGTCTTGGTCGGTGTCGTCGTCGGCGTGGGCGTCGTCGTCGCCGTCCGCACCGGCGTGCTGGTACGCGTGGCCGTCGGCACCGCCGTCGCGGTCCGCGTCGCGCTCGGCAGCGCCGTCGCCGTGCGGGTCGCGGTCGGGAGCGGGGTGCTCGTCCGGGTCGTCGTCGGGGTCACCGTCGCGGTCGACGTGGCGGTGCGCGTCGGGGTCGGGCTCGCCGTCCGCGGCGTGCGATCGTCCGGGTCGAGCGGATCGCTGCCCTGGGCCACCTCGATCCCGTCCTGGACGCCGTCGCCGTCGGTGTCGGCCACGAGCGGATCCGTCTCGCCGGCGTTCACCACCATGTCCAGGTTGCGGTCTTCCTCCGCGTCGGTGAGGCCGTCGCCATCGGAGTCGACGACGGCGGCCGCCGTCGCATACGGGATCGACAGCTCGTTCGAATGGCCGCTCTCCGCCCCGCTGCCATCGTAGCTCGTGACGACAAAGGACGTCGTCGCACGTCCGGTCACGCCGGCGAGGACGAAGCGGATCACACCGTCGGCATCGGGCGCGCGCGCGCCGACGTCCTCACCGGCGGCGAACGGCGCGCTGCCTTCGCGGACGTAGATCTTGTAGCCGCTGCTTCCCGTGACGGGCGACCACGCGATGCGCACGTCGTACGCCGCGGCGGTCGCGGTCATCGTTCCCACGAGCACGAGCACAGCGAGTGCTGTTTCGACGGCGCGATGGAACGATGGAGCGGGAAGCATGGCGCGCTACGTAGGCAAGCCACGTGCCGGCGGGGGGCGGCATGACAAGCGCCTGCGCGGCTGGGACGACGTGCGCGCTCACGCCGCGCGACGATGATCGCGAAGCGCCGCTGCTTCGGCGCGTTGGACCGCCGCCGCGCCGCTTCGCATGGCGTGGTGCGAGCGGCTGCGTTCGCATCCGCGCCGTCGCCGGAATGACGCCCGGCAGCAGCGGTCATCGCCGCGCCGCAGGCGTCTGAGCCGCGAACTGTTGTGTCGCCGATCGCGACGCGGGTCAGGGCACGACGGCGGAGAGCTCGTTCGAGAAGCCGCTCATCCGCCCCGTCGCATCGTACGAGGTGAGCGCGAAGAAGATCGTGCCGCCCGCTCCCGACTCCTCGAGCAGGAAGCTCACTACGCCCTGCGCATCCACGAGGGGCGCTCCCACATCGAGCGCGTTGGAGTAGGCACCCGAGGCGTGCCCCCAGTGGATCACGTAACCCTCGACGTCGTCGACGGCCCGCCAGCGCACCAGCACGCTGTGCATCTCGCCCGCGTCGGCACCGTCGTCGGCTCCGGATCCCGAACCTCCACCACCGCACGCGATCACGAAGAGAGCGAGCACCGACGCAAGGAGGTGGCGAAGGGGCAACACGGCGAGTGAAGATTCCTGTTCATTCCTCATACCTCTGCGCTCCACCAGTCAAGTCGAGCGGCGCCCGCGCGCACATCAGGTCCCGTGCTGGACGACACGGCGGACGCATGACAATATCCCGACGCTCGCCGGGCCAAGTAACTGCTCGGGAGTGACCCCCCGGTCATAGGAAGTTGAAAAACCAACGAATTGTTTCGGGTCGTCGTGGCTCGGGGGTTGCAATGTCAGTTCGCCCAGCATGCTCCGACGACACGCCCCCTACGCCGCCACGGCGGTCCTGCTTTCGGTCGTAGGCCTCGCCTCGCAGGCGTCGGCGTACGCGGTCGCCGTGCGATGGACGGGAAACGGCGAGGGGTCGGTCGCGGGCTATCGCCTCTACGTGCAACCTTCCGGCGGCGACGCGCGCCCGCCCATCGACGTCCCGCGCCCGCGCCACGACGGCACCGGCCGCTTCGAGGGCATCGTCGGCGACCTGCAAGTCGAGACCACGTACACCTTCGCGCTCAGCGCCTACGACTACACCGGCATCGAGAGCGAACGCTCGAACTCGCACACCATCGGGTACGCGCAGGCCGCCGCCGTCGTCGACTCCGATCACGACGGGCTGACGGACGCGGCGGAGGATCCCAACCTCAACCAGCGGCGCGACGGCGGGGAGACCGATCGCCTGGTCGCCGACAGTGACGGCGACGACGTGCCCGACGGGCTCGAACGTCGATTCGGCTCGGACGCGCTCGACGACGACTCCCCGAGCTGTGGCCCGCTCGGGTTCTCGGAGTTTCGGGTCGTCGGCAACGGGAGCGCGGAGGCCGGCTGGAACGACGAGCTCGGCGATCTCGCGCTCGCGACGAGCCCGGCCAGACCGCGACCGACGTCGATCGGCGTCATGTACCCCCAGTACGGCAAGGGCACGCTCACCGATCCGCTCGTGGTCACACGCGTTCTCGACAACGATCCGTTTCGCATCGACATCCGCGCCCGGTCGATCGACGGGAAGCTCTACCGGCTCCGCTACGAGGCCTTCGGACGCATCAACCGAATGACCCGGCGTCGCTTGCGCGTCTCCCTCGGCAACTACTTCACCGGTGAGCGCTACGAGCTGATCGGCATCGACGTCGCGGCGGACATCGCTCGCATGGATCCGGGAGCGATCTTCGACCACGTCGAGCGCCTCACCGTCCGCGGCAGCCTCGTGATGCAGCAGCCGCGCGTCTGTCACTGAGCAGACCGCATCCAATTGACGCCCACCGCGCAATGCCACTAAGTGGCGCTGGCATGGACCGGCGGACACGCGACGGCGACACCTTGGTCTACAGTAGCGACACGCCGCCGGCACGCCCGAGCCCGCCACCCACGGCGACCGTGAATCGCGATCCCGTACGCATCTGGCTCGAGAAGAAGGGGCGGAACGGCACGCCCGTGTCGATCATTCGCGGGCTCCCCGGCGGCCGCGACGCGCTCGCGGCATTGGCGAGCCGACTCAAACGGGCGTGCGGAACCGGCGGGTCGGCGAAAGACGGTGAGATCATCATCCAGGGCGACCATCGCGAACGCATCGCCGAGCTCCTCGAGCGCGACGGGCTTCGCGTGAAGCTCGCCGGTGGATGACGGAGGACGAGATGCGAACGAACGGACGACGGATGCTCGGAGTGACCCTGCTCGTGACCGCGCTGCTGGCGGCGGTTCCGGCGGCTTTCGCCGGCGGCGATTGGAACGACGCGAAGGTCCAATGGCAGCCCTACGAAGCCGGCCTCGCGGCCGCCACGAAGGACAAGAAGCCCGTCCTCCTGGTCTTCTACACGGAGTGGTGCCCGCACTGCACCAACTACAGCAAGCTGTTCCACGACCAGAAGGTCGTCGACGAGACCAAGCGCTTCGTCGCGATCCGGCTCGACAAGGACAAGAACGCCGAGCTCAGCAAGAAGTACGCGCCCGACGGCGAGTACATTCCCCGCACCTATTTCCTGAGCTCGGACGGCACCCTCGACCCGGCGCTCACCGCGCCCCGCGCCGAGTACAAATACTTCTACGACGAGCGGGACCCCACCCAGCTGCTCGCCGCCATGGACGCGGCGCTGAAGAAGCTGAAGTAGCGTGACGAGACGGGCCGTCACCCGGGCGGCCCGTCGATCGCACCCCCATGGCGTTCGCCGGTCCTGATCCCGCGGCCGTGCGCCGCAGGTCGCGCCTGCGGATCGCGACGATCCTCCTCGGGCTGGCGCTGCTCGCATGGCAGAGCCGCGCGCGGGTGCTCACCGCGATCGGCGACGGTCTCACGGTCGCCGAGCCGCCGGCGCCCGCGGAGGTGATGGTCGTCTCGCTCGCGTCCGCCCGCGCCGCAGCACTGGAGGTGGCCGCGCTGCACCGTGCGGGCCTCGGTCGGCGCATCGTGCTCGCGCGCTGGCAGGACGAGCCGCTCGACGACGAGATGCGCCGACTCGGCGTTCCCTGGCTGCCGGTCCACGAGCTCGTCGTCGCCATGCTCGAGAAAAGCGGCGTCCCCCGCGACGCGATCCAGGTGCTCGACACGCCGATCGACGGGTTGAACACCGAGGTCGCGGCGATCGCGGGCTTCGCGCGCGCCACCCGCCCGGCGAGCCTGCTCTACGTCACGTCCCGCAGCCACGGCCGGCGCGCCTTCTGGCTGCTGCACCGGCTCGTGCCGGAAGGCACCACGCTGCGCGTCCACGCCCCGGCGAGCGATGCGTTTCGCGCCGACACGTGGTGGCATTCGCGCGCCGACAGCCGCGAGGTCGTCATGGAGTACCTGCGCTGGGCCAACACCTTCGTGCTCCGCGACTTCTGGCAGTCCGAGCCTCCGCGCGTCGTTCCTACCCCAGCAGCACGCCCGGATTGAGCACGCGCCGCGGGTCGAGCGTGGCCTTCGTCGCGGCCAGCACTCGCGCGAAGCCGTCCGGACGCTCGTGGTCGTACCAGGGCCGGTGGTCACGGCCGACCGCGTGGTGGTGCGTGATGGTGCCGCCGTGCGCGAGCAGCGTCTCGGCGGCGGCCCGTTTGATCTCCGCCCACTGCGCGAGCTGACTGCCGAGCCGCGACGGCGCGAGCACCGTGTAGTACGGCGCGACGCCGTCGGGGTAGACGTGCGTGAAACGGCACGTGACGATGCCCGCGCCGCACACGCGGCGAACGGCCTGGGTCGTCGCCATCATGACCCCCTCGTGGAACTCCGCGAACCGATCCCAGGTGACGGCGGTCTCGAAGGTCTCGCTGATCATGCCCATCGTGACGAGCGCGTCGCGCAGATAGGGCATGTCGAGAAACGCCTGGCGCCACGCGCCGGCGGCACCCTCGCGGCTCGTCTCGTCGTCGGTGCGCGTGCGGCCCGCCCCCTCGGGCACGGTGCCGCCGTGATCCCGGCAGCACTCGAGGGCGCGCGTCATCCAGGCGTCGAGGGGATGATCGGCGGATTCGAAGCCGACCACCAGCACGGCCTCGGCACCGCTCCCCGCACCCGACGTCATCGCCTCGCCGGGATCGAGGAGACGGCAATTGGCCGGATGGAGCCCGGTCTGACCGAGCGCATGCACGGCACCCGCCCCGGCCGCGAACGTCGGGAACGTCACGGAGGCCGACGCGCGAAAGACCGGCCGGGCCTGCACGCGCATCCATGCCTCGGTGATGATCCCGAAGATGCCCTCCGATCCGATGAACAAGCGGTCGGGACTCGGTCCCGCGCCCGACGCCGGCAACCGGCGCGTCGCGACGATCCCACTCGGCGTCACCACGCGCAGCGACTCGACGAGCTCGTCGATGTGCGTGAGCAGCGTCGCATAGTGTCCGCCCGAGCGCGTCGCGATCCAGCCCCCGAGCGAGCTGAACTCGAACGACTGCGGGAAATGCCGGAGCGTGAGACCGTGCGGACGCAGCTGGTCCTCGAGCGCCGGCCCGAGCACGCCGCCCTGGATGCGTGCGGCGCGGGAGGTGCGATCGATCTCGAGGACATGATCGAGGCGCCCGAGATCGATCGAGACGACGCCGGGAAACGCGCCGGCCGGCGGCGCCTCGACGCCGCCGACGACGCTCGACCCGCCGCCGTACGGGATGGCGGCGAGACCGGCGTCCGAGCACCACGCCAGCACCGCCGTCACCTCGGTCTCGTCGCGCGGGTAGGCAACGACGTCGGGAGGATTGCCGTAGTCTCGACCGAATCCGCGCACGACGTCGCGGAACGACTTGCCGTAGGTGTGGCCGGCGCGGTCGAGCGGCGCCGTCGAGCACAGGCTCGCGAGCGCGGCCGGTGGCGTGACCCGGGGCGCGCGGAGCGTGACGTCCTCGATGCGCGGCGGCGTGGCGAGGGTCGGCACGGCGATGCCGAGCCGCGCCGCGAGCAGCATCGCGATCCGTTCCTGCTGCTCCGCGGTCGGGCCCGCGTCCTCCCATCCCCATCCCCAGAACTTCCGGCGCCGTGGTTGCATGGTCGTCGGGATTTGAGCACAAGGGCCGCCGGAAACCCACCGACCCCCGGAGGCAAGACGCCATGAAGATCTACGACTCGTTCGGCCCCCAACGCATGTTCTGGGGCAGCGACCTCACCAGGC
>CAZWAX010000376.1:0-5989 GCA_964631985.1 uncultured Polyangiaceae bacterium | reverse complement strand
ACTTCTTGTAGACCTCGCCGCCGAGCGCATCGATCTTCTGCTCGTCCGACGACGTGCCGAGCGTAGCAACGACCAGTGCCTGCGTCTCACCGCGCGTAAAGAGCGCCGAGCCGTGGGTGCGCGGCAGGACGCCGACCTCGGACGTGATCGGACGCACGTCGGTGAGCCCGCGTCCGTCGATCCGCTTCCGCTGCTCCACGATGAGGCCACGAACGGCGTCGTAGTGCGCGTCTTCGAAGAAGGCCTTGATCTCCCGTTCCCTGTCGGAGAACTCGGCGGCGAGCGATGCCAGCAACTCGGATCGGACCTGGCGCACGGCATCGCTACGCTCGTGCTTCCCTGCGGTCTCCATGGCCGTGCGGATCTTGGGCAGCACGGCATCATGCACGCGCTTCTGCAGAGCGGCATCGACCTGAGGCGCGACGACCGTCCGCTTCGGCTTGCCGAGCGCTTTCTGCAACTCGTCCTGTAGGTCGAGGATCTTCTGCATCTCGCGGTGCGCGGTGAACAGCGCGTCGAGGATGACGTCCTCCGACAGCATCTTCGCCCCGCCTTCGACCATCACGATCGCGTCGCGAGACCCGGCAACGATCAGCTGGAGCTCGCTCTCCGGATACTGCGAGGCCATCGGATTCACGACGAGCTGTCCGCCGATCCGACCCATGCGGATACCGGCAATCGGTCCGTGGAAGGGAATGTCGGAGACCTGGAGCGCCGCCGAGGCGCCGATGAGTGCGGGCATGTCGGCGTCGTTCTCTTTGTCGAACGACAGGACGGTCGCGACGATCTGCGTCTCGCAGCGAAACCCGTCGGGGAACAACGGACGAAGCGGGCGATCGATGAGCCGCGAGTTCAGGATCTCTTTTTCGCTCTGTCGCCCCTCGCGCTTGAAGAAGCCACCAGGGATCTTACCCGCCGCGAAGGTCTTCTCTTGGTAGTCGCAGGTGAGCGGAAAGAAATCGATGTTCTCGCGCGCCTCTTTGGCGGCGGTGGCGGTGACCAGCACCACCGTGTCTCCGTACTGCACCAGCGCGGAGCCACCGGCTTGTCTCGCCATGCGGCCGACCTCGATCGACAACGGCCGCCCATGAAAATCGATAGCAACTTTTTTCATCGACCCACTCCCGTCCCCCGAGGGACTGTCCCTGAAAACGTGTGTGTTGTCAGCGAGAAACGGAGACGGGTTGGGAAGGGAAGACTACTGAAGTTACTTGCGGATGTTGAGACGTTCGATGACGGTCTTGTAGCGCTGGAAATCGATGCGCTTCAGGTAATCCAGCAACCGCCGCCTCTGCCCCACCAGCTTCAACAGACCACGTCGCGAGTGATGATCCTTCGCGTGGGTCTTGAAGTGTTCGGTCAAATACCCGATGCGGTCACTCAGCAAAGCGATTTGCACTTCGGGCGAACCGGTGTCGGTGTCGTGCCGTCGGTACGTCACCAGGATGCCCTGGGTGCGCAATGCCGCGCCGCTCGTTCCTTCTCCCATGTCGTTTCTCGTCAGGGGCGCAGCAGTACCATGGGGGTCCTGGGATGTAAAGCGAACGGCCATTGTCGGGGTCATCCGATCTCTTCTTTCTCTGCCGCACCCACCATCACGCGGGCCAGTTGCCAGCCCGTACCGTCCTCCGTCGCGGCGACGACGGCGACGAGCTCGCCCTGGCGAGTGGCCACGCGTACGATTTCGCCCGCGCCACGGGGCCGCCCGAGGGCACCGAGGGCGCGCTGCTGCCCACGACGGATGGACGTGATCGTGCCTTGGTCGACCTCGATCGCTCGGAGCCCTCCGAGAGCCGCCGACGGCGTCAACAATGGTAACTGTCGAGCGGCGGACACCTCCTCGAGGGCGTCGAGCCGTACCGCAGACCGCACGTCGAAGGGGCCGCAGGCGGTGCGTCGGAGCGTTGCGAGATGGGCCCCGGTCCCGAGCGCGTGACCGAGATCCTGCGCCAGCACCCGGACGTACGTCCCCTTCGAGCACGTCACGGCGAAGGCCAGACGGTCCGGAGCGAGCTGCGCCACGTCGAATCTCGCGACTCGCACCGGACGCGGCGCCCGCTCGACCGTCTGGCCGGCCCGCGCCAGGCGATACAGCGGAACACCGGCGCGCTTGAGTGCGGAATACATGGGCGGCGTCTGCATGATGTCGCCACGTAGTCCGGCGACCGCCCCGGCCATTGCCGCGCTTGATATTCGCGGCACCGCTCGCTGCTCCACCACGGCCCCCGTGCGGTCGAGCGTGTCGGTCGTGACGCCGAGCACGATCTCGCCGACGTACCGCTTTTCGTCGTCCGCAAGGAACGGCGCGATCTTCGTGCCTTCACCGATACACACCGGCAAGAGTCCCGTCGCGAACGGGTCGAGGGTTCCGAGGTGACCGACCTTCCGCTGACGGAGCGTCCGCTTGACGAACGCAACCGCCGCCGCCGACGTGAGGCCCTCGGGCTTGTCGACCAGCAGGAGCCCGTGAAGCTCGTGATCCCCCTCACGCATCCTCGTCCTCGTCCTCGTCCTCGTCCTCGGAGCGCTGGGCCTGGACTTCTCGCAAGAGACGATCGACCCGCTCTCCCGCGTCGATCGAGGGATCAATCTCGAACCGCAGCTCCGGCGTGAAGCGAAGGCCGAGACGTCGACCAGCTTGAGACTGGAGATACGTCCGGGCGCTCGTCAGACCGGCCAACGTTCGTGCCTGCGCCGCGCCGTCTCCGTGCGCCGACACGTACACGGTCGCGTGCTTCAAATCCGGCGACAGCTTCACGCCGGTGATCGTCACCATGCCCACGCGAGGATCCTTCACCCCCCGCAGCAACGCCTCCGAGAGAGCAGCCTGAAGGAGCGCCCCGACGCGATCGGTCCGATGTCCCGCCATGATCTCAGTAATGCAGAAACTCGAGCCGTTCTTCACCGAGCTCGACGATTTGCATGTCGTCGATGCACTGTACGACTTCGCGGAGCGCGCGATCGACGAACGGCTCGTCGGTGCCAACTTGACTGATCCCGAGCACGGCCCGCTGCCACATGTCGTGATCCTCGGCTTCCGCAATCGAGACGTTGAACTTGTTGCGGACGCGCGCCTTGATCGTCCGTACGATGCTCCGCTTTCCCTTCAACGAGTGATTCTCGTGAAGGTACAGGGTGAGACGAAGCACACCGACGGTCACGCCCGCATCCGTTCGCGCGTGCCCTCGTGGTCGGCGCGCGTAGCCAAGGACGGCCGGCTAAACCCGGCGCTCGACCGACGCTTGGCCTCCGACGATGGAACGCGGCGACGGCGCCAGTTGGCGCGCGACCGACTCGATCTCGTAGGCTTCGACGACGTCGCCTTCTTTGACGTCCTGAAAATTCTCCAGACTGAGGCCACACTCGTAGCCCGCCGCCACCTCACGCGCGTCGTCCTTGAAGCGCCGAAGGGTATCGATCTTGCCATCGTGAACCACGACGTGATCGCGCACGACGCGCGCTTTCCCGCCGCGGACGATCTTCCCATCGACGATGAAGCACCCCGCGATCCGGCCGGCGCTCGGAATCTGGAAGATCTGCCGTACCTCCGCACGCCCGATGGTCCGATCCCGCAACGTCGGCTCGAGTAGCCCTTCGAGAGCATCGCGAATGTCGCTCACGACCTCGTAGATGATGTTGTAGAGCCGGATGTCGACGCCTTCACGACCCGCGAGATCCGCCGCCTTCGACTCCGGACGTACGCTGAACCCGATGACGATCGCGTTGGAGGCGGCCGCCAACAACACGTCCGACTCGGTGATGCCACCGACCGAGGCGTGAATGACTGTGCGCGTGACCGCGTCGGTACCGAGACGGGTGAGCGCATCGCGAATTGCATCGAGCGCGCCTTGGACCCCCGCCTTCGACACGCGCCTCAGCTCCTCCACGCCACCGGCCTGGATCTGCGAATAGAGATCCTCGAGCGAGACCTTGCTGGTCGTCGCGAGCTCGCTCTCGCGCTGCTTGGCTCGGCGATGCTCCGCGACTTGCCGCGCCTTCGCCTCGTCGGCCACCGCCACGAACGTATCGCCGGCGGCGGGTACGCCGGTCAGGCCGAGGATCTCGACCGGCGTCGAGGGGCCCGCCTGCTCGAGCTTGCGACCTTGATCGTCGATCATCGCGCGGATGCGGCCGTACTCGAGACCGCACACGAACGCGTCGCCGACCTTGAGCGTCCCTTCTTGCACGAGCACGGTGGCGACCGGACCACGGCCACGGTCGAGCTTCGCCTCGACGATCGTGCCGCGCGCGCGACGATCGGTACGGGCGGTGAGCTCGAGCACGTCGGCCTGCAGCAAGAGCATCTCGAGGAGCTGCGGGATGCCCTGGCGCGTCTTGGCGGATACGGGAACGACGATCGTGTCGCCGCCCCATTCCTCGGGCGCCAACCCGAAATTTCCGAGCTCGCGCGTCACGCGCTCGAGATCGGCCTCTGGCTTGTCGATCTTGTTGACCGCCACGATGATCGGCACCTCGGCCGCGCGTGCGTGATCGATCGCCTCTTGGGTCTGGGGCATGATCCCGTCGTCGGCGGCGACCACCAGCACGACCAGATCCGTGACCTTCGCGCCGCGGGCACGCATGGCCGTGAAGGCCTCGTGACCGGGCGTGTCGAGGAACGCAACCCGGCGGTCGTTCACTTGCACCGAGTACGCGCCGATGTGCTGCGTGATGCCGCCGGCCTCACCTGCGGTGACGTTCGCCTCGCGAATCGCGTCGAGGAGCGAGGTCTTGCCGTGGTCGACGTGGCCCATGATCGTCACGACCGGCGGCCGCGCCGTCCGCTCCTCTTCCCCGCCCTCTTCCTCGAGACCGGCCTCGAGGAGCGACTCGACGTTCAACGCGACGTTCTCGACCGTGTAGTCGAACTCGGCCGCCACGAGCGTCGCGGTGTCGACGTCGAGCACCTGGTTGACCGTGGTCATCATCCCCATGTCCATGAGCTTGCGGATGACCTCACCGAACTTGACGCCGATCGCGCGCGCCAGATCACCGACAGTGATCGCCTCCGAGATCTTGACGACGCGCTTGCTGGCCTTCGGGGTCGTGATCTCGGTGTGATGCTGCTCTTTCCCGGGGAGCGCTCGCTTCTTGCGACGAAGCTTGCCCGGCCGCCGATCGCGCTCCAACGTCTCGAGCATGTCGGTCTTCTTGATGACCTTGCGCTTCTTGCCGCTCTTCTTCGCGAACTCGTTTTCCTTGGACTTGGGCGCCTCGGTCGGGACGGGAGTTCCGGGTGCCGCCGGGCGCGTCGTCGACGGGGCTTCGGTCCGGCGCGCAGCGGGCCGCGGCGGTGGCGTCGCCGCCTTTTTGAGATCGATGCGACCGAGAACGCGAACCTGCTGCGGCTCGTCTTCGCGACGCGTCAGGGCCACGGCGGGAGCCGCTGCCTCTTCGACCACAGACTCCGCGGGCGCCTCCTCCACGACCGGAGCCTCCGCCTGCGCCGCCGCCGCGGCCGCAGCCGCCTCTTCGGCCTCGGCCGCAGCGCTCGCGTTCAGGAACTCTTGCTCGATCTCGGCAATCGCGATGTCGGGCAGCGTCGGCTCGGGAATCGACACGGGTGGCGATTCGACGGGTTCGACGAACTCGACCGGGCTTGCCTCGAACACGGGCATCTCGATCGGTGCCAAGGTCGGCGCCACGTCCGGCAGCGGCTCAGCCACGACCTCTTCGCGCTTGGTCGGCTCGACGTGCTTGGTACGGCGGCGGATGACGTTCGTCCCGACACGATTCTCGACCACCTGCTCGCCGGCCCGTTCCGAGACTACACGCTCGGTGCCGATGGCCACCGCGGCCTTATCGCGCAGACCCAGCGCCTCGCGCACGCGAGGAATCTGCTCGTCAGTGAGCGAGCTCTGCGATTTTTTATTTCGAATCCCGAGCTTCTCGATCTTGGCGAGCACGTCCTTGACGGCGACGTCCCATTCCTTCGCGAGCTCGTGGATGCGCTTCTTCCCGATCAACCATGCACCTCCGGGAACCGAGC
>CAZWAX010000375.1:0-6000 GCA_964631985.1 uncultured Polyangiaceae bacterium | reverse complement strand
ACGCCGCCGCTCGAGTATCTCGCGACGGCACCGCCGCGGCTCGCGCGCTCGGCGCTGCCGTTCCGGGCGCTGCGCGAGAAGCTGGCGCGGAGCATGGTACAGACGGCCGACGCGGCGACGCTGGCGCGCTTGGAAGAGGTGCGCGGCCTGCTCGACGGGCTCGCGGGCGGGCCCCTGCCGGCACCGGCGCCGCCCCCGACCGATGCCGACGCGACGGCGGCGCTGCAGCGCCTGATCGCGCTGGTCGGGGATCTCAAAGCCGCGCCGGCGCCGCCGGCGGCACCGCCGCGTCCGTATCACGGCTCGGCCGACGGGGTCGCCGCCCAGCTCGAAGGGCTGAAGACGCCAGTGCAGTTCGTGAAGGGCGTCGGACCGAAGCGGGCCGAGCAGCTGGCGACCCTCGGGCTCACGACCGTCGACGATCTGCTTTTCCACCTGCCGTTCCGCTACGAGGACCGCCGCGAGGTGCGGACGATCTCGATGCTGCGCCCGGGCGAGCATGCGACGATCGAGGCCGAGATCCATGCCGTGCAGGAGCGTTTTGCCGGACGGCGCCGCATTCTCGAGGCGACGGCGATCGACGCGAGCGGGACGCTGACGCTGCTCTGGTACCACCAGTTGACCTACTTCCGGAGCCGCTTCCGCAAAGGGCAGCGCGTGCTGCTGCACGGGAAGGTCGAAGCGCCGAAGGGGTTCGCGCGAGGTATGCAGCCGCGGATCGTGCACCCGGAGGTGGAGATCCTGGAAGGCCAGGACGACGCCGACACCGGACGCATCGTGCCGATCTACACCAAGCCGGCGGGCATCCCGATCGGCGCGATGCGCCGGCTGGTGCACGCCGCCGTCGAGCAGCACGCGGGACGGACGCCGAGCGCGTTGCCGAAGGACGTCGCCGAGCGCCGCGGCGTCATGGATCTGGCGGCGGCGCTCCGTGCGGTGCACCAACCGCCGCCCGAGGCCGACGTCGGTGAGCTGAACGCCGGGACCTCGGCCGCGCATCGCGCGATCGTCTACGACGAGCTCTTCTATCTCCAGCTCGGCCTCGCGCTCCGGAAGCACAATGTCGTCGCCGAGCCGGGGATCGGGTTCGCGGTGCCGGCGGCGCGGGCGACGCAGCTGGATGCGGCGCTGCCGTTCGCGTTGACGGGGGCGCAACGCCGTGTGATCGCCGAAATCGAGCGTGACATGGCGGCGCCGCATCCGATGCACCGTCTGGTGCAGGGCGACGTCGGGAGCGGCAAGACGGTCGTGGCGCTGCACGCGGCGGCGATCGCGATCGACGCCGGCTACCAGGCGGCGCTGATGGCGCCGACCGAGCTCCTGGCCGAGCAGCACTGCGCCACGCTCCGGCGCTTCGGCGCGCCGATCGGGCTCAAGGTGGCGCTCTTGACGGGCGGCGTCCAGGGGAAGCTCCGCGGCCGCACCGAGCGCGCCATCGCACGCGGTGACATCGACCTCGTCGTCGGGACGCACGCGCTCATCCAGGAAGGCGTCGCGTTCAAGAAGCTCGGCCTCGGCATCATCGACGAGCAGCATCGCTTCGGCGTGCTGCAGCGCCAGACCCTGAAGCGGCACGGGACGAATCCCGACATCCTGCTGATGACGGCGACGCCGATCCCGCGGACGCTCGCCCTCACGCTGTACGGCGACCTCGAGGTGTCGGCGATCGACGAGCTGCCGCCGGGGCGGCGCCCGATCGTGACGCGCGTCTTCAACCAGCGGCAGCGCGAGCGCGTGCTGGAGCTCCTGGCGCACGAGCTCGATCAGGGCCGGCAGGCCTACGTGGTGTATCCGTTGGTCGCCGAGTCGGAGAAGACCGATCTCCTCGACGCGACCCGCATGGCGCGCGAGCTCGCGGCAGGGCCGCTCGCGAAGTACCGCGTCGGCCTCATGCATGGGCAGATGCGGGGTGAGGAGAAAGACAGCATCATGCGGCGCTTCCGCGACGGCGACCATCAGGTGCTGGTCTGCACGACCGTCGTCGAGGTCGGGATCGACGTGCCGAACGCGACCGTGATGGTGATCGAGCACGCGGAGCATTTCGGGCTCGCCCAGCTGCACCAGCTGCGTGGCCGCGTCGGCCGCGGGGAGCATCGCTCGCTCTGCTTTCTGCTCGCGTCGTACGCGCAGGGCGACCAGGCGCGCGAGCGGCTGCGCGTGATGGAGGAGACCAACGACGGGTTCCGCATCGCGGAGAAGGACCTCGAGCTGCGCGGGCCGGGCGAGTTCCTGGGCACGCGGCAGTCGGGGCTGCCCGATTTTCGTGCCGCCAACCTGGTGCGCGACGGCGCCTTGCTGCACGCCGCGCAGGAAGACGCGGCGGCGTGGCTCGTCTCCGATCCCGGGCTCGCGTCAGCGGTGTCGCAGCCGCTCCGGGCCGTGCTGGAGGCGCGCTGGGCCGGACGGCTCGAGCTGGCGCGGATCGGGTGATCGTGCGGGTCGCGCTGCGCGCCGTCGTGCTGGTTGCGGCGCTGGTGGCGACCGGCTGTACGGAGCCCGCACCGACCCGGGTGGTCGTGATCGGGCTCGACGGTGCCACCTGGGACGTTGCGCGTCCGATGCTCGACGCCGGTGAGCTGCCGCATCTCGCGCGCCTGGTCGCGCGCGGCGTCGTCGCGACGCCGGTCGCGTCCGAGCCGCTCTTCGCGCCGGTGGTGTGGACGACGCTCTTCACCGGCGTGCCGCCGGCGCAGCACGGGGTCGAGAACTGGGCGCTCGCCGGCTCCGGCTACCGCAAGGTGCCGGCGCTCTGGTCGCGCGTCGATGCGGCGGGGAAGGCGAGCGTGCTCGTGAACGTGCCCGGCACCTGGAAGGCCGAGCGGCTCGCACACGGCGTGGTCGTGGCCGACGTCGGCATGGCGCGCGGCTACGTCGGCGGTGCGGGCGGCGGAGCCTTCATCGACGTCGCCGCCGCCACGCTGCCGCGTCCGTACGATCAGCTCACCAATCTCGTGCGCGTGGTCGCGCCGCCGCTCGAGGTTGGGGCGTGGTCGGACTGGGTCGACGTCGGCGAGGACGGCGTCGAGGCGAGCGTGCTCCGGGTGAAGCGTCTCGACGAGACCGGTGCGTTCGTCTCGCCGATGTACCCGGCCGATCTCGGCCCGTGGGCGATCTGGCCGCAGGAGGTCGCCGCCGAGCTCAGCCAGTATCTGGGGGTGCCGTACATTCGCGAGGGACCGGCCTGGAGCGCCTACGGCGACGGCGAGGTCCCGGCCGTCTTCGCCGAGCACCTGGCGCAGACGACGGCGGTGCAGCTGGCGGCGGCGCATCGCCTGCTCAAGAAGAAGCCGTGGGAGCTCTTCGTCTGGGTCGACCCGCTGCCGGATCGCATCGCGCACGCGTATTGGAGCGAGCACGATCCGACGCAGACGCCGGACCTCGACCCGGCCCGGCGCGACCGCAATCGCGAGCGGGTGCGAAGCGCCTACCGCGAGGCCGACGCGCACGTCGGCGGGTTCGTGACCCACGCGCCGGACAGCTGGATCGTGGTCGTCTCGGCGCACGGCTTCGGTCCGAGCCCGGGCCACGTCCGGGGCGACCACGCGCCCGCCGGGATGCTGATCGTGTCGGGGCCGGGTCTCCGCGGCGACGCGGGTGAGATCCCCCTGGTCGACGTCGCGCCGACGCTCGCCTGTCTCCTCGGCGTTCCCGCCGACGGGATGGTGGGATCGACGCTCGCTGTCGTGCGCGCGCGGCGCCCCGATGGCGCGTGCCGCTGACGACGCAGACGCTGCGTTTCATGCCTTGCCTTCCAGAAAGGTGCCCGCTATCGTCGCGCCCAGTCGCTGGCCGTTGTGGGTCGCGTACTTAGCTTCAAAAATCGTCGCTTGGGGGGAGGGGTCATGAAGCTCCGCTCGTTGTCGCTCGCCGTCCTGTGCGTTCTGAGCCTCGTTGGGAGTGCCGCCGCAGAGCCTGGAGCCGCCTTCCTCGAAGGTCGCGGCGGCGCGCTCATTCCCGTCGGCAACTTCGAGGACGACCAGGACGTCGGCGGCGCCTACACCATCGCCGCCGGCTACGAGTTCCTGCCCTTCCTCGACGGCCTCCTCGAGTTCACCCACGCCTTCAACCCCAGCGACGACGACGCCGAGAAGTTCCGCGTCGGCGACCTGACCTTCAAGTCCGAGGAGACCCACCAGAATTTCATCGTCGCGCTCGGTCCCCGCATCAACTTCCTCCCGTCGACCTTTCCGGTCCGCCCCTTCGCGACCGTCAAGGGCGGCTGGTACCACTTCGCGAACTTCAACAGCGTCGAGGTGAACAGCATCGGGCAGATCACCGACGAGGACGAGGACGCGGTCGGCATCGAGGCCGGGCTCGGCCTGACGGGGACGGTTTTCACGCTCTACGAGCGCGAGAACGACGAGATCCCGCTCTTCGAAATCACCCTCGGGCTGCACGCCAGCTATCACCACGCGTTTCTCGGCGGCCGCAGCGATCGCGAGTTCGTGACGACGATGGGGTCGCTCGGGTTCCGCTTCTAGGCGTCGGCTTTGCCTGCCGTTGCGCAGGTGTCAGAAGCGTCCTGAATGGAATTCCCCCGCATCAAGCGCCTGCCACCGTACGTCTTCAACATCATCGGTGACCTGAAGCTCGCCGCGCGGCGGGCCGGCGAGGACGTCATCGATCTCGGCATGGGCAACCCCGATGCGCCGACGCCGCCGCACATCGTGGACAAGCTGGTCGAAGCCGCGACCAAGCCGCCGAACCACCGCTATTCGGTCTCGAAGGGCATCCACAAGCTCCGGCTCGCGATCTGCGATTGGTACAAGCGCCGCTACGACGTCGACCTCGACCCCGACACGGAGGCAATCGCCACCATCGGCTCGAAGGAAGGCCTCGGCCACCTGGCGCTCGCGATCTTGGCACCGGGGGACGTCGTCCTCTGCCCGAGCCCGACCTACCCGATCCATCAATACTCCGTCATCATCGCCGGCGGTGACCTGCGCTCGGTGCCACTGCTCCCGGGCGAGGGCTTCTTCGATCGCCTGGTCGAGGCGACCAAGCAGAGCTGGCCGAAGCCGAAGCTCCTGATCATCAACTATCCCCACAACCCGACGACCGAGGTCGTCGACCTCGACTTCTTCCACCGCATCTACGCGTTCGCGCGCGAGCACGAGATGTTGGTGGTGCACGACCTGGCCTACGCCGACATCGTGTTCGACGGGTACATGGCGCCGAGCTTCATGCAGGTCCCGGGCGCGAAGGAGATCGGCGTCGAGTTCTTCTCGCTCTCGAAGAGCTACAGCATGCCGGGATGGCGCGTCGGCTTCGCGGTCGGAAACCGCGAGATGATCCATGCGCTCGCCCGCATGAAGAGCTACCTCGACTACGGCATGTTCCAGCCGGTGCAGATCGCGGCGATCGCGGCGTTGAACGGCCCGCAGGACTGCGTGCGCGAGAACGCCGAGCGCTATCGGGCCCGTCGCGACGTGCTCTGCGACGGGCTCGCGCGGGCCGGGTGGCAGATCCCCAAGCCCAAGGCGACGATGTTCGTCTGGGGGCAGATCCCCGCAAGCCATCGCGCGCTGGGCTCGATCGAGTTCTCGAAGTTTCTCTTGCAGGAGGCGAAGGTGGCGGTATCCCCCGGAATCGGGTTCGGCGAGTACGGCGACGAGTACGTGCGGTTCGCGCTGATCGAGAACGAGCACCGCACGCGGCAAGCGGTGCGTGGCATCCGCAAGGCGCTCGGTGGCTCGGATGCGGGAGCATAGGGTGGCACGCCGCACGCGTACGACGCGTTCCGCGACCAAGGCCGAGGAGATCCGCGTCGGTCTGATCGGGTTCGGCACCATCGGCACGGGGGTTGTGAAGTTGCTGCAGAGTCGCCGCGAGGCGATCGACGCCATGGTCGGCGCGAACGTCCGGCTGGTGCGCATCGCCGACCTCGACACGACGCGGGATCGCGGCGTGCGGCTCACGAAGGGCACGCTGGTCGCCGATGCCACGCGCGTCTACGAGGCCGACGACATCGACGTCGTGATCGAGCTCATGGGCGGCTAC
>CAZWAX010000374.1:0-6001 GCA_964631985.1 uncultured Polyangiaceae bacterium | reverse complement strand
CTCGCACGCGCAGCGCACGGCCCTCGACGCGCACGCGCCGTCGCACTGGACGCTACCGAGCGGCCGGCGCGTACCGGTCGTCTACGCGCCGGAGCGGCCGCCGGCCGTCGCCGCCCGCATCCAGGAGCTCTTCGGCCTCGCGTCCTCGCCGCGCCTCGGGGGCGGTCGGGTGGCGATCCTCTTCGAGCTGCTCGCCCCCAACCAACGTCCGATGCAGGTGACCAACGACCTCGCGAGCTTCTGGCGGACGACCTACGTCCAGGTGCGCGCCGAGCTCCGCGGCCGCTACCCGAAGCACCCCTGGCCCGACGACCCGCTCCGCGCCGAGCCGACCGCGCGCGCCAAGCGCCGGCGGTCGGGGTAGCCGCACCCCGCGAGGTCCCCGCCGCCGTTCAGTCGGTCTTCTTCGTCACCACGTGCGTGAAGCACTGGGTGCCGATCGTGAGCGTGAGACGTGTGCTCGCCGCTGGGAGGTTGGCGTCCGCGGCGCTGAACCAGCGCTTGGACTTCACGATCACCTGCCAGAGTCCGGTCGGCCGCTGCTTGATCTGCACCTGACGCACCCCGTCGGGCTTGGCTTTGTACTGGAACTTGGTGCCGGTGCCCGGGACGGTGGCGAGTCGGGTCTGGACGATCGGATCCGAGTCGTCGTCGTCCAGCCGGATCGTCACCGGCGTCGCGTCGTCGAAGGCGGGCAGGGCGAGCACGGCCTTCACGTTCAGCTGGCCGATGTCCTTCTTGGTCTTGACGGTCGCTACCAGCTTCGGGTCGGTGATGAGGTTGCCGCAGGCCGCGCAGGCGGCGCCGCAGGTGGCGCAGGCGCAGTTTGCGTCGCAGCCGGCGGCGCAGTTGCCGGCACTCATGCCGTCGCATTGCTCGTCGTACTCGACGACGCCGTTGCCGCAGACGGCGAGGTCGCAGGCGTCGCCGACGGTGTCGAGGTCGAGGTCGACCTGGTCGGGGTTGGCGACGCGCGGACAATTGTCGATGTGGTCGGGCACGCCGTCGCCGTCGGTGTCGGGGCTGGCCGGCACGATGGGGAGCGACTCGATGCAGGGGACGCCGGGCGGGCAGTCGGCCGTCGTCGTGCAGACGCCCTGGTCCTTCTTGCAGGTGCCAGCATCGCAGAAGAGCGCGTCGCCGCAGTTGGCGGCCGTCACGCACGCACCGCCGATCGTCTCGATGCAGCGGCCGCTCGAGACGTAGACGACCCCGGGGTCGTCGCCCGCCCCGGTGTCGCCGTCGCCGGTGTCGCCGCCGGCGAGCGGATCCACCCCGGGAGCTTCGTCGGGCGTCGCCACCACCGTCACGGTGTTGGTGTGCACGTCGAAGACCTCGATCACGAGATCGGTGCTGTCACCGTCGCCGTTCAGATCGTGGTTGCCTTGCTGAGACTCGACGGTCAGGAACTTCACCGTGTCGCCGTGCACGCGATAGGGGCGGAGCGGGTCGCAGGCTTCGAGCCGGCAGGGCAGGACCATGCGCAGGCTGCTGCCGAGGCAGTCGCCCGGGGCCGCGAGCGTCAGGCACGCGGGGCGGGTGAGGTCGTAGGTGTGAAGCACGTCGTCGCTCAGGTCGACGTCGCCGTAGTCCGGCGTGTCGTCGTTCAGGCTGCCACCGCCGGCGTCGGTCTCGTTCACCCGCACGGCGACGATGCGGTCGTTGCAGACCACGTCGCGTGCGCCCACCACGCTCGCCGGCAACACGCCGACGTCGGGCACGACCAGCCGCATGGTCGGGACGCCGGCGCCGTCGGCGTGCGTCAGCACCGCGACGCCGCCACAGAACCGCACCGTGTCGGCCGGTGCCAGTGAATCGGTCCAGGCGCCGCCGCTCACGGGCTTCACCTGGAGGGTGCCGCTGCTGCCGATCGCCGCGACGTGGGTGTCGGAAAGGGCGACGGCACTGGCCTCGAGCCCGAGATCGTCCACGCTGCCACTGCCCGGCCAGAGGAAGACGCGGTCGTTCGCCGGCGCGCCCGCCGGGCAGAGCGGCAGCGTGGCGAGCGTGGTGGTGCCGGCCGCGGCCGGGCGGATGAATGCCGCCCGGCCGGCGGTGACGGCCACCTGCGTCGCCGGGCAGAGCCGCGTCGGCGCCGCGGGGGGTGTCGGCGCGGTCGCGTCGAGGAACGCCAGCACCGTGTCGTCGATGTCGCCGTCGCCGGTCTGGTCGGTTGCGGCGGCGCCGGTCCAGTCGAGCGTCCGCATGAAGACGTCGCCGACGCCGTTGGTGTCGCCGGAGACGAGGTTGGTGGCAATGCCGGAGAAGAGGGCCGTGCGGCCGTCGCCGGAGATGCCGAGGTAGCCGCCGTAGGAAGCGATGTCGTCGGCCTCCGGAGGGTCGACGCCGGTGGTCGAGCGCGAGACCCGCTTGGTGGTCTTGGTGAGCGTGTCCATGACGAAGACGTCGGGGCAGGGGTCGAGGCCCACGTGTCCGGCGTCCGCCTCGCAGAGATTGGTGTCGCCGGCGACGAGATCCGAGGCCAAGCTTCGGAACACCACGAAGCGACCGTTGGCCGAGATCTGGCTGCCCAGGCTCTCCGCGTTCCCGGCCGCGCCGGCGGGAGTCACGCTGATCAACTGCACGGCGTCCGTGAGCCGATCGTAGCGGTAGACGTCGAAGCCCGCCGCATCGTTCGGGTCGAGGCTCACGGTGGTGCTGAAGGTGACGTAGCGTCCGTCCCCCGAGAGCGCGGGAAAGCTCGCGAAGGTGATCAGGCCGGCGGCCGTGCGCGAGGCGGCTTGGATGGCTCCGGTGACCCGGTCGACGCTCCAGGCCGACCCGCCGCCCCAATGCATGTCGCCGACGAGCAGATTCTCGCGGCTGATGAACGCGACCGTCGATCCGTCCGCCGCGATGTACGCGCCCTCGCCGTATTCCACCCGATGGGTGGATTGCGAGCCGTCGGAGCGGTTGCTGACGCGGATCGTACCGGGCGTGCAGCTGCCGACCGGCGTTCCGAACGAGACGCAGCGATCGCGCACGAAGACGTCGGGACACGAGCCGGCATTGGGATTGGGATACTCGGCGTTGCAGTTGTTGGTGTCGCCGGCGACCAGGTTGGAGGCACTGCTCGCGAACGCGACGAACCGCCCGTCGGCCGACACCGTGGGCGGAGAGCTGTCCCCGTTCGGCTCCTCGCCGAGGGTGCCCGCGCTGACGTGCTCGGTCGTGCCGAGCACCCGGTCGCGCAGCATCGTGATGGCGCACTCGTTGACGATGCTGTCGCGGCGATTGGCGCAGGTGTTCGGGGCGGCGGGGATCGCGTTGCTGGCGTTGGTGCCGAAGACGACGTAGCGCCCGCCCGGATCCTGTGAGATCGCCGAGTGGAAGCTGCCGAGGGTGTACGGGGTCTCGTTGGAATCGACGCTGATGAGCTCGTAGCCGGTCTGTCCCGCCTCGTCGAAGATGCCGTCGGCATCGCTGTCACGGTCGTAGAGATAGACGTCGACGGTATCGTTCGTGTCGATCGGGAGGACCGCGCCCCGCGTCTCGAACAGCACGAAGCGGCCGTCGAGCGAGACCGAGGGTCCGAGCGAGGAAGCTTGACTGAACGAGTTGAGGTCGCCCTGGGTTCCGTCGAGCTCGGCGCCGGTGTCGGTGAGGCTGACCCGTGACAGCCGTTCCGGGACGCCGTCGCCTTCCGGGACGCGCGCGAACACCTTGCCAACCGAGACCGCGAGGCTTCTGCCGTTCACCATGAGACCGGCCTCGACCGCGAGCGGAGTCGTGAAGCCGCTGGTCAGGTCGGCGACCGGCCCGCCGGCCGGATCGGCGCGGAAGACGTGCAGGATGGTGTCGAAGGTGTCGCCGTCGCCGTTCTCGTCGAGCGGCGCCGCGATCGTGCCCTGGCGCGCTTCCGGCTCGAGGAACGCCATGACCTCGCCTTCGGTGGCAACGGCCGGCGCGCTGAACGGCGGTTGTTGGATGGCGAGGACGGCGCGCCCGAGCGCGCCGCCGACGCCGATCGCCAGCTGCTGCCCGGTCGAGCGATCCTGCAGGGTCTGGACGAAGTCGGTCGCATCGCCGTCGCCGTTCAGGTCCAGCAGCGCGATCGCTTCTCGTACCGAGAAGGCGAAGACGTCGTCCGAGCCCGCCAGACCCTCGAGCGGCACCGGCGTCCGCGCTTCGAGGGCGTAGCCGACGCAGATGTCGGCGCCGCCGCCGCAGTCGGCATTGCTCTGGCAGCTGGCGTTCGGCGTCAGCTGGCAGATGCCGTCGTCGGCCGGGATGCGCGTCACGACGAGCGGACCGCCGTCGGCGACGAGCGGCCGGAAATCCGCGAACAGCGTCGCGCAGCGCCCGCCGCCGGCGCAGTTGGAGTCCTTGGTGCAGACGGTGTTCGGCGGCGCGCTGCCGCCGAGGCAGACCGGTCCGCACTCGGTGCCGCCGCAATCCTCGCTGGTCACGCAGGCATTGCCGGCGTTCGGCCCGGTAGTGCAGGCGCCGAGGCCGCGCGCGATGCGAAGAATCGTGTAGCTCGCGTCGGTGCTGCCGAAGAGGGTCACGACGTTCGGCTCCGTGCCACTGGCGTCGACCTGCGGCTCGAAGATCGGCGGCAGCGGCGCGCCTTCGGGCGTGAACGAGGCCAGACTCACCGTCGCGGGTGCCAGGAACTCGATCGGGCTCTTGATGGTCTCCCGCAGCAGTCGCGGCACCGGCACCGTCGGCTGGTTCACCAGTACGCCCTGCCAGTTGACCGGCATCAGGAGGTTGCCGGCCTTGTCGACCGCGGCGCGGGTTTCGGTGGCGGCGGCGGTGCAGGGCGGCACGTCGGTGAAGCAACCCGCCTGGTAGTCGTTCGGCACCGGCAACGCGGTGAAGTGCGAGAAGGTGGTGTGGCCGTTCGGAGCGCAGGTGCCGTCGCCGTCGTAGAGGGCGTCGATGCAGGCGATCAGGCCCGGCTTGGCGCTGCACGGCTTGGTCGCGAGGTCGCATGGCAGCGGCGCGGCGGCGGCGCTGAGCGCAATCGTCGCCGGGCCGGAGAGGCTGCGGCCGTCGCCGCCGGGCGGCAGCGAGCCGTCGGTATTCGGAAAACGGAAGGAGAGATGCGGCACGCCGTTGCGCGACACCAGCGCGAGCGCCGCCGTGGTGCCGGCCAGGCACTCGACGTTGCCGGCGCCGACGGTGGCCTCGCATGCGGCTTGCTTGGCGAGGGCGGCCGCGCCGCCGCATCCCGCGGGGTCGGCGGTCAGGAAGCTCACGCGGCGGGTGCCGTTCGACGGCGGCGTGAACACGACCGTGACGTCCTGGTCGGCCGGCAGGACGCCCAACCCCGGGGACGTCCCGTCGCACGCTCCCGGCCGCACGCTCACCTCGACGAAATCCCCGGGTGCCGCGTAGGGCTTGTTGGTGGCGCCGAGCGTACCGCGAAAGGTCTGGACCGCCGACGGGATGAGGTTGCATCCGGCGTCGGCGACGCGGGGAGACAGGACGGACGCGAGCGCGAGCACGGCAACGTGGAGCAGGTTCATGGAGTGCCTTTCCTTCGGAGGGAACGTGGAAGGTAGACCGGCCCGTGCGGCCGCGACAACAAGAATCCGGCCACCGCGAGCATTTCTCGTGAATTCCAATGGAACGACTGTTCCATCTCGGAGCAGATCGTCTCACATATCGGAAATCATCATTAATGGGTGCGACAGTACCCCGCCGTGGACCGCGCGGGCGCGGGAAGGGCGCGCGTGCCGACCCGATTACGCTTCGGTGACCGGCGGCCGGGCGACGGTGCCGCCGACCCGAGTGGACGGCCGCGCCGCCCGCCGCAGCGACGACACCGCGACGAACGCGCGCGCCGCCGCCGGCACGATGCGGGGCCGCAAGAGCTCCGGCGCGTACGGCGCGAAGCGGCGGGTGTTCTCCTCGAGGCAGCGCGCGACGAAGGCGCGTACCGAGAAGTCGCCGACGTCGCCGGTGACGGCGGCGGCGCCGCTCGCCGTGAAGCCGTCCTTGGAGGCGCCGTTGCCGACGTTGCCGGCGACGTTGCCTGCAGACCGGGCGCGGT
>CAZWAX010000373.1:0-6001 GCA_964631985.1 uncultured Polyangiaceae bacterium | reverse complement strand
CGGGCTCGCGAGCGGGGAGCGGCTGTATACGACGATCGGTGGCAACGCGCCCCAGTGGCTCGTCAACCGATCCGCCGACGACCTCGCGGCCGGGCGCCGCCGTGCGGTTCTGATTGCGGGCGGCGAGGCCCTGCACACGCTTCGCCTCGCGTCGAAACGACGCCTCGAGCTGCCGTGGTCCCACGGTCGCGGCCGAGCCGTCACGATCGGCGACGACCGACAGGGCTCGCATCCGGACGAGTGGCGGTACGGACTCCAGATGCCGACGCAAATCTATCCCCTCTTCGAAGTGGCATTGCGCGCACACCAGGGTCGGCATCCCCGGGCACACGAGGGGCATCTCGCGCGACTCTCGGCGAGCTTTGCCGCCGTTGCGGCGTCCCATCCCGAGGCGTGGTTCCGCGACGGAAAGTCCGCGGCCCAGATCGGTACGCTGAGTGCCCTCAATCGGATGATCGCCTATCCCTACCCGAAGTACATGACGTCGATTCTCGAGGTCGACCAGGCCGCCGCCGTCGTCATGACGACCGTGGAAGAGGCGCGCGCGCTCGGCATTGCGCCGTCACGGTGGGTGTACGTGCACGGCGGCGGCGAGGCGAACGATCTGTGGCACGTCAAGGATCGCGTGGACTTTCACTCGTCGCCCGGCATGACCGAAGCGCTGCGGCAGGCCTTGACCCAGGCCGGGATCGAGCCCCAGTACGTCGACGTCGCGGATCTCTACAGTTGCTTTCCGGTCGCGCCCCAGTTGGCGGCGCTGTCTCTCGGACTCCCGACGGACGGTAGCCGGCCGCTCACGGTCACCGGTGGCCTCCCGTATTTCGGCGGGGCCGGCAACAACTACGCGTTGCACGCGGTCGCGACGATGGTCGAACGTCTGCGCGCCGCGCCGGAGGCTCTCGGGCTCGTCTCGGGGCTCGGGTGGTATCTCACCAAGCACGCGGTCGGAGTCTACGGTGCCGCGGCTCCCGAGCGTCCGTGGGAGCGCGGGAGCATGCGGGCCGCCGAACGCCAGCAGGCAATCGATGCCCTTCCCCATCCCACGTTCGTGGACCAGGTCGCGGGACGTGGGGTCGTCGAAACCTATACCGTGCTCCACGAGCGCGACGGAGCCATGACGCACGCGGTCCTCGTCGTACGGTGCGACGACGGTCGTCGCACCCTCGCCCTCATCGAGGATGCGGACGTCCTGGCCGTGCTCGAACGCGAAGAGATGGTCGGTGCGCCCGGGATGCTGCGTCCGCGGGAGGACGGGCGCAACGAGTTGCGGCTCTCCGGGGCCTGACGCTCCGTCCTTCGTTTACGCGCTGGTGCGCTAGGTTCGCGGACGCATCCGCTCGTCGTACCGGAGCTCGACCTGCAGCAGCGCGGCGATCGTCTTGGCGTCGCGAATCTCCCCTCGGCGGACCATCGCCAAGGCGTCCCGTATGGGAATGGAGCTGACGCACTCGATGATCTCGTCGGCGCCGCGGTTCGCTGCCACTGCGGTGAGCCCGGTCGCGACGAAGAGATGAATGACCTCATCACAGAAACCCGGACAGGTGACGACCGAACCTACATGCTCGAGGTGACTCGCCGCGAGCCCCACTTCCTCGCCGAGCTCACGTGCGGCGCACGTGGCAGGAGTCTCACCGGGGTCGAGCTTCCCCGCCGGAACTTCCCACAGGTACCCGCCGACGGCGTGGCGATACTGGCGGATCAGCGTCACGCCACCGGTGTCGTCGAGGGCGGCGATGGCCGCGGCGCCGGGGTGCCGTACGATCTCGAGAGGGGTGACATGACCATTGGGCAGCGTCGCGTCCTCGACGGTCAGGTGGACGATCCGCCCACGGTAGATGTCGCGGATCGCCATCAGTGGGAATCGACTGGACAGGCTGACGACCGCTCGCTAGGCAACCGCGCATGCACAAGCGCAACGCGATCGAGCTCACTGACGAGGAACGGGAACGCTACCTGGCCGAGGCGACCACCATCATCCTCGTGACGATCGGACGCGATGGCTACCCCCACGCCGTGCCGATGTGGTTCCTGGTGGACGACGACGGCGGGATTCTCATGACCACGTACCGGCGCTCGCAGAAGGTCATGAACGTTCGCCGGAATCCACGGGTGGCGCTGCTGGTGGAGTCCGGCACGCAGTACGATCAGCTGAAGGGCGTCTTGTTGCGGGGGAACGGTGAAGTTCTCGACGACGAGGCACTGTGCGTCCGCGTGCTCACGCGCATCCACGCGAAACACGGTAGCGGCCTCACCAGCGGTGTCGAGGAGGTGATGAAGGCGCAGGCGCGCAAGCGGGCCGTTCTGAAGATCACCCCGGCGCGGGTCGTCAGCTGGGATCACCGTAAGCTCGGCGGGGCCTACTGAGCGCGGCACCCTCGCCCGAGCTACTCGGCGAGGGCTTTGACGTCGACCTTGATCGTCGCCTTGGTGTCGGGTCCCAGATGGATGAGGACGTCGTGTGTCCCGAGGCTCTTGATCGGGTCGTCGAGCAAGATGCGCCGACGCTCTATGGCGTGGCCCTTCTCCTCGAGCTGGCGGTGAATGTCCTGGTTGGTGACGGATCCGAAGAGCTTTCCGTCCTCGCCTGCCCTGACCTGGAAGACCAGCTTCACGCTGGCGAGCTTGTCGGCGATGGCCGCAGCGGACTTCTGTTCGCGGAGTCTCTTGTCGGCGATCACCCGCTTCTGGTGCTCGAGCTCGTGCAGGTTCCGGACGCTGGCCTCGACCGCAAAGCCGCGCGGAAGGAGATAGTTCCGGGCGTACCCGGGCTTGACTTTGACGACGTCGCCGATGGTGCCGAGATTCGACAGCTCTTCGCGTAGGATGACTTGCACTGGCGTCCCCTTACATGGCCGCCGCGAACGGGAGCAACGCGACGCTGCGCGCCTGCTTGATCGCCGTCGTCAGTCGACGTTGATGGCGTGCGCAGTTGCCCGTAATGCGGCTCGGAATGATCTTGCCACGGTCCGTGATGAAGTTTCCGAGGACCCGCGTGTCCTTGTAGTCGATGCGAAGGCCTTTTTCGGCGCAGAAGCGACAGACTTTGCGTCGGCCTGGCCGGCGTCCTCGCCCTCCGCGATCGTCTCGTCCGCGTGGGCGCCCGCGCGTGCCCCCGCTCTTTCCACCTGGTCGTCCCGGCATGTTCGATTACCTTCCGTGTCGGTGAATCAGTCGGCGTCGCTCACTTCCGCGTCGGCGGAGAGGAGGTCGTCGTCATCGGGTTGCAGCGCATGGTCGAGTTCAGGGGAGGGGGTGACGTCGGTGTCGCGTTGCGGCGGTACCACTGGAGGTGAGTCCTCGTCCTGTCGAATCGTGACGAACCGCAGCACGACGTCCGAGAGCTTGAGCGTCCGCTCGAGCTCTGCCACCGCCGCCGCGGCTCCTGTGTACTCGGCGAGGAGATAGTAGCCTCGTCGTTCTTTCTGAATGATGTAGGCGAGCTCGCGCAAACCCCACTCGTGCACGCCGGCAACGACGGCACCCTGCGCTTCGAGAAGCTTGCGGACCTTTTCGGCCTGCTCTTTGACTCCGGCCTCTTGCAGGTCGGTTCGCAGTACGATCATGGTCTCGTACCGTCGTGTTCGGCGCTCGTCGCTCACCCTGCCTCCTTTTGTAGAACCCGGCTGTCTACCGCAATGCCTCTTGAATTGCCAGTCTCAAGGTCTGGCATTGTCCCGTCGGTTCAGGATGTTCATGGTTTGCTCGACACCGCTTCGGACCCATGATTCCACACCGTCGGCTGCGCGCTCGATGGTTTCCCGCACGATCTCCTGTTCCGGTGCCGCGAACGATTCCAGGACGAACCCCACGGGGTCACTGTCTCCGGGGGGGCGACCAATGCCGATGCGAAGCCGAGGAAAACCCTTGCCGAGCACTGAAATCAGCGAGGCGACGCCGTTGTGCCCTCCGGCTCCCCCGTCGCCGCGCAGACGCACCCTGCCGAGCGGCAGGTCGAGGTCGTCGTACACGGCCAGGATCTCGCTGGGTTCCAGGTGGTACAGCCGACGGAGCTTGGTGACCGACTCGCCGCTCGCGTTCATGAAGGTCTGCGGCTTGGCCAAAACGACCCGACTCGTCTCCCACTCGCCCGTGCCGAGCTCGGCGTCGTGGCGGCGTCCCCCCATGCTGATCCGCCAGCGCTCGGCGAGGACGTCGACCACCATGAATCCAAGGTTGTGTCGCGTCAGCCGGTAACGTGCGCCCGGGTTGCCGAGACCGACGATGAGCTTCATGGCCTACGGCAGAGGGGCGATACCGCCTGGACGGCCATCAGGACTTGCCGGACTCCTTTCCTTCCTTGGCCTCGGCGGCAGCGGGTGTGGCTGCGGCCACCGCCTCGCCTTCTGCCGTCGCAGCCTTCACCTCCTCGACGGTCGGGGGCAGAACCGTCACCACGGCCTCGTTCGTCTCGAACACGGTGGCGACGTTGGCCGGCATCTGCAAATCGGCCAGGTGGACGGCATCGTGGATGTCGAGCGTCGTCACGTCCACCTCGATGAACTGCGGGATGTCGCTCGGGAGGCATTCCACCTCGATCTCGCGCACGATCGGCTGCAGGATGCCGCCATCAGCGACGCCCTTCGCTCGGCCGATGAAGTGGAGGGGTACGGTGACTTTCAGGCGCTTCGTCAGATCCACCTCATAGAAATCGACGTGGAGGATGCCGCCGTTCACGGGATGATGCTGCACTTCGCGGACCAGTGCGACGCGTTGCTGAAGCTCGGCCGCGGGCGATTGAAATCGGATGAGGTGCGAGCCTTCCAGGTTCGCGACGTGCGCCGAGAAATCTTTGCGGTCGACGACAATCGGCAGCGCCGCGCTCGTCGGGCCGTAGAATACAGCGGGAACTTTGCCGGACCGGCGGAGACGACGTGCTGCGCCCTTCCCGCGGTCGCCGCGTGTTTCGACGCTGAGAATAATTTCTTCCATGACTTACCTCCGGGCTCGTTCGATCAGATGAAAAGCGAGCTGATGGATTCTTCGTTGTGGATGCGACGGATGGCTTCACCGATCAAATGTGCCACCGAAAGCACGACGACGTTCGGAAGGGCGCGGACCTCCTCGCGGACCGGGATCGTGTCGGTCACGACGAGACGCTTGAGCGACGAACCCTTGACGCGCTCGAGCGCACGACCGGAAAGCACGCCGTGTGTGCAGCAGGCGATCACCTCTTGGGCCCCGGCCGCACGGATCGCGTCGGCCGCGGCAACGATGGTGCCCGCCGTGTCCACGATGTCGTCGATGATGACGGCGATCTTCCCCGTGACCTCACCGATGATCTTCATCTCGGCCACTTCGTTGGCCGCGACGCGGCGCTTGTCGATGATGGCGAGGTTGGCGTTCAGGCGCTTGGCGAAGGCACGGGCGCGCTCGACGCCGCCGGCATCGGGGGACACGACCGTCAGCGCTTCTCCGTCCTGCACTTGCTGGCGGATGTACGCGAGCAACACCGGTGTCGCGTAGACGTTGTCGACGGGAATGTTGAAGAAGCCCTGGATCTGACCGGCGTGGAGATCCATGGTCAACACCCGCGCGGCGCCGGCGGTCGTCATCAGATCGGCGACGAGCTTGGCGCTAATCGGTACGCGGGGCGACACCTTGCGATCCTGCCGCGCGTAGCCGTAGTACGGGACGACGGCCGTGATCCGACCAGCGGACGCCCGCTTCAGTGCGTCGAGCGTCAGCAGAAGCTCCATCAGATGATTGTTTGCCGGAGGGCACGTCGATTGAATCACGAAGACGTCGCCGCCGCGGACGTTCTCCGTGATCTCGACTTGTGTCTCGCCATCGCTGAAGCTCCCGAGCTCGGCGCTGGCGAGATCGGTGTTCAGGTAGTGGGCGATCTCCCGCGCCAGCTTCGGATTCGAGCTGCCAGCGAAGATGATGACTTCGTCTTTTGCGCGGAGTGCCATTCAGCGTCCTTCGGTGCTTCGTGAATCCCTAGAGCTGGGCGGGAAGGATTCGAACCTTCGTATACCGGATCCAAAGACCGGGGCCTTAC
>CAZWAX010000372.1:0-6002 GCA_964631985.1 uncultured Polyangiaceae bacterium | reverse complement strand
TGCTTGACGATGCCTTCGCGCACCTCCCAGCTGAGGTTCAAGCCGGGAAAGTCGGGGTACCGCTCCTCGAGCACATCGACGATCCGCAGGCTCTGCGCGTTGTGCTCGAAACCGCCGTACGGCTCCATGAGCCGGTTCAGCACGCGCTCGCCGGCGTGACCGAACGGGGTGTGGCCGAGGTCGTGCGAGAGCGCGACCGCCTCGCCGAGGTCCTCGTTCAGGCCGAGGACGCGACAGAGGGTCCGGGTGATCTGGCCGGCCTCGATCGAGTGGGTGAGCCGCGTCCGGTAGTAGTCGCCCTCGTGGTTGACGAAGACCTGGGTCTTGTACTCGAGGCGGCGAAACGCGGTGCTGTGGATCACGCGATCGCGATCGCGCTGGAACGGCGAGCGCAACGGATGCTCCGGCTCGGGGTACACGCGTCCCTGCGTATCGGTGCTGCGGGCCGCGTACGGAGCGAGGCTCTCGCCCTCCCGGCGCCGTAGCTCATCGCGGAGACTGTCCAGGTTCATGTGGGGCTCGGAAGAAGGCCGTACCCTACACCACCCCTCCGCGCGGGTTCAACGAACGTCCGGCACTGAAAGACCCTGTGCGCCCCAATCGTCCTGTGGTACCGACGACCGTGCTTCCGGTGAAACGACTCGTCCTCTCCGCCCCACTCGCGCTCGTGTGCGCCGCCCTCGCGACGACGGGGGCGGCGCGCGAGAGCAAGGAGATCCACATCGAGCATCTCGACGGGAGCGGCACCAAGACCATCGTCGACGTGCACCCGAGCATTCCCGGGGTGGCCGAGTTCATCCGGTCGACGCCGGCACCGATCCCCGAACCAGGCGAGCTGATCCTGCCGCCGAGCGCGACACCGACGTGGACGCCCGCGCCGGCGGCGACGCCGCGGGTCTACTGACGGCCCCCTCGTCCGGCGAGCGGACCTCCGCCGTCAGCCGGAGAGCGCCGCCTGCGCTCCCGGCACGGTGTCCTTCGGGCTCACGCCGTACCACGCGGCGGCGATGATGCCCTTGGCGTCGATCAAGAACGCCGACCGGACGATGCCCATGTACTTGCGGCCGTACATCGACTTCTCGCCCCAGACCCCGAAGGCTTCGGCGACGGCGTGATCCTCGTCGGCGAGAAGCGGGAAGCCGAGGCCGTACTTGGTGTCGAATTTCTGCTGCGCGCCGGGCTTGTCGGGACTGATCCCGAGCACGTCGACGCCCTGCTTGGCGAGCCCGGTCCGGGCGTCACGGACGCTGCACGACTGCGTCGTGCACCCCGGCGTGTCGGCCTTCGGGTAGAAGTAGATCAGCACCTTCCGCCCCTTGTGATCGGCGAGCTTGTGGATCGCGCCGGTCTGGTCGGCAAGCGCGAAGGCCGGCGCCTTGTCGCCGGCCGCGAGCTTCGGCGCGGCGCCGGCCTTGGCCGGCTTCGTCGCCTTGGCGACCTTGGCGGCGGGCTTCACGGTCTTCCTCGCCGGCGTGTGCTTCTTCGTGGACTTGGTCGGCATCCCCTCACTCCTCGTAGGTCTCGATCATGGCCGCGAGGTCGCGCTCGACCTCGGGCGTTTGGCCACCGCTCGCGAGGAACCACCGCATGCGGCGCTCGGCGGCGGGTGTGGCGAGCGCCTGGTTGAAACAGTGTGCTTCCTCGAGCAGGCCGGCGGGCGTCGGCAGCTCGGCCGCGTCGACCGCGGCCTTGGCGAGCGCGATCGCTTCCGCCGGAAACGATGCGATCCGGCGCGCCAGGCGTTCGACGAACGGACCCAGCTCCGCGGGCGGCAGGGCGCGATTGACGTAGCCGTAGCGCTCGGCCGTGTCGGCATCCAGGTCGTCGCAGCCGAGAATCACCTCGAGGGCCCGGCTGCGCCCGATGAGACGCGGCAGACGCTGCGTACCGCTTCCGCCGGGAATGATCCCGAGCGCGACCTCCGGTTGCGCCAGAACGGCGCGACCGCGCGCGGCGAACCGCATGTCGAAGGAGAGCACGAGCTCGCTGCCGCCGCCGCGCGCCCGTCCTTCGAGCTTGGCGATCGTCGCCTTCGGCATCGTCCGGAAGCGTTCGACCATGACGTGGAAGATGCCGAGCTCCGTCGGCTTCGCGACCACGTTCCGGGGCAGATGCTGGATCAGCCCGACGTCCGCGTGCGCGATGAAGAAGTCCGGGTTGGCGCTGTCGAACACCACGACGCGCACGTCCGGATCGTCGGCGAGCTCACGACCGACCCGATCCATCTCCTGGATCATCGCGAGGTCGAACAGGTTGATCGGAGGATGATCGATGGTGACGAACGCGATGCCATCGGAGCAACGGATGCGGAGACACTCGTATGCCTCGTACGTCATCGCGGCCTTCTCGCATTCCGCCCGCGACGTGTCCACCGGAGCGACCCGGGTTGACACCGAAGCGCGGTCGCGTAGCTTCTTGACGTGCCCACGGTTCGTCACTCCACGGTGCTCGCGGGTCTGCTCGTCGCGCTCGCCGTCGGGCTCTGCGTCGCCGACGCGGATCCGCGCCGCGCGGGCGCGGGTTCGGCCGAGCTGCCGGCCGCGGACGTCCTCGTCGCAAGCCAGCGCGGTGAGGCCGTCGCGGTCGCACGCACCCTTCGCGTGCCGGGACCGTGTGCCGCATCGAGCCGCCCGAACGCCCGCCTGACCGCGACCGACCTGACGGGTGCCACCGCCTGGCACACGCCGACGCAGCACCGCCACGTTCCGCTCTATACCCTGCTCCGCGTCTATCGCCTGTAAATCGACGCCATCCTCGCATCGATCGGTGGATCGTGCGGCGCGCGCCGCGTCTCTCGAGAGGAGTGGCATCATGAGTGTCAGGGGCAGCAACAACGTCAGGTGGACCGATCGTCCCGTCGTCGCGGACACCGCCTCCGTGCTGGTCAACGTCGTGTGGATCGTGGAGCAGATGGACGGCGCCGGCCTCGAGCAGATCGGCGACGTGCCGGTGCTGGAGCTCGCGAAGCACATCTCGATCGGACGGCGCGCGGCATGAATGCGAAGAAGGCCGTCGTCTGGGCGATCATCGTGCTGGTGCTACTGTCCTTCGTCGGGCTCGACATCTTCTACGCGCTGAACCCGTGAAGGGCGACGCGCGGGCCGATCGCAGCTAAGATCGCCCCCCATGCACGACGTCCACGAGTTCCTCCGATCGCTGACGGTCGTGCTCAGCGTGGCGGCGGTCACGACCGTCGTCTTCCAACGCCTGCGGCAGCCGGTGGTCCTCGGCTACATCGTGGCCGGGCTGATCGTCGGTCCGCACGTGCCGGTGCCTCTGGTCGTCGATCGCACGATCGTGCAATCCCTCTCCGAGCTCGGCGTCATCTTGCTGATGTTCTCGCTCGGCTTGGAGTTCCGGCTCGGCAAGCTCGCCCGGGTCGGCCCGACCGCCGGCTTCACCGCGATCTTCCAATCCGGCTTCATGTCCTGGGTCGGTTTTCTCGTCGGTCGGGCGCTCGGCTGGACGGTGCTCGAGAGCATCTTCATCGGAGCGGCAATCGCGATCTCGAGCACCACCATTATCGCCAAGGTGTTCGACGAGCAGAAGGTCACCGGACGCCAGCGCGAGCTCGTCGTCGGCATTTTGCTGTTCGAGGATCTGGTCGCCGTGGTGTTCCTGGCGGCCCTGACCGCCATCGCGACCGGCGCCGGGCTCTCGGCCACGGCGCTCGCGGCGACCGTCGGCAAGCTGACCGTGTTCCTGATCGCGCTGCTCGCGATCGGCATGCTGATCATCCCCCGCTTCGTGCGCGTCGTCGTACAGTTGGAGCGCGACGAAACGACCCTGGTCGCCAGCGTCGGGGTGTGTTTCCTCACCGCGTGGATCGCGCACGTCTTCGGCTATTCGGTCGCGCTCGGGGCGTTTCTCGCCGGCTCGTTGGTCGCCGAATCCGGACACGCGGATACGATCGAGCGCCTTATCCATCCGGTCCGCGACGTCTTCGCCGCCATCTTCTTCGTCTCCGTCGGGCTGTTGATCGACCCGGCGCTCGTGGTCGCCAACTGGGGCGCCGTGCTCGCGCTGACGGTCGTGGTGATCGTCGGCAACATCGTCGGCGTGACGATCGGTGCCTTCCTGAGCGGCCACAGCATGCGCACGGCGATCCAGTCGGGCATGAGCCTGGCGCAGATCGGCGAGTTCTCGTTCATCATCGCCGGGCTCGGCCTCACCCTCGGCGCCACCCGCGATTTCGTCTACCCGGTCGTCGTCGCCGTCTCCGCGATCACCACCCTCACGACGCCGTGGCTCATCCAAGTCGCCGAGCCCACCGCCGATTTCGTGGATCGGAAGCTGCCGCATCCGCTGCAGACCTTCACGACGTTCTACGGCACCTGGCTCGAACGCATGCGCGAAGCCTCGGCGGCGCGCCAGGGCAACGCCGTCCGTGGGCTGCTCCGCTTGCTCGCGCTCGACGCCGCAGTGCTGTGCGGGCTGATCGTGGCGAGCGCCATCTGGCTCGACGACGCTACGACGCTCCTCACCACCTCGCTCGGCCTCGATGCCGTCCCGGCGGGGCTGATCGTGATCGCGACCGCGATCGCCGTATCCCTCCCCCTCCTCGTGGGCATCGGCAGGCTCTCGAGTCGCCTCGCGCGCGTGCTCGCCGAGGCCGCGCTGCCGCGGAAGGGCGGCGCCCTCGACCTCGATGCCGCGCCCCGGCGCGCGCTCCTGGTGACGTTGCAGCTCGGGGCCGTGCTCGGGACGGCGATCGTCGTCGTTGCAGCGACCCAGCCGTTCCTGCCGAGCTATCCCGGTCCCGTCCTCCTCCTCGCGCTCTTCGTCACCTTCGGCATCACGCTCTGGCAGAGCGCGACCAATCTCCAGGGCCACGTCCGGGCCGGCTCACAAGCGATCGTCGAGGCCCTTGCCCACTATGCGCGGCCGAACGACGACGGGCCCGCGCGTCCCCCCTCCCTGACGGCCGTGCACGGTATGCTGGCCGGCCTGGGCGAGCCGGTCGCCATCCAGCTCGAGGGCAGCAGTCCCGGTGTCGGGAAGAGTCTCGCCGAGCTGAACCTCCGCGGCCGGACCGGCGCGTCGGTGCTGGTCATCATGCGCGCGGGACTCCCGGTCGTGCCGACCGCCGCCGAGCTCCTGGCCGCCGGCGACGTGCTCGCCGTCGCCGGCACGCGCGAGGCCCTCGATGCGGCCACCGCGATGCTCAAGGGCCGTCAGATCTCGTAGTACATCGCCCGCGTCATCAGGGGGCCCTTGCGCTTCGGACACGTCGGACAGAGATCCGTGACGTGGTCGTAGGCGTGGCGGATCGCGAGCACCGTGCTGGTCTGACGGACGGGTTGCTCGAGGAAGATGTTCTCCGACCCGAGCTTCTCCGTGAGGCCGCAGTTGTCGAGGCAGGCGCGCATGCCGGGACGGATGCCGCAGAGCACGACCAACACCCCCCGGGTGCGCCAACGATCGACGGCGCGCTCGAGCAGCGCCATCCCGACGGCGTCCGGGTTGCGCGCCCGCTTCAGGCGCAAGACCACGGCCTGCGTCTCGGGTCCGACGCGCTCGTCGATCGCATCGAGGTGGCCCTCGAGGCTCGAGCCCGAGCCGAAGAACATTTCCCCTTCCAGGCCGAAGATCACCATGCGGGTGCAGGCCACGTCGCCGCGTTGCCGCTCGTGGACCGTCCGCTCGGCCGTCACGACGAACTCGGTCAGCTGCATGGTGCCGGTACGCGGCACGGTCAGCAGGAACGACATGAACACGCCGATCAGGACGCAGAACTCGATCGAGATCGCGACCGCCGAGATGGCGGTCACCGCGACGATGGCGGCGTCGAAGCGCGAGGTCCGCACGTGGTAGCGGAGGTCGTGCAGGTTGACCATGCGCGCGGCCGTCAGCATCAGGAGCCCCGCGAGGGCCGAACGCGGGATGAAGCGGGCATATGGCGCATAGGCCACCATGATGAGCGCGACCGCCGCCGCCGAGACCACGCCCGACCACTGCGTGCGCGCGCCGGCCTGTTGGTTGATCGCCGAGCGCGTGAGCGA
>CAZWAX010000371.1:0-6002 GCA_964631985.1 uncultured Polyangiaceae bacterium | reverse complement strand
CAGGTGCTTCTTCACGGTGATGGGGAAGTACGTGCCCCCCTTCACGGTCGCATCGTTGGCGATGATCACCGCCGGCCGGCCGTGGAGGGTGCCGATGCCGGTCACCATGCTCGCCCCGGGGGCGCCGCCGTCGTACATGGCGTGCGCCGCGAGCGGCGACAGCTCGAGGAAGGCGGTGCCGGGATCGAGCAGGCCGTCGACCCGGTCGCGTACGGTGAGCTTCCCGCGCTCGGTGTGCTTGGCCTGGGCCTCCGGGCCGCCGCCCGCACGAGCCTTCTCGAGGTGGCGGCGGAGCCCGTCGACGGCCTCTTGCATGGCGGCGGCGTTCTCTCGGAACTCGGGGCTGTTCGTGCGGATGCGACTCTCGATGCGCGGCGTGCTCACGGTCGGGGCTCCTTCGGTCGACGAGCTTCGGGTTGGCTTCTCATGCCGGGCGATCGACGATTGCGCCAGCCGGCCTATCGACGATCGCGCCTCCGGCGCGCAGCCGGTCGCGGAGCTCGGCGACCGGGAGAGCGCGGAGCGCGACGCCACGGCGGACCGCGAGCGCCGCGGCGGTGCCGGCGGCCTCGCCCGTCGCCATGCTCGGCGGGATCTCCTTGGTGGCATGGTGGGCCCGGTGATCGACCGAGATGCAGCGCCCGGCGACCAGCAGATTGTCGACCTCGTCGGTGCGGAGCGACCGGAACGGAATGGCATAGGTCACGCCGTACTTGGTCCAGTGGCCCGTGATCGCGATCGCGTCGTCGAAGTCGCGATTCATGTCGTCGCGCTGCAACACGTACGCGCCGCGCAGGCGCCGGCTCTCGGTGATGCCGAGGTCGCGGGCGATTTCGCAGACGTGGGCGTTCCGGAACTCCGGCACCTCGGCGCGCAGGCGATCGATCTCCTGCATGACGAGGCGGCGACACTCGAGCTCGGCAAAGGTGAGGTCCTCGGGGTCGGTGGCGTCGATCTTGCGGCCAAGCTTCTCGGTAGCGCCCCAGGGGAGCAGCACCTGGCCGTCGCCGATGGTCCGGAAGTACCAGCCGCCGTGGTCGAGGGCGCGCCCGACGTCGCTCACGCCCCCCATGCGAAACCACAGCCAGGGGAGGATCTTCTCGGTGTCGTGGGCACAGCCGGCCGCGGCGAAGAGATCGCCGTCGCCGGTCGCGTCGATCACGACCTTGGCGCGGATCGCGAAGCGGCCGCGTTTGCCCTGGAACGCGACGGCGTCGATGCGGCGGCCGTCGCCGCCGGACGCGCTCGCCATGATCGGCTCGCAGGCAAGGGCGTGGAACAGCAGCCGCACGCCGGCGCCGGTCACCATCTCGTTCAACGCGAAGCGGAGCTCCTCGGGATCGTAGGCGACCGAGTAGCGCACCTTGTGGGGCGGCGATCCCCAGACGAGCCCCCAGCGCCGGTTGCGCTCGATCGCCGCGGCGTCGGTCGAGCCCCATTCCGATGGGGGCGGAAAGAACGCGGCGCCGCGCGCCGCCACGCGCGCGGTGACTTCCTGACAGATCCCGCGGATCACCTGCCGACCTTCGCCGTCGTCGAGCGTCAACAAGAGGATGATGAGCCCGCCCGTGGCGAGCCCGCCGAGCGCACCCTGACGCTCGACCAGCATGGTGTCGGCCCCGTTCCGCGCGGCGGCGATGGCGGCGGCCGATCCGGCGGCGCCGCCACCGACCACGAGCACGTCGGTCTCGGCCAGCAGGGGCGTCTGCCGCGCCGGCTCGGGGATGGAAGTGCGGGCGGTCACGGACGCGGCGCAGCTAACACACGAGATCCGGAAACGCGAGGCGCATGCGGGCGTTGGGACCCTGTCCACTACCGGGCGTTCAGCTCACGGCACAGCGGGGAGGCACACCAGGCGCAGCTTGTCGGTGTCGGTCGCGCCGCTGTAGAGCGTCGCCCGCGCCACCAGGCTGAGCCGGTACGGCTTCGGACGCGCGGCCGTTCCCTTGAGGGGAAGGGTCACGAGCGTGCGCGGGCTGCAGAGATCGCGTGCGTCCGGGCCAACGACGGCACCGGGTACGACCGATTGGAACGACGCCCGCACCGCCGCCGCGACGGGATCACCGAGCGCTCGATTCGCCGACGGGGTCCGGAGGTCCCAGGCGAGCAGGCGGAACTCGGGCGCGCAGGCGGGGAGGTTGGTGTTGTTCACGCAGACCTCGACGGCCAGCGTGCAGCTGCCCGGAACGCCACCGTCGAAGTCGCAGCGGGGATCGTCGTCGACGCAGCTCTGCACCGCGTTGATGGCGCCGCGCTTGTCGTAGCGGGGGGCGTTCGCCGCGTTGTCGATCGACCATTCGGCGTGGCAGTCGCTGCGCTCCGATCCGCCGCCGGGGATGCGTTCGAGCACGCAGGCCGCGCACCCGTCGCCGTCGATGCCGTTCCCGTCGTCGCAGAGCTCACCGCACGCGGGGAACGGCACGCTGTCGCCGCAGCCGAGGCCGACCTCGGGCGCGCAATCGCGGCTGCAGCCGTCGCAGGCGTCCCGGTTGCCGTCGTCGCAGGTCTCGCCGCCGTCGACGACGCCGTCCCCGCAGCGCGCCGGCCGGCAGTCGGTCCGGCACGCGCCGGGCGTGGCATCGTCGTTCGAGGCGCCCGCGTCGCACTGCTCGCACAGCGGGTCGCGGGTGCCGTCCCCGCAGATCGCCGATCCCGGTGCGCAGAGCGACGTGACGTTCGCGTGCACCTCCCGCTCGGCGTAGCGACCGAGCGAGTTCAGGAACGAGCCGTCCGGTAGCCGTGCCGTGCGGAGCGCGAACGCTCTTCCCGGATCGATCGCGACCGGCGGGCCGAGCGGCTGACCGGCGGTGTCGTACGCGCGCGCCATGGTCGGGCTGTCGATGTTCCCGAGGTCCGTCCAGACCACGTACAGATTGCCGTTGAGATCGAACTCGAGATCCCCGCGGAGCGAGCCGTCGAGCGGCCCCGTCGCGACGAGGACTTCGTCCGCGAGCGGGATGCCCGCGAGCGTCGTCCGCCGGAGCCAGAGCTCGCGGATCGCCGAGGACGTCCCCTGCGGGCGCCCGCCGAGCACGGCGATCACGTCGCCCGCCGGGCTCGTGGCGATCGCGCCGAAGCCCGACACCTCGCTGAACGGGAAGGGCTCACCGAGTGGAAGGCCGGCGGGGCTGTAGACGCGTCCCGTCCCGGCACCCACGCCGTTCCCGTCGTCGCTCGTCCAGCCGGCGACGAATGCCCCGTCGGGGAGCGCGGCCAGCCCGATGGGCGCCGACCGCGCCGTACCGATCGTGAAACGCGAGGTCTGAGGGCGTCCGTCGGGACGGAAGATGCGCCCGTGCACCTCGTCCTGTCCTCCGAGCCACGCGATCGCCGCACCGATCGGGAGGCCGACGACCGCCGGGCTCGTCGAGAAGGAGAGGCCTTCGGTCGCGACCTCGATCGGTTCGCCGGCCGGCGTGCCGGTGACGTCGTGAAAGCGGGCGAGCACCCGTGGTCCGTTCGGGCCCGGGCCGTCGGAGTGCCAGGCGGTCACGAAGCCGTCGAACGGCCGGGCGCCGACTGCCGGATCACGCAGAAACTCTTCGTCGGTGCGAACACGGACGTAGGCACCGGCGCCGCCTGACGACAAATGCCGGGTGACCAGTGCCCGTGGCGGATGCGAACCGTCCGGCAAGACCTCGGTCCAGAAGAACAGCACGCCGCCGCTCGGGTCGGCGGCGACGTCGCTGCCGATGATCGGCCACGGCTGCTCGGTCTCGCCGACGCCGCTCGCCGCGACCGGGAACGTCGGGATCAGTACGACCTGCGCGTCGCTGGTTGCGGGCCGCGACCCGAGATCGAGGACGACCAGGGCGAGAAGGGAGAGGAGGGACGATGGTCTCAGCGCATGCGCGATCGACATGGCTCGGCTCCTTCGGTCTTGGCTCGGACGATGCCGTGGGGCTGCGAATACACCACGGTCGCGAAGCGACGAGCAAGCGTTTTCGCACGACGAGGAGCGTCACGGCCCGACCCGCACCGCGAGCTCCCACGACCAGAGACTCCCCCGTCAGAGCTCCGATTTGAACAACGACGTCACGCGATGCCACGCATCATCGGCCGAGGTGGCGTCGTAGTCGGCGCGCTCGTCGCAGAAGAAACCATGACCGACCTTCGGGTAGACGACGACCTCGTGGCGCACCTTGGCGCTCGCGAGGGCTTCCCTGATGGCCGCGACCTGCTCCTTCGGGATGTAGCCGTCGTTCTCGCCGAAAAGGCAGAGGACCCGGCCTTTGATCTTCGGCGTGCGCGTGATCGTCGGCGGGCCGTCGTTGCCGGGGCTGCCGACCGCGATGCCGCCGCCGTAGAAGCTCGCGGCGGCTGCGATCGGCTGCTCGCAGGCCGAGAGATAGGTGAGGTGGCCCCCGAAGCAGAAGCCCATGGCCCCCGTGCCGCGTCCGCCGACCTCCGGGCGTCCCTTCAAGTAGGCGAGCGCGCCCGCCACGTCGGCCATCGCCTCGGTGGTGGTCACCTTGCCCATGAGCTCGATGCCGCGGGCGAGCCCGTCGGCGTCGTACTTGAGCTCGATCCCGGGCGCGGTGCGATGGAAGACGTCGGGCGCGAGCGCGACGTAGCCTTCCGCCGCGACCCGGTCCGCGACGCTCCGGATGTGATGGTTGACGCCGAAGATCTCCATGAAGACGAGGACGGCGGGGTACGTGCCCGGCGCCGTCGGCCGCGCCACATAGGCGGGCATCGAAAGGGAGCCGACGGGAACCTTGACGCGTTCGTGGACGACCTGCATCGAGCGAACCTCCTGCGGTGGGATGGACCGATGGCGCAACGGCGCGCGTGGCGGAGCTAACACAGCACTTTTCGAAAGGCGAGGTGGTTGCCGCGCCCGAAGCGCTGGAGCGAGCTGACCCATCATCGTCCGCTACCGTTGCGCGCGCTGCACCTACTCGCTCCGACGCGGCGTGCTTGGTATGCCGCTCGGCGACGGAGGGCGCGACGATGGGTTCGACGACCATGAGCAAGGGCGAGCGCGAGGCGTTTCTCGCCGAGACGCGCGTCGGCGTTTTCAGCGTGACGGAGACCGGGCGCGGGCCGCTGTCGATCCCGGTCTGGTACCACTACGCGCCTGGCGGCGTGGTGCGCTTCGTCACCGGCGGCGGGTCGCGGAAGGCGCGGCTGCTGCGGGCGAGCGGGCGGGCGAGCTTCCTCGTGCAGACCGAGACGCCGCCCTACAAGTACGTGAGCATCGAGGGCCCGGCGCGCCTCGGCGAGCCGCCCGACTATGAGCGCGATCACCGCGCCATGGCCATCCGCTACCTCGGCAACGCCATGGGTGAGATGTACCTCGCGGCGACGGCCGCGGAACGTGAGGGCACGGTCGTGGTCGAGATCACGCCCGAGCACTGGCTGACGGTCGACTACTCGAAGGCGTTCGGGTAGCGCGCGGCGATCGTACGCGACGAGCTCCGGAACGGGTGGGAGATCGAGACCTCCCAATGAGATCTCTCACCTGTTTCGCATCCCGCACCCGCACCGCCCCGCAGGCAGGCAAGGGTTCTACCGCGAGGCTCCGTCTCTCCTAGCCAAGGAGGGCGGGGTCTCGCGGACGCCGACGCGGGGGGCGAGGGCGGAGGAGTTGGGCTGCCCATCCGGACGAAGTCCGTGGGCATCCCAACTCCTCCGCCCTCGCCTTCAGCGGTGGACGCTAGGCGAGCACGCCGCCGGCCGCGACGATCTGCTCCGCGATGCGGACGCGGGCGTCGAGTAGGCCCTTGGGTACGAAGCTCGTGAAGCGCGCGATCGTCGCGAGGTGGCCGTCGAGCTCCGGCCCGTCGGTGTCGTTGGCGAAGAGGGTGCGGGCGTTGGCGGCCAGACGGTCGCTCGCGTCGGCGACGAACACGGCCACCATGTCCTGCTCGAGCTTGGCCTTGTCCTCGCCGCGCCGACGGATCAGCTTCTGCGTGCGGACCACCGCGCTCTCCATCGCGAAGAGGTCGATGATCATGTCGGCGAAGCGCTCGAGGTGCATCTGCTTCCGGCCGATCTCG
>CAZWAX010000370.1:0-6013 GCA_964631985.1 uncultured Polyangiaceae bacterium | reverse complement strand
GGCGCGTCGGGTCGGCGGTGTAGATCCCGCCGACCAAGGGCTGCGCGACGCGCTCCAGAGCCTCCGCGCCGAGCCGGCGGCGCACGAACGCGTCCAGGCTCTCCTCGTCGGTCGCACTCCGGCGCGGCAGGATCAGATCCATGGCCATGCGGACCTTCCCGGCGACGCTGAACAGGCCCGTCGTCACGAGCGGCCAGAGCTGCGTCGGGGCCATCATCAAAAAACCCTCGGGCAGCGGATGCAGCCGGCCGTCGTGCACGACGAAGGTGCGGCGCTCCTCGTCGCGGGTGCGGATCAGCCGATCCGTGAGCCCGAGCCGGCGCGCGAGGTCCATCGCCCACGGCTTCTCGGTGAGAAACGAGTCGGCGCCGTACTCGATCAGGAAGCCCTGCGTGCGCTCCGTCGCGATCGCCCCACCGAGCCGGTCGCCGGCTTCGAGCACGGTGACGCGACAGGCCGGGTCGCGCTCCCGAACCCGATGGGCGGCGGCGAGACCCGCGATCCCGCCCCCCACGATCACGACCGCGCCGAGCGACGCCATGGGACGCGCCTCGGCCTCCGTCAGCGTCGCGCCGAGAGCTCGTGCACGGCGTCGATCACCGTACCCACGTGCGCGAGCGGCGTCTCCGGGAGCACGCCGTGACCAAGGTTGAAGACGTGCCCGGGGCGACCGCCGGCTCGTTCGAGGATGCGCGCCACGCGCCGGCGAATCTCCTCCGGGGACGCGAAGAGCGCCACGGGATCGAGATTCCCCTGCACGGCGACGTCGTACCCGACGCGCGCCCATGCGTCGGCGAGGTCGACGTGCCAATCGAGGCCGATGACGTCGCCGCCGGCCTCGCGGACGAGCTCGAGCAGGGCGGCCGTGCCGGTGCCGAAGTGGATCGCCGGCACGCCAGTATCGGCGAGCGCGGCGAACGTCGCCTTCATGTGCGGCAAGACGTAGGTGCGATAGTCGTCGGGGCCGAGGCATCCGACCCAGCTGTCGAAGAGCTGCACGGCCTGCGCGCCGGCATCCACCTGGGCGCGCAGATAGTCCACCACCGTTTCGCTCAGGCGTTCCATGAGCCGGTGCCACGCCGTCGGGTCGGCGTACATGAGCGTCTTGGTGTGGCGATACTGGCGCGAGCCACCGCCTTCGATCACGTACGACGCGAGCGTGAACGGCGCGCCGGCGAAGCCGATCAGGGGCACGCGGCCCGCGAGCCGCTCGCGCACGAGCCGCACCGTCTCGAGCACGTAGCCGAGCGCGTCCTTGGCCGCGACCCGCTCCAGCCCGTCGACGTCGGCGCGCGTCCGCACCGGGCGATGGATGACCGGGCCGTCCCCCTTGGCAAACTCGAGGCCGACGCCCATCGGCTCGAGCACCAACAGAATGTCGGCGAACAGGATGGCCGCGTCGACCGGAAACCGCTCGACCGGCATCAGGGTCACGTCGGCCGCGAGCGCCGGCGTCTTGCAGAGCTCGAGGAAGCCGTGGTCGGCGCGGAGCGCGCGATACTCCGGCAGATAGCGCCCCGCCTGACGCATGATCCAGACCGGCGTGCAGTCGGTCGGTTCGCGACGGCAAGCGCGGAGAAATCGCGTGGCGGCGGACACGGGGGCGACAATGCCAGGCCACCCCCGTTGCGTCGAGGGTCGCGCGCAGGTTGCCTCGTGCGCGTGGTGGGGCGTCATTTCGCCCTTCCGATTTCGACTCAACGGCGCTTTTGTTCGAGGAGGGCGGGGGCTGCGCGTAGGGTTTCGGCGACGAGGGGGCCCATCTTCGGGTGGGTCGGTTCGTAGTCGACGGGGAGTCCGGCGTCGCGGAGGGCGGCGCTGCAGACGGGGCCGATCGAGCCGACGACGGCCTGTGCCAAGCCTGGCGCGAGGCGCTCGCGCGCGCCCTGCTCGGCGGCGACCTGCAAGAGATGCGTGACCTGGGTGGCGCTCGTGAAGAGCGCGACGTCGACCGCGGCCGCGGCGATCTTCGCGATCGCCGTCCTGAGTGGCGTCAGGTCCTCGGGGAGGGCCCACTGATAGACCGGCACGGCCGTGACCGCGGCGCCGCGCGCGCGGAGACCGGCGAGCAGCTCGGGGTTGCTGATGCCGTACTCCTGGACGACGACGCGCTTCCCGGCGAGCGGCAGCCCGGCGTCGAGCGCGGCCAGCAGCTCGCGCCACGTGTTCGGCTCGGGGACGGTGAGCGCGGGGGCGAGACCGAGCTCGCGGAGCGCCGCGACCGGCTTCGGCCCACGGGCGACGAGCGTCGTCGTGGCGAGCAGCGCGGCCAGCCGGTCGCGTGGCAGCACGGGCTCCACCGCCGCGACCAGGGCGCGCGTCCCGACCCCGGTGAGACACACCAGCACGTCGACCTCGTCCGCGGCGAGCGCACGCGCGAAAGCCAGTGCCGCTGGCTGCTCGGCGAGGGGGATCTCGCGCATCGACGGCGCCACGAACGGATCGCCCCCCTGCTTCCGAATCAGCGCCGCCATCTCGACCGCCCGACGGCTCTCGAAGGCAACGACACGGAGCGGAGACTCGGCCACTCGGAACGTCCTCGGTGCGCGACCCGGGTCGCGGCGGGCGAAACCCCGCCGCTAGCGAATCTCGAGCAGCTCGACCTCGAAGGTGAGCGTCGCGTTCGGCGGGATGACACCGCCGGCACCGCGCGCGCCGTACGCGAGGTCGGGCGGGATGACGAGCTTCCGGGTGCCGCCGACCTTCATGGTCGCGACGCCCTCGTCCCAGCCCTTGATGACCTGGCCGCGTCCCACCGGAAACGTGAAGGGCTGCCCGCGATCCTTCGAGCTGTCGAACTTCTTGCCGTCGACGAGCCACCCCGTGTAGTGCACGACCGCGGTCTGACCCTGCGCCGGCGACGCGCCGGTGCCGACCTTCACGTCGGTGTACTGCAGCCCGCTCGGGGTCGTCTCCATGTTCTCCGCCATCGTGCCCGTCTTTTCTCCCGAAGCTCCGGGGCCGGTGCCGGCGTCGTGCCCACGCTCGCACCCGAGCGTGAGCACCGTGACGACCGCCAGCAGAGTCGTGATCGTTCGCTTGTCCATGGCGCGGCGCACGCTACCGACGCGCCCGTGACGGGTCAACCGCACCCGCGCCTTCGTGTCGTTACTGCGGTTGCGGAACGATGCGGAGATAGGGCTTCAGGGCCTTCCACCCACCCGGAAACTTCTTCTTGGCATCGTCGTCGGAGATCGACGGCACGATGATGCAGTCGTCGCCCGGCTTCCAGTTCACCGGCGTCGCGACCATGTGCTTCGAGGTGAGCTGCAGGGAATCGATCACGCGCAGCAGCTCGTCGAAGTTGCGGCCGGTGCTCGCGGGGTAGGTCAGCATCAGCTTGATCTTCTTGTCGGGCCCGATCACGAACACCGAGCGCACCGTCAGCGTGTCGAGGGCGTTCGGGTGGATCATGTCGTAGAGGTCGGCGACCTTGCGCTCGGGGTCGGCGATCAGCGGATAGTTCGGCGCGTGGCCCTGCGTCTCCTTGATGTCTTGCGACCACTTCTGGTGCGAGTCGACGGCGTCGACGCTGAGGCCGATCACTTTCACGCCACGCTTGTCGAACTCGGGCTTGATGCGCGCCATGTACCCGAGCTCGGTCGTGCAGACCGGGGTGAAGTCCTTGGGGTGGGAGAACAGCACCACCCAGTTGTTGCCGATGAACTCGTGGAAGGTGATGCGGCCTTCCGTGGTGTCGGCCGTGAAATCCGGGGCGGTATCTCCAAGTCGCAATGCCATGTGGGGTTCCTCCTCCGCTCTCGGATGGCAAAAAGGTTCGGGTGACTCAAGGGGACCGGCCAAGGGAGCTCCCAGCACGCGATAGAGCGCCACCATCGCCTCGGTGTCTCTTTGACAGTATGCGAGCAGTTGGGCACGGAGCTCCGCGCGCCGCGCGGGGTCGAGTGTGGGGTCGATGAGCGTCGCATGCGACGACGATGCGGTGAGACCGTCGCGGATGACGAGGTCGTCGTAGCCGAGACCCGGCACGAAAGCCGGTAAGACCGACTTGATCGAGAACGAGCCGCGGAGCCGCGGGTGGTAGCAATGGTCGCGAACCAGCGGCAGCAGGTCGACGATGCGCCCGCGCCGCTCCAGCAGGGGCTCGGCGAGGTGGGGGAGCTGGGTCGCGAGCGCCGCCAGCACGTCGCCCTCGAAGCTCGAGTAGACGACCAGCGACGCCGCGTCGGCCGTCGCCGCCAGGAGGGTCTCGACGAAGGCCGTCCGCGGGTCGGCGTCGGTGTCGTGCAGGAACTCGTGATGGGTCACCGAGCCGTCCGTGGCGAGCACGTGATCGGACCATTGAAACGGTACCTGCTCGAAGGGGCGCGTACCCGGAAACACCGGCACGGCGGGGGCGAAGGTCTCGAAGTCGACGAAATGGGCGGGGAGCGGAATCGCGGCCAGGCGCTCCACGATGGCGGGCACGCGGACGGCGCCGCCCGCGCGCGCCGCGGCGCGGGCGCGGAGCTGGAGCGGCGTCAGTCCCGCGAGATCGTCGGGGACGTCGCGGATGTCGTCGACGCCGAGCTCGCCGAGCCGTGCCACCTGATCGCCCGTGAGTCGCGGGAGATCGGTGACGGGATACGCGGCCCGCTCGACGTGGCAATGGCCGAAGAAGGGACAGCGGTAGGGCGTCAGGCACTGCGGCCCGTTGGCAATGGCGGGGACCTCGGCGTTCGCGATCACCTGACCCATGGCCGCGAGCCGCCGGCGCACCGTCGGGACGTGCGGGACCACCTTGTCGGTCAGGTCGATGGCGACGAAGAGCCGGGTCAGGTCCGGCACCCCGCCGGGATGGACGTACGCCCGATCGAGCAGCAGGAGCCGGGTGCGGACGACGTCGATCCCGGCGCCGGCCACCACGGCGAGCTGAAACGCGAGGTCGGTCTCGTGATGCTCGCGGACCCGAGCCGCCGACTTGACCTCGACGAGCTCGAACGCGGCGCCGACGCCCACCCGCACGAGGACGTCCGCACGGACCCGGGCCCCGGCGTGCTCGAACGCCGCCTCGAAGATGGCCGGAACGGTCGGGTCGGCGACGAGCCGCGCCGTCGTCGCGACCGCCTCGCCCCAGGCATCCGGCGCGACGAGGACTCCCGCCGGGAACAGATCCCGGGCCAGCCGACCGACTTCGGTGCCCGCCCGCGCCAGCGCCTCACGGCCCGCGCCCTCGGCGTCGCGCAGCCCCGGCGCGTGACATTCGAGGTAGAGGCGCTTCGCGCATTGCAGCCCGGCGGCGAACCGCCCTTTCGACACCGCGATCAACCCGGTCGCCATCGCCCGCGGCCGCCGCGCCGTCAAGCGAGCGCGACGCCGGCGGTCAGCCGATGTCACTCTGCTGCGCCGCGCCATCGAGATTGGCCGAGACATCCTGAAAGACGTGTGCTATGCGGAGCAGGGACGCTCGTTTTGGTGGTCGGTGTGGCTCGTTGCAGTGCCGTGGAGGGGTGGTCGATGGCAGAGGTGGTAGCTAGCGGCGTTCGCAAACCAAGGGTGATGGCGCGTGGCGCCGACCCCTTCGGCTTCGATCCTGCCGCCCGCGAGCGCGCGAAGCCGTTCTTTCGCTTCCTCTACAAGTACTACTGGCGGGTCGAGGTCGAAGGCCTCGAGCACCTCCCCAAAGAAGGACCCGTCCTACTCGCCGCCAACCACTCCGGCGCCCTCCCCTTCGATGCCGCGATGATCTCGATGGCCGTCGAGGAAGAGCATCCGGCGCATCGCATCGTGCGCATGCTGTACGCCAAGTTCGTCACCGACCTGCCGTACGTCGGCACGCTGTTCAGCCGCCTCGGCGGCGTCGAAGCGTCGACCTTGAACGGCGCCACGCTGCTCAAGCGCGGCGAGGCCGTCGGCATCTTCCCCGAAGGCGAGGAAGCGCTCGGCAAGCCCTACCATCAGGCCTATTGCCTGCGGCCGTTCCGCACCGGCGTCGCGCACCTGAGCGCGCGCCATCAGGTACCGGTCGTGCCGGTCGCCGTCATCGGGGCCGAAGAAACGACCCGCTCCCTCC
>CAZWAX010000369.1:0-6013 GCA_964631985.1 uncultured Polyangiaceae bacterium | reverse complement strand
GGACGGTACCCGCGATCAGACGGACGAGCGTCGACTTGCCGGCGCCGTTCTCGCCGAGGACGCCGTGGATGCTACCGGCGGGAAGATCGAGGTCGAGCGGCGCCAGCGCGGTGAGCGCGCCGTAGCGCTTGGTGAGCCGGCGGAGTGCGAGTCGGGCCGTGCTCATCGCAGCGAGGTCGGGCGCGCGGCCACCGCTTCCCTAGAACTCCGCCGTCGGAACCTTCATCGTGCCGGCGCGGATCGCCGCTTCGGTCTGATCGACCGCGGCGCGAACCTCGGCGGGGATCTTCGACGCGAGCGCGGGGTTGTAGACGACGGCGATCGCGCCGTCGGCCATGTGCTCCTCGATGATGCGGCTCTCGAACGTCCCGGCCTTCACCGCCCGCGCCACCGTCACGAATGCGGTCGGGATGTCGATCGCGGCGCTCGCGAGGACAGCGGTCGGTGCGACTTCGTGCTGGGCGCGATTTGAGCCGAACGCGTAGACGCCGCGCTCGGCGGCGGCCTGGAAGACGCCCGGCCCGGCGGCGTCGGCGTTGTGGAGGACGAAGCGGCAGCCGCGGTCGATGAGCGCCAACGTCGCCGTCCGCGCCGCGCCGACGTCGTCCCAATTGCCGAGGTACGAGATCGTGACCGGGTAATCTTTGCGGGCGTGCGCCGCCCCCGCCTGGAACGCGATGAAGGTGCTCTTCACCGACGGGATCTCCATGCCGCCGACCGCGCAGGCGGCGCCGTCGGGCGCCATGCGGGCGGCGAGCTCGCCGAGGACGAACGTCGCCTCCTCCAATCGGAAGACGATCGGCGCGACGTTCGGCCGGACGGTGTTGCCGGACGTCGTCAGAAAGACGGTCTTCGGGAAATCCGCCGCGACCTTCGCCGCCGCGTCCTGGAACTCGAAACCGTGGCCGATCACGAGGCTGAAGCCGCGCCGTGCGTAGTCGCGGAACGCTTGCTCGAACTCGGGCGGCGTGCGGGTCTCGGCCTGGCTGATCTCGGCGCCGAGCTGGTCGCGGACCGCAAGCAATCCCTCGTAGGCAGCCGCGTTCCAGCCGGCGTCGCTGATGGGACCGGGGTTCAGAAGGGCGACCTTGAAGCTACCGTCGTCCGTGGTGCGCGTGCAGCCGCTGCCGAACGCTGCCATCACGGTGGCTTGCAGGATCAGAGCGACGAGCAGCCCGACGCGCGACGGCATGGCGGCGAACGCTATCGGGCGCGGCAGCACGCCGCAACTACGGTCGCGCAGCGGTGCGGTGTATTGCGTCGGTCGTCGCGAGCGAGTCCGCCGGCCTGATGACCGGTCGCGACGCATCAGGCGAGCCGGTTCCTCACCGGAGCGATCGCGCCCTTTGTCCACACAACACTATGTGTAACACTCGGTGTGGAGGGCGATTCCCATGGCAACGAATCTTGCCATCGACGACCGGTTGATCGACGAGGCGCGGGTCGTGGGCGGCCACAAGACCAAGAAGGAGGCGGTCACCGCCGCGCTCGAAGAGTACATCAAGCGCCGGAAGCAGCGCGCGATTCTCGAGCTCGTCGATCAGATCTCGTACGACCCGGCCTACGACTACAAAGCAGCACGCCGGCGCAAGCGCCGGTGAGCGTCCTGATCGATACCCCGATCTGGTCGCTGGCCCTGCGACGCAAGGCCGCCAAGCTCGGCCCGGACGACCGAGCCCGGGTCGAGCATTGGCGGGCGCTGGTTCGAGAGGGGCGGGCGTATTTGATCGGCGCCATTCGCCAGGAAGTGCTCTCGGGCATTCGCGAGAGCGGCGATTTCGTGCGCCTGCGCGAGCATCTGGAGGTATTCGACGATGTCCCGACCGGGCGCGAGGACCACGAGCGCGCGGCGGAGTTCTTCAACACGTGCCGCTCGCGGGGCGTCACGCCGACGGCGATCGACATGCTGATCTGCGCCCTTGCGGCGCGCTATGATCTCGCGGTCTTCACGACCGATCGCGATTTCGCGCGCTATGCGGCGCTGCTTCCCGTCGCGCTGCACGACGGCGTGGGGAGCGCACGGCGCGGCTGATCGTCCGGAGGTCGCCGCTCGGAATTGCCTGGCCCCCCGAAAGCCTCTAGAAGCCACGCGATGAAGATCCGTGTGCGTGGTGGAGAGGCGACGGCGATCCAGGCCGACGTCGTGATCGTTCCGGTGGTGTCGGGTGAAGAGGACGGACGCGACGTCCGCGCGCTCGGTCGACGGGTCGGTGGATCGACGCTGAAGCGGGCGATCGGTGCAGCGCGTTTTCGCGGCCGGGAAGGGCAGGCGAACGTGTTGCCGCTCCAGGGGCCGCGCCGCCAGGCGATCGCCATGGTCGGGCTCGGCGACGAGTCGCGGCTCGATCTCGAGGCCTGGCGGCGCGCGGCCGGGCAGGCCCGGCATCTCGCGGCTGCCGTCGGCGCGACGCGCGTCGTCGTCGCGTGCGGGACGCGCGCCGTCGATCCGCCGCAACTCGGGGCCTTCGTCGAAGGCTTCCTGCTCGCGGCGTATCGTTTCGGCAAGTACAAGTCGGAGGGCGAGACGCCGACCGAGGTCGCGGAGCTGACGTTCGTCGTCGCCGCGCCGCCGACCGAGAGCCTCGATGCGCTCTGGCGCTCGATCGAGATCACGCTCGCCGGCGTCACGCTCGCGCGCGACCTCGTGAATGAGCCGGCGGCCGTGAAGACGCCGACCTACCTCGCCGGTGTCGCCAAGAAGCTCGGCAAGGAGGCCGGCATCGAGGTCGAGGTGTGGGAGCCGAAGCGCATCGCGAGCGAGAACCTCGCGGGTCTGGTGGCGGTGGCCCGCGGCAGCAACGAGGAGCCGCGCTTCCTGCACCTGCGCTACCGCGCCAAGGGCGCCACCCGGAAGATCGCGCTGGTCGGCAAGGGCATCACGTTCGACTCGGGTGGCCTGTCACTCAAGCCCGCCAAGAGCATGGAGACGATGAAGTGCGACATGGCCGGCGCCGCCGCCGTCCTCGGCACCATGACCGCGATCGGTCGCTTGAAGCCCAAGGTCGACGTCGACGCGTACATCCCCATCACCGAGAACCTGCCCGGCGGCAAGGCGCAGAAGCCCGGCGACGTCATTCGCTTCCGGAACGACAAGACCGTCGAGGTGCTCAACACCGACGCCGAGGGCCGCTTGGTCCTCGCCGACGCGCTCACGCTCGCCGCCGACACCAAACCGACCGCCATCATCGATCTCGCGACCCTCACCGGCGCCTGCATGGTCGCGCTCGGTACGCAGGTGGCGGGGCTCTTCGCCAACGATCAGGCGCTCGCCGACCGGCTGCTTGCGCTCGGCCACGAGACCGGCGAGCCGCTCTGGCAGATGCCGCTCGTCGCCGAGTACAAGGACGACATCAAGAGCGCGGTCGCCGATCTCAAGAACATCGGCGGCGGCCACGCCGGCAGCATCACGGCGGCGCTCTTCCTGCAGGAGTTCGTCGGCACGACGCCGTGGGTCCACCTCGACATCGCGGGCCCGGCCTTTCTCGAGAAGGGTCTGCCGTACGCGCCCAAAGGCGGCACCGGCTTCGGCGTCCGCACGCTCGTCCGCTACCTCATGACCTTGGAGTAGCTCGCTCGCGGCGCGCTCGCGCCGCCGCGATCAGCCGCGGCGCTTGCCCGTCGTCTTCTTCGACTTCGCCGCGCTCGGCTTCGCCTTGACCGCCGACTTCTTGGTGGTGGTCGGCTTGGAGCGAGAGACCGTACGCTTGGCGGTGCTGAGCTTGGCTTCGCGCGTCGGCGCACCCGCCGAGCGTGCCGTCTGAACGGCGGCTTTCCCCCGGCGGTAGCGTTGCGGCGTACGGGCGACGCGCACGGAGCTCTTCTTGCCCTGGGCGACTGCGGTGCTGCGGCTCCCGCGTGCGATGCTGCGACCGCCGCGGCTGCCACGGGCGCGGCGGGCCACCGTCCGGCGCGGATGGACCGGCTCGACGTACGTGGCGAGCCCGATGCGGAGCGGCTCGGCCTTGCCGGCCGGCACGCGCAGCGAGTAGCCGCTCGGGGTGACGCCGCTCCGGAGGGCCGGGTTCAGCTCCGCGAGCTCGGTCGGGGTCACGCCGCACATGTCGGCGGCCGCGCGCAGCGACACTTTTCGATCGACCTCGACGGTTTCGTAGTGCTCGGGCGCATGGTCGACCGGGCTCTCGAAGCCATAGTCCTCGGGTGCACGGGCGATCTGGACGGCGGCGAGGAACTTCGGGACGTATGCCGAGGTCTCGCTCGGGAGGTAGCCGAGCTCGCGCATGTCCCAGAAGTCTTCGACGCCCGGCTTGGCGAGAATGCGGGCGACGCGATACTCGCCGCTGTTGTAGGCCGCGAGCGACAGCTCCCAATCGCCGAACATCTCGTGGAGATCTTTCAGGTACGCCGAGGCGGCAACGGTCGACTTGATGGGGTCGCGGCGCTCGTCGACGAGCGCGTCGATGCGGAGCCCGTAGCGACGTCCGGTCTCGGGAATGAACTGCCACGGCCCGGCGGCCCCGGCCGGCGAGACGGCCTGCGTGCGGTAGCCGCTTTCGATGAGCGGAAGATACGCGAGCTCGACCGGTAGACCCTCGCGCTCGAGGATGTCGCGCATCGAAGACAGGTACTTGGCGCCGCGCGACAGCGCGCCGTGGAAGAAGCCGCGCTGGTGGGTCTGGAAGGCGGCGACCCGGCTCTGGACGGCCGGGTTCTCGAGATCGAACGGCCCCTCGGCCTTGCCGGCCGACTGGGCATGCGCTGCCAATGATGCGTCGACTCCCGGGGCGGCGCTCGTCAGAGCCTGCTTTGCACTCGGACCGACGTGAAAGCAGCCACTGACCAGCATCGCGACCAGCGGGAGCAGGATGTGCGGGCCGCCACGGCGAACCCCCCCTTTACCCCTCGCGTTCGTCATTTCACCCCCTGAATCCCCGTTGACCAACCGCCCACCCCACGAACGCTACCGGGCCAGTCCACGGCTCTGCCAGTCCGAAACGGCTCCCGGGGCTTATACCTGCAAAATTCCCGGATGCAAGCAAAAATCTCAGATCGGGCGCCATATTAGCTCGCGGAGAGATCCACGAGCCGCAGCGCGCCAACACGTTGTGCCGGCAAGTCGACATGCGTGATCGTATGCGAGTTGCCGCTGCGTTCGTTCGTGTGCGGGCGTCACATCGCCGCTCCCGCATCGCCGGCGCCGTTTCGCGGCGTCGCGTTCGTTGCCACGGCGTGTCGCCCCTGGTATGCCGCGACGCCTTCGGTCGTCGAAACATGATCTCCGGTTCCAACCGCAGCGCTCGGCAGCCCGTCTCGGCTCTCATCGCCGTCGTCGCGTTGCTCGGCCAGGCGCTCTTCCCGCACGTGCACGCATGGCACGGGCCACGCGACACGGCCGCGCATGCGGTCGTCGCGCGTTGCGTCGCCGATTGTCCGACCGAGCTCGCCGCGGCAGCCGCGCCGCACGCCGATGCCGATTCCCACCAGCATGCGTCCACCTGCCCGCTCTGTCGGGCCCAGAGCGATGCGCGGTCGTCCTTGGTTCCGCCGTCGTTCGCCGTGCCGCTGCCCGCGATGGCGCCGTCGGCATTGCCGTCCGATGCCGTCGCGTCGCTCGCCGCGGCGCTTCGCAGCCTCGCCTCTCCGCGCGCTCCTCCGTTCGTCGCCTGAAACTCGCCCGCTGATTTCTCGCTCGATCTCGCTTCGCGGATCGTGCCGCTGCGCGTCCGCGCGCACCGCCACGAGGCCGTGGATCGTGATCGTCCTTGGCTGGTTTCGATCGTGATGCGGCGCGCTCGCGCGTCCGCCTGTGGAGGAGCACATCATGGGAACGTTCCGCCGTCAGAGCATCGGCATGCTCGTCGCCGTCGTTTGGGCGATGCTGCCGATGCAGGGGTTTGCCGACGAGCGCGCCGACTTCGAGTCGCTGCGCCGTGAGATTCAGGAGCTGCGTCGTCGTGACGCCGAGAAGCAACGCGAGATCGAGGAGCTGAAGACGCAGGTGCGGGAGTTGCGTGCGGCCGACGGCAAGCCGGCGGCGGCCGCGTCGTCTCCCGGG
>CAZWAX010000368.1:0-6049 GCA_964631985.1 uncultured Polyangiaceae bacterium | reverse complement strand
CGACCGTCGGCACGTCCACCCACCCGAGCGGACGCGGCGCGGCCGGCGCGAGCGTCGCGAGCGCCGCGCCCGCGAGGAAGAGGTTTCGGACGAGCAGCCACTCGCTGATCGGCTGGCGGGCGCCGGCAATGCCGCAGCCGCAATCGATCGTACGCCGCCCGCGGGCGAGATTGGCGGCGATCGCGATCGAGTAGATCGCGAGCAGCCCGACGGTCCCACCCGCCGCCGGTACGCCCCAGCCCGGCACGAGCCAGGCGAGCGCGACGCCCACCTCGAGCACGGCGACCGACGACGCGGCCACGGTCACGAGCCGCGCGGGCATGACGCGATACGCCGCGAGCACGCCCGCGAACGCGGCGCGATCGCGGAGCTTGTGCCACGCGGCGCTCGCGAACAGCAACGCGAAGGCGGCGCGGGCGAGAAGCACGAGCACGGGATCGTGGATGAGCCTCGCCACGTCAGGGTCCCGGCGGCACGATGAGCAGCGGACCCGAGATGCCGATCTCTTCGATCTCGCGGAGCGTCTCACCCGTCAGCGCATCGACCACCCCGAGCGCGCCGACCTCGCTGTGGCGCACGAAGAGGAGCGGCGTCGCGTCTTGCGTGACGGCGATCGTGTCCGCGCCGGGATTGGGGAGGACGCGGCGCAGCAGCCAATCGCCCCAACCGTCGCGCTCGAGCTCCAGCATCGGACGCACGAACGTCGCCAACAGCCCCGGCACGGCGATCTCCTGCACCCGCTTCTGCTGCGTCACGTCGTACACCCAGATCGCCGACCCGGGGTCCTTGTGCGAGCCCGGGCCACCTGCGTGCACCAGGGAATAGAGACGATGCGTCGCCCGGTGGAACGCCAGGTGCTGCATGCCCCCGATCCGCCACGACGCCTTCCGCTCGGCGTCGGTGAAGAGCGGCCACGCCGGTGCCGCGACCGGCTGCTCGCCCGCGAAGTCGACGGCCTGGAGCTTCCCTTCGAACGACGCGAAGAGCCACCGTGCGCCGTCGCGCACGCCTTTCTCGGTGAGCGGGTCCTCCACGCTGTCGAAGAACTTCGCGCTCCGGGTAGCGCGCGCCTGCTGTCCGGCGGCGTCGAGCTCGACCTCGATCGCGGTGCCGTTGCCGCAGAGGGTGCCGAACTGACTGCCGCCCGTCGGATAGACGAGCGCGCAGCCACCGATCACGATCTCGGCCGTGAACTGCCGCGCCTCGAGATCCACCACCGACACGGAGTTCGCCGGGTCCTGATTGAAGATGACGAGGAAGCGCTCGTCGTCGAGCACGGCGGCGGTCGCGTAGCCGTGGCCGATGCTGGAGGAGCGCGGCGGGATCTCGACCTCGCCCCGCACCATCAGCGTCGTCGCGTCGTAGATCGTCACGTAGTCCTTGCGCTCGCCGCGATGGCCGCGCGCGTAGACCGGATCGACGATGTAGATCTCGCCGCGCTTGCGCGAAAAGAGCGGCGGCGGGCCGCTCAGACTGAAGGTCCCGTCGAGCGCGCCGAGCGCGGCCCCGGTGTCGCCGTCGAAGAGGGTCGCGTGGCGGAGGATGCGATCCGGCACCCACACCCAGTGCGGCCCGGGCGTCGCCGGCAGCACCGCGACCTTGCCGTGCTCGTCGGAGGCGATCGCGTTCCGGCCGGACGGCGCCGGGTCAGCCGCGATTGCCGTCGCGACGCACGCGATCACGAGCGCCGCCGCGACGCCCAGCGTCGCCCCCGGCGCGATCATGCCGCCCCTGCGTCGCCTCGCACCGCGCACCCGCACGATCGCCGGCCTCAGCCGAGCGCGGCTTCGAGCGCGCTCACGATCTCTTCCGAGACCGGAGCCGTCGTCGGCGGAAAGCGCGCGATCACCTTGCCCTGACGGTCGACGAGGAACTTGGCGAAGTTCCAGCGGATGTCGCCCGGTCCGTCCGGCGCCGTGCTCGCGGCGGTCAGGAACGCGTAGAGCGGATCGCGCGTCGGCCCGTTCACGTCGATCTTGCCGAACAGCGGAAAGGTCACGCCGAACTTGGTCTCGCAGAAGGTCTTGATCTCCCCCTCCGTCCCCGGCTCCTGGCCCCCGAATTGGTTGCAGGGAAAGCCCAACACCACGAGCCCCCGATCCTTGAAGCTCCCGTAGAGCTCCTCGAGCCCTCCGTACTGCGGCGTGAGCCCGCACTGCGACGCCACGTTCACGACCAGCGCGACCTTGCCCGCATACGCCCGCAGCGGCTGCTCTTTCCCGTCGATCGTCGTGGCGGAAAAATCATGGAGGGTTGGCATGCGCGTCTCATGGCACCGCGGGCAGGCAGGTGCAACCGCGAGGGTGCGCCGGGGAATCCGCGCGAGCGGCCGCCGAGTCGGGTGGCGGGCGCACCGCGCCGACCGTGCGTTCCGTCCTGGGTCGTCCGGGCGGCGCCTAGTACTCCACCTTCCCCGGCGTCACCCGCCACCGCTCCAGCACCGCCTGCCCCGCCTCCGGCAGCAGCTGCGCCGTCGGGATCGCGCGCGACTCGAGCGCCACGCCGATCTCGCGATAGATGTGGCTGTCGGCGAAGCCGGCGTGCTCGGCATCGTGGCGGCTCGCCGCGAACCACAGGCCATCGAGACGGGCCCAGTAGATCGCGCCGAGACACATCGGGCAGGGCTCGCAGCTGGCGTAGATCGCGCAGCCCGCGAGCGTGAAGGTCGTGAGCGCGCCGCACGCGTTCCGGATGGCGACCACCTCGGCGTGCGCGGTCGGATCGTTGGTCGAGGTCACGAGGTTGGTGCCCTCGGCGACGACGACGCCGTCTCGCACCACGACGGCGCCGAACGGCCCGCCCCGCGCGGCGCGCACGTTGTCGTCGGCAATGGCAATCGCGCGACGCATGAGCTCGTCGGGAGTCATTGGCGACTCGCCTTACGCCGTCCGGTCGTGGCGGCGCAACGGGCCCGTGACCCGTCACGCCACGAGGCCTACGGCGCCACTCCCCCGAACTCGAGCAACTCCCGCGCCCGCGGCGTCTCCGCGTCCAGCAGCTGCCCGACCCGGCAGGTGTGATGCCGGATCAGACACTCGCCGACGTCGGCAGCGGTCGCGAGCGCCGGCACGCCGACCGCCGTGCAGTAGCTCGCGAGCGCCGTCTGCCCGAGCCCGTTCGCCGCCACGAGGTCGTCGTCGGCGCCCGCGCAGGCCTTGAGGATCGCGGCGCGCGCCTTGCCACCGGCGCCCTTCGGCGCGTCGCCGAGCTTGGCGGCGGTGGCGAGACACTTGGCCCGGGCACCTGCGAGGCAGCCGGCGTCGCCAGGCTTCTGCTGCACGCACTTGGTGACCGCTGCAACGCACTTCTGAAAGCCGCCGAGGCGCGACTGCGCGAACTTCGCCGCGGCCTTCTGGATGCCCTGCGCGCACTTCACGAGCACCTTGGCGCGATCCGGGTCGCCGACGCCCTGCCCGCCCCCGCTCGCTCCCGGGCTGAGGAGACACCCCGAGATGCTCGTCGGGCTGACGCCGGCGAGTTGCAGGAGCTCACGGGCGCGCGGGTTCTCCTGCGAGACCAGCTGCGCCGCCTGACAGCGGTGCCGGCCGTGCACGCAGCGTGCGACGTCGTTCGCCTCGTCGACCCCGAACACGAACACGGGTGAGGCCTGGCACGAGCTGCGCTCGCCGAGATAGCCGAGCCCGGTCGGGTGGACGATGTCCGCACCGGTGACCGGCGGGTCGCCGCAGGCCTTTTCGATCTTGGCCTCGACCTTGTCCTCGAGCACCTCGATGGTGTCGGGGATCTTCTGGCAACCCTTGCCGGCCTTGGCGAGGCAGCCGGGGTCGCCGGGCTTGGTCTCGACGCACGCGAGCACCTGTTGCAGACACCCGCGCAGAAGCTTCGCCTCCTTGGCGACCAGCGTCATCCCCTGCTTCGCGACCGTGGTCTGACACTTCGCGACCGCCTTGGCCCGCGCGGCCGTGATGACGCCGGCGCCGAAGCCGTTGGCGAACGGGCGATTGCAGTCGAGATCGGCCCGGTCGACGATGGTGTCACCGTCGTCGTCGCGGCAGTTGTCGCAGATCTCGACTCCGGGGACGTTGGTCGGCGCGACCGTCGGCGTGGCGCCGGGTCCCGGCGTCTTCAGCACCGTCGCGGTGGCGAGCGGGGTCTGCGTCGCCGTCGCGACCGGCGCCGGGCCGCCGTTCGCCGTCACGCAGTTCGAGAATTCCGAGGTGTTGCCGAGCGAGTCGGTGGCGGTCGCGGTCACGACGTAACCGTTCGGGATCGGCACCGCGAGGTTCACCGTCACCGCGTTGCCGTCGGCCGAGCGGCTGGCTTCGCCGAGGAAAATCTGGCCCTCGCCGTTGCCCATGCTGGTGTCGCAGGCCGGGCTCGCGAAGAACTGGAGGAGATACGGCTGGCCGCTCGCCGGCCCCTGCGTGAGGGCCTGCGCGTTCACCGTCGAGTTGCTGCCGGTCGAGGAGGCGCTGGTCAGCACCGGCCAGTTGAGGAGGTCGTTGGCCCCCGTATCGGCATCGCCGGCGTCGTTGGCGGTCACGCCGTCGCCGAAGCCGGCGTTCACGAGGTCGATGCCGCGGCCGGAGTTGGCGTGGATGCGGTTCGAGAGGATGCGGTTCTGGTTGCCGCGCGCGGTGCCCGAGGTGCAGCTCGCGCAGGTGGCGAGGAAGTCGACCTCGATGCCCGCGCCGGTGCTGTTGGCGACGAGATTGCCCGCGCCGTTGGCGGTGCCGCCGACCGTGCCGTTGAAGACGTTGGTGAGCCGCACGCCGGCGCTCCCGTTCCCGAGCGCGCGGCCGAACGCGTCGACGCCGATCGAGTTCCCCTGGACCACGTGGCCGACCGTCGAGCGGAACTTCGACATCGCGAAGCGGATGGCGACGTCGTTGCCGGCGATGACGTTGCCGTTCCCGGGCGCGCCGACCGTGGTGTTGTCGGCGTCCGTGCTGGTCACGGCCGTCGTGAACCCCTCGTCGAACGCGCCGGTCCCGAGCGCCGTCGTCCCGATGAAGTTCCGCAGGATGTCGTTGCCGTCGGCCGAGGCCGAGGCCTCGAAGACCGACACCGCCTCGGCGGTGTTGCCGGAGACCACGTTGCCGGCGCCCGGATCGCTGCCGCCCACCGTGTTGTTCGGGCTGTTCAGCAGGACGCCGATCTGGTTCGGGAGCGCGTTGAAGCCGCTCGCGTCGACCCCGATGTAGTTGCCCGCGAAGGTGTTGTTGCCGGCGCCGTTGGTGACGAAGGTGCCGACGCCGACGTGGAAGAAGAACCCGATGCGGTTGCCGGAGACGACGTTCCGCGCCTGCGGCGTGGTGCCCCCGATCAGGTTGTTCTGGCCGAACGAGACCGTGATGCCGCTCTGGCCGTTCGGCCGCGCCTGGGTGCCGGTCGCGTCGGTGCCGACGAAATTGCCTTCGATGATGCAGTTGTTGCCGCCGCCGACGTCGATCGCGCAGCCGCAGAACTGCTCGCCGTTCTCGCGGAACGCCGGCCAGTCGCTCACGACCAGACCGCGGACGACGCTGTTCGAGGCAGCGAGGATCAGCCCGACCTTGTCCTCGTCGAGCGCACCGCCGTTCAGCTCGATCACGGGGCGATCGACGAACCCCGGCTGGGTGCGGCCGTCGATCGTCACCGGCTGCGTGATGACCGGGTACTCGGTGCCCTTCGGCTGGATGAGCCAGCTCCCGGTCGCCGGCTGGAAGCCGGGGTCGCTCGTGGGGATCGCGAAGTCGATGACGTCGGGGTCAGGGGTGGCGTTGGCGGCGACGATCGCTTCGCGGAGCGAGCACGAGGCGTCGCAGGCCCCGTTCTCGTCCTTGGTGGTGGTGACGACGAACGTCGCGGCGGCGCGCGACAGCACCACTTCGGGTGCCGGCACACCGTGGCGGAGTACTACCAGGTCGGCAATGGCGTCGGCGTTGAGGCGCATGCGCACCACCGCGAGCGCGTCGGCCGGCGGCGTCAGCACGACCGGCTTCGCCGGCCGCGCGAGCGCCGCCTTCGCGGCGGCCGACGGACGGTACCCGACGACCTCGCCCGTCGGGCTCGCCATGTGAAACGTGTCCGGCACGGTGGCGAGCGG
>CAZWAX010000367.1:0-6054 GCA_964631985.1 uncultured Polyangiaceae bacterium | reverse complement strand
CTCGCGGAGGAGTATCGCCGCCTGCGCCCGCGCCTCGCGCCAGGATGCGCCGAGCATGCGGCGCGGCCACGCGACGTTCTCCTCCGCCGTGAGGTTCGCGAAGAGGTTGAAGGCCTGGAACACGAAGCCGACGTGCCGGAGGCGCAGATCGCTGCGGGCGTCGTCGGAGAGGTCGGCGAGCGCCCGACCGTCGAGGATGACCGTGCCCGTCGTCGGGAGATCGATACCCGCGACGAGGTTCAGGAGCGTGCTCTTCCCCGACCCGCTCGGTCCGACCAAGGCCGCGAGCTCGCCCTCGGCGATCCGCAGGCTCACGTCGGTGAGCGCCCACGCGTCCGACGGCGCGTCCGCGTAACACTTCCCGACGCCGGCGAGCTCGATCGCGGATGCCACGGCGGTCGTCACTCGTACCTGAGCGCCGCGGTCGCCTCAAGGCGAGCCGCGGCACGGGCGGGCAGCAGGGCGGCGAGCACGGCGACCACCACGGTCGCCGCCGCGACGAGGGCCAGCCGCCCCCACGGAACGTGGAGCTCGACCATCCATCCGAGCAAGCTGGGAAGCGTCGCGTAGACCCAGACGGCCGCGAGCCCGAATCCCGCGGCAAGGCCGAGGAGCAACCCGAGCCCGGCGATCACGAGCCCCTCCGCCACCACCATGCGGACCACGTCGGCGCGGCGCAGACCGACGGCGCGCAGCGTTCCGATCGCGCGCGTCCGTTTGAGGACGGCCGACGCCAGTGCATCGCCGATGCCAATCAGCACGACCACGAGCACGATGCCTTCCACCACACCGACCGGTGCGAACGCCCGTCGCGCCTGCTCCGCGAGCTGCGCGAGCATCTCGCCGGCGGTGAAGACCTGGACGCCGTAGGCGCCGCCAACGGCACGGGCGATCGCCGCGCGGGCCGTGCCGGCCTCCACTGCGGGATCCGTTCGCACCCACACCCGATTCACCTGCGTGTCACGCCAGCGCTCGGCATAGAGCGTCCGACTCAGCTCGAGCGTGCCGGTCGGCGACACGAAGGCGAGCGCGGCGCCGAGGATCGGCAGCTCCAGCGGGCCGCTCGGGGTGTCGAGGCGGATCACGTCGCCGACCCGGAGGTCGAAGTGCAAGAGGAGATTCGTCGAGGCGATGACGCCGGCCCCGTCGGCCACGTGCTTCCAGACCTCCGGCGCGTGCGTCCCGTGCAGCCGCGGTCGACCGAACCCCGCCTCGTCGAAGTACGCCGGGTCGAAGGCATTGAGCGCGATCGCCGCACCGCGGAAGCTCGTTTCCGCGAGCCGGTTGGCCGCGACGCCCCGGACCTCCGGCAGGCTGCGCAGCCGTGCGAGGATCCCGTCCTCGATGGGCGCCGGGACCCAGCCCCCGACGTGGCGCGGCGACGCGACGATCAGCTCGGCGCGCATCGTGTCCCCGAGGGTCTCGATCAACGTGCGCTCGAAGCTGGTCGCGACGATCCGGAGCCACACGACGCAGCCGATGCCGACGCCCAGCACGGCGACCGCAAGCGCCGTGCGCCGCGTATGATCGAGCAGGTTCGCGCCGGGGAAGATCCCGGCGCGTCCCGCGATCCGTCCGACGAGCGCGGAGAGGCCGGGGGCGAGCCGCTCGAGCAGCGGACGCGCGGCGAGCGCCGTGAGGAGCGCGACGAGCGCGGTCTCGAGAAAGCCGATCGCCGCGCTGTGCACCACCACGCCCACGGCGGTCGTCGCGACGAGCCCGCCGAGGACGGCAATCCGCGCCCTGCGCACCCACCGGCCGGCGGCGCGGCGATCGGGCGTCTCCATCCCGCGGCGCCGAAGCATGTCGGCGATCGCCGAGCGCGCGGCGTGCCAGCTCGGCACGACGGCGGCGAGGGCCGCGGTGACGAGACCGATCACCGTCGCGAGCCCGAGCGTCCATGGTGTGACGACGAGCGCGGTCGGCGACACCGTCACGTGATGGGTCACGGCCGCCGCAGCCGAGACGGCCGGTAGCAAGACGTGCCCGAGCAGCATCCCGAGCGGCAGCCCGAGCGCCGTTCCGACGACGCCGACCAGGAGGCTCTCCTTCATGAGCTCCCACCAGGTACGCTGCGTACGCATACCGACCGCCCGCATCACCGCCGCCTGCCACGCCTGTCCTTCGAAGTGGGTGGCGAGCGCGTGGTAGGCCACCAGCGCACAGAGCGCGACGGCGAGCAACGCGACGCTCCACAGCAGCGCCTGAAACGACCGGACGACGCGGCCGAGGTCCAGGCTGCGCGCGAGCGGCGACGTGATCTGCAGATCGGGCAGCGCCCTGGCGAGGGCGACGCGAACCTGCTCCACGTCCTCGCGAATCCGCACCACGACGTCGATCCGATTGATCTGCTCCGGCTCGCCGAACGCCGTCGCCATGGTCGGCGGATCCATCACGACGGTGTTGGCGCCGAAGATCCGGGTGAGCCCTTCGAAGGCGAGGACGCGACGGATGGTGAACCGCCGCGGGCCACGCGGCGTGTCGAGCGTGAGCGGATCGCCGACGCGGAGCCCCCGGCGAGTGGCGAACGCTTCCGACACCAGGACCGCGTCACCGGGGGTGGCGAGCTCGTCGAGCTCCCGGTAATTGAGCGCCGCGCCGTGGCGATCGTAGACGCGCCGCATGCGCTCTTGCGCGAAGTCGAACCCGTAGATCGTCACGGGCTCCGCGCCCTCGCGCTCGGACACGGTCTCGACCCGTACCGGGACCGCCGTATCGATCCCCGCGAGGCTCGAGATGCGGTGCACGGTCAGCGCGGAGAACAGGCGGCCGCCAGGGGCCGTGACCACGAGGGTCGTGCGTCCCGCCATCTCCTCGACCACCGTCGCGAAGGCGCCGACGACGGACCGCTCGATCGCGCCGATGGCACAGGCGACCGCGATGGCGAGCGCAATCGACGCCATCGCGAGCGCGATCCGCAGCGGGTGACCTCTCAGCAGCATCAAGGCGAAGCGCATGCGGACGACCGATCAGTCGAGGGGATCCGGGCGCGGGCCCGGATCCCCTCCCGAGGCTCAGGGAAGGAGGGCGATGCTGCCGCGCACCGACGACGCGTACGGCCCGGCGAGCCCCGCCGCGCTGTTGACGATGGGGGTGCTCGAGGGCGGCACGCACCCGACGTCGACGAGACTGATCGGATGCGATCCGGTGGCGACGCAGATGCCTGGGGCGTTGCCGGTCTGGACGATGCTCGTGGCGCTCAAGCGGCCGAACGCCCCGTTGCTGTGCGTCGTGCAAGTCCCGAAACCCACGCAGTCGCCGCTGGAGGTGCAGGGCAGGCTCGGATTGAGAGAGCAGAAGCCGCAGAACATATTGGTGAAGAATCCCGAGCCGAACGCCGTCGCGGACTCGACCCCCGTCGTCCCGCCGGCCTGCCCGATCGTCACCGTCCCCGCGGTGCCCGCGCTCGACGGACAATCGAGACTCGTGTCCTCCTTGGTTTCCGGCGTGCAGCTCAAGCCGTTGCGGGTACCGCCGGCGCACGTCCCGCTGCCGCACGCCCCGAGCGTGCCGCCGACGCACTTCGGACAGTAACCGAAGTACGAGAGCTTGCTGAGCGGCAGGGAGACGTCCATGGCGCCGGTCGCGCACGTCAGCGTGCCGGTGCCGGCGCCGCCCACGGCGGCGATGGTGTTGACGCCGCACGCATCCCCGACACCGATGTCGACCGGCGCGCCGACGTAGCAGCCCGGCGAGGTGCAGTGCCGCTCGCCCCACGTCGGGGTTCCCCCGGGCGTGGCGCAGACGGCGCCAAGACCCGCGACCTCGGCGGAGGTCGTCGGGGTGAGGTCGGGATCGCTCCCGGTGCACGACGCGATCTTCAAGTACGAGACCGCGAGGTACGGGATCGGCCGCTCGGAAAAGTTGCCCGAGCCCCCGCCGGCGTAGAGCGTCCCGCCGCGAAGCGCCCCGAGGCATCGGCTGCCGAAACAGTCGGTGTCGACGGTGCACGGGCTTCCGTCGGCGCAGGTCGGTGGCGACAGGACCCCGGTCGACGTCCCGTCACTGCCGAGACTGGTGAGCGCCAGCATCGACGGCAGGCTCGAGCAGCAATTGCAGCTCGTGGTCTTCAGGTCGTTCACGACGCCGTCGACGTGGTCATCGACCGTGTCGGACATCGCGATCACGTCGCCGATCGTGTTGCAGCCGCCCTTCGCCTCGGCCTTCGTGAAGCAGCCTGCCACCTTGTCGCGACAGGTCTGCTTCTTCGCCAGGTCGGGCAGCAGTCCCTTCTTCGCGGCCGTCGCCTCGTGTCCGAGCAGGCATTTGTTCTCTTGCCCCAAGCATTTCTGCTTCGCGCCGGCACACACCTCGAGCGGTGGGCCCGTTTCGAGATCCGCACGCACGTCGTCGAGGAAGGCGTCGGTCCGGAACTCGAGAGCCAAGACGTCGCCAAAGGTGAGGCACGGACCCTTGTTCGCGGCCTCGAGCTTGGCAAAGCACCCTTTGATGGGATCCTCGAACTTGTCGCGACACTTCTGGATCTTGGCGGCGTCGGGTGCGACGCCTTTCTTGACGGCCGCGGCATAGACGTTGAGCAGGCAGCCGTCCTTCTTGGCGACGCACTTCATCTTGCCGGCCAAGCAGGCGTTCTGCGCTTGCGCAGATGCACTCGAGACGAGCAACCACAGCACGATGCCGGCCATGACACGGGAGAAGGTCATTGGAGGTCCCCTGTTCCCCGCTCGAAACGTCACCCGAGCGGAATCGCGAGCTCGAGGGAGACTATGCACCTTCGCGCGCGCGCCCGTCGATGATTTCCGGCTCCACCGATGCAAAAAACTCTGCGCCAATCCGGCGCACATCCCCGCGCGTTGCGGGCGATGCGTCGCTTCGATACCCCATGGTGGATGAGCATCCCCGTGGCATTGGAACAGTTGCGCGCCGCCAGCGACGAGCGCGGCGGACGAGCCTATCTCTTGACGGTCACCGACGACGCCCGCCCGCACGCGGTGCACCTGGCACTTCGGTGGGAGGGCGACGCGCTCGCCGCCGACGTCGGCAAACGCACCGCTCACAACGCCGCCGCCCGCCCCGCGGTCTCCTTGCTCTACCCGGCGCAGCGCCTCGACGAGTACAGCCTGATCGTCGACGGCACCGCCGTCGTCGAGGCCAATCGCCTGACGATCACCCCGACCAAAGCGGTGCTGCATCGCCCCGCGGCCACACCCGACCCGACATCGTCATGCAGCGCCGACTGCGTCCCGCTGATCGGATCCTCGCCCCCAACCCAAAAGCGCTGACCGGCGAACGCCGGTCAGCGGGCAGCCATCCTCGTTCGGCTACGGGCGGGCGGCGTCCGACGCGCCCGCGGCCGCACCACGATCGTGCCGCGACATTTCGCCGTGCCGCAACGGCACGCGTAGCGCTTCCGCCAATCGCGTGGCAGCGGCGAGGGCGCCTGCATGTTGTAGTCGTATGTGAGCTCGGCCCCGGCCGGGATGTCACGGATGCTGGTGATGAAGATGCGGCCGTCGGTCTCGTCGGCCTCGCAGTTGGGGTCGCAGGAGTGATTCACGTAGCGTGCGGCCCGTCCGCCGACCCCGCCATCGATCACGACCTTGCGGTTCACCGTGAAGAGCAAGACGAACGCGTCGGGCTTCGTCGCCGCGTAGTACCGCTCACCCGCCTCCGTGTGCGAGATGCGCTCGCCGAGATACTCGAGGAGGATGGTGCCCTTCGGAATGGCCCGGCTCGTGAACACCCCGAGCCCGGCGAGTCGCGAGCGACACACCTTCAGATAGCGCGGCTGACGAAGCGGGCCGGCGGGGATCTGCGGTGGGCGCGCGCTCACCGCACGTCGTCGAAATCGCGATCGAGCACGGTCTTCCGCCCCATGGCGCGCGCCTGCTCGATCGCTCGATCGCAGAGCGAACGCAGGCGGTCGGAGAGCACGTCGGTGACACCGTCCGACGTGTTCATGCCGGAGCGAGCGCGTACGTAGGCCTTCAGTTTGGAGACCACGACCAACACGTCGTGCGGAATCGGCTCGCCGCTCCCGCCAGCAGCGGGAGCATGCGCGGCCACGGGCCGGGGCCGCGCCTCGGCCGGCGG
>CAZWAX010000366.1:0-6115 GCA_964631985.1 uncultured Polyangiaceae bacterium | reverse complement strand
CACCACGCCCGCGAGCCCGAAGTCGCCGTGCCGGCGGGCCACTTCCAGGATCGACCAGCCCGTGCGTTTCCCCAGCGTCGGGAAGCGCACCGCCGTCAGGATCTCTGCCGGCTCGAGGGACGTGGTGAGATAGGTCAGGAAGAAGTCCGCCGCGGCGATCGTGCGCTCCCCGTGGGGCCCGGTCGCCGAGAAGGTCGCATCGAGCGCCAGCGCCAGGGCCGGCAGCTCGGCCGCGGGATCGGCATGCGCCAGCGAGCCCCCGATGGTCCCCTGGTTGCGATTCTGCGGGTGCGCGATCAGCAGCATGCCCGCGTGCAGCAACGGATGCTGGGCCTGGATCTGCGGCGACAGCTCGACCGTCCGCTGCCGCGTCATGCCGCCGATCGCGAAGCCCTCGCCGTCGGCGCGGACGTAGTCGAGGTCGGGAATGCGCGCGAGGTCGACCAGCACCGCCGGCCGCGCGAGCCGCATGTTGAGGAGGGGCACCAGGCTCTGTCCACCCGAGAGCACCTTGGCCTCGCCCTCGTGCTGCACGAGGAGCGCGGTCGCCTCGGCAAGCGTCGCCGGGGTGGCGTAGTCGAACACGGGCGGTTTCATGGACGAAGCGACTCGCCGCGATGTAGAACATGTTATAAATTCATCGGCAAGGGGATCGGAGACGGAATGGATCTGCTGTTCATCGTGCGCGACGCGCTCGCGAGCTCGCTGATCGGAACGCTGCTCGCCGCGCGCGATGCCCGCCAGGCCGGTCGCACGGTCGGCGTGCTGGTCACGAGCGAAGCGCTCGCCGCCGTCGCCGGCGGCAGCTTCGGGTGGCCCCGCGAGCTCGCCGGGCAGGCCCTGCGGCTGGGGCTCGCCGACCGCGGCAGCAAGGACCTCGGCCTGCCGCTCCTCACCAAGGGCGAAGGACGCCAACTCGACCCGAAGGCGCTCCTTGCCGCGAGCATGGCGGACGGGGTGCCCGTCTACGCCTGTCCCGTCTGGTCCGCGCTGCTCGGGCTCGACGCGCCACCGGCGAATCTCACGCCGCTCGATCGCCCGGGCCTCGCACGCCTGCTGGCCGAGGCGGGAAAGGTCGTCGGATCCCTATGAGCCACCCTGGGAGTTACACCTCCTGGCAGACGGTCGCGGGCGACGGACTCGTCTTCGACGAGATCGTCTACGAGAAGAAGCACCATACCGAGCTCAAGGGCGGCATCGCGCGCGTCACCATCAACAAGCCCGACAAGCTCAACACCATGACGGTGCACACCGTCGACGAGATGTTCCGGGCCTTCTACGACGCCGACCACGATCCGACCGTCGGCGTGGTGGTGATCGCGGGCGCGGGCAAGCACTTCGGCACCGGGGGCGACGTCGAGTGGGAGCGCTGGGGTCTCCGCGCCGCGTTCTACAATCGCTATCCGCACAATCGCCTGATTCGTCTCTCGCGGAAGCCGGTGATCGCGCAGGTGCAGGGCTACTGTCTCGGCGGCCACAACCACATGGCCTACGTCTGCGACTTCACGATTGCCGCCGACACCGCCATCTTCGGCCAGGCCGGCCCGCGCGTGTCGAGCCCCGCCGACGGCTACTTCGTCCCGTTCCTCACCAAAGTCGTCGGCCACAAGAAGGCGCGCGAGATGTGGATGCTCTGCCGCCGCTATCCCGCGCTCGAAGCGCTCGAGATGGGGCTCGTGAATCGCGTCGTCCCGCCCGACCGCCTCGAAGCCGAGGTCGACGCGTGGTGCAGCGAGCTCTTCCTCGCGAGCCCCGGCTGCCTCGAGGTGCTGAAAGCCGCCTTCGACCAGGAGATGGACGGCTACGAGGAGCTCGGCGTGATCTCGAGCCGCCTCTACCCCGACTGGTTCGACACGCCCGAGGGCAAGGAGGGCGGAAACGCGTTCGTCGAGAAGCGGAAGCCGCGCTTCTACGAGCTGCGCGAGCGCGAGGCCGAGATCCGCCGGCAGCTGATCACGGAGTACGAGAAGAAGAAATGACCGCGCTGCCGTCCGCGCCCTGGCTCTTCCTGCTCGTGAGCCTGGTCGGTGCCGCCTTCACGGCGAGCGTCGTGCTGCGCCTCCGCCGCATCAGTTACCTCATCGTGCCCTACTTCTTCGCCGGCTGGCTGACCGGAGAGCTCGCGGTGCATCACATCGCGTGGCAGGCGGTCGCAACGATCGCGTTCGTCGCGATGGGCGCGCTCGAGGCCTGGCCCGGGTGGCTCGGGCTCGCGATCACGCTCGCCTCGTGGGCGGCGCTGCTCGGCTTCCAGCAGCGCGCCGGCGGCACCGGGTCGGTCTTCGCCGACGCGCTCCGCGAGCACCTCGCCGACGACGACGTCCGGGCGCCGGCCATCCGCTTCCGCCAGGTCGCGCGGCCCTTCAAGATGCGCAAGCACGGCGTCGAGCGCATCCGCGACCTCGCCTACGGTCCGCACGGCCGCCGCAACCACCTCGACGTCTATCGCCCGCGCGATGCCGCGGGCCCCTGCCCCGTCCTCTTCCAGATCCACGGCGGCGGCTGGACGATCGGCAAGAAGGACGAGCAGGGCCTGCCGCTCATGTACCATCTGGCGGCACGCGGCTGGGTGTGCGTCGCGGCGAACTATCGCCTGAGCCCGCGCGCCACGTTTCCCGATCACCTGATCGACGTGAAACGCGCGCTCGCCTGGATCAAGCGCCACGGTGCGGAGCACGGCGCCGACCCGCATTTCATCGTGGTGACCGGAGGATCCGCGGGCGGGCATCTCGCGGCGCTGGTGGCGCTCACCGCCAACGACCCCGAGTACCAACCCGGCTTCGAGGACGTCGACACCACCGTGCAGGGCTGCGTGCCGTTCTACGGCGTCTATGACTTCCTCGACCGCCACGGCGAACGCGGGAAGGCCGCGATGGCGCCCTTCCTCTCGCGGCTCGTGATGAAGTCCTCCCCGGAGCGCGACCGCGAGGCCTGGGAGAAGGCCTCCCCGATCGCCCGCGTCCACGCCGGCGCCCCGCCCTTCTTCGTGATCCACGGCACCCACGACTCGCTCGCCTACGTCGAGGATACGCGACATTTCGTGAGTGCGCTCCGCGCCGTTTCGCGCCAACCGGTCGTCTACGCCGAGCTGCCGGGCGCGCAGCACGCCTTCGACGTCTTCCACTCGACGCGCTCGGCGCACGCCGTCGAGGCGGTCACGCGCTTCGTCGAGCGCTTGTGGGCGGATTTCGAGGCGGGCCGGAAGTCGTCGGCCGCGGAGCTGAGCGCGACGGCGACGGGGACCGACTGATCGTTCATCCATGCGTTCCCGTCGGGGCGGACGGCCCGCTATAGTGCCGACGATGTCGAAGCTCCCGCCCTGGGTCGTGGACAATCGCGCCGCCGTCGCGCGCGAGGCGGCACCGTACCGTGGCCTCTCCGTCGAGGAGCACTGGCGCGCCACGGCGGCGGCGTGCCGAGCGGCGGCACGACAGCTCGCGGCCCGGCCCGATCGTGCGCGACTGCTCGCGTACCGCGACCCCCTGCCGGCGAGCTCGGTGGCCCTGCTTGCCCGCCTGCGCGACGCGGCCCGCGCGCCGAGATGACGACGCCCGGCGACGCCTTCGAGGCGGGCATTCAGGTGGCGCAAGCGCTCGAGGCTGAGGGCATCGCCTACGCAATCGGCGGCGCCCTCGCCTACGGCCAATACGGCATCCCGCGCGCCACCAACGACGTCGACGTCAACGTCTTCGTCGGTCCCGCGGAGCTCGGCACCGTCTTCGCCGCGCTCCGCACGCTCGGGATCACGATCGACGACGCCGCGGCGCAGGCGGCAAGCGCACAGGAAGGCCTGATCGTATTGCAGTATGGCCTCTTTCGGCTCGACGTGTTCACGCCCAGCATCGAGTTCTCGTGGGAGGCGGGCCGGACGCGCGTGCAGCACGGCGTCGACGGCGTGCGCGTGTGGTTCCTCTCGGTCGAGGCGCTGTGCGTGTTCAAGCTGCTCTTCCACCGCGGCAAGGACGTCGTCGATCTCGAGCGTCTGATCGCCGTGCAAGGTAGCGCCATCGACGCGGCGTACGTCCGCGCGCGGGTGGCCGCCATGCTCGGCGAGGACGATCCGCGGGTTGCGACGTGGGACCGACTGTGGTCGGAGCACGCGCCGCCGACCTAGGGAAGCTCTGCGCGCGCCTGATGCTCAGAGCCGCCGGAGCCGGCGCATCAGCTGCCCGAGACGCACGAGGCCACGCGCACCGTCGCCGAGGAAGCTCGCACCGGCGTTGGCCAGGATGAAGTGCCGGCATCCGGCCGCGACGAGCGGCGCCACCTCGGCGACGATCTGATCCACGCTGCCGACGTAGAGCATTCCCGCGAGCAGCTCCGGCCGCATGGTCGCGAGCGCGCGGTCGAGCTCGGGCTGGTGGACACGGGTCGGGACGAGATCGAGGAAACCGACGTGGTCGGCGCCGAGCGGGTGGGCGAGGCCGAGCGCCGCCCAGGCGGACGCCGGGGCGCCGAGGGCCATGGCCGCCACGACCGGGCTCCGCATGGCGCGCGCCATGACCTGCTCGCGCGACTCGCCGATCGCCACCAGCAGGGTCTGCGTCGCGACGAAGTCCCCGCTCGTGCGCCCCGCCGCTTGCCGTGCCTCGTGGATGATGGCGAGGCGACGCGCGTACTCGTCGGCTGAGACCTTCTGCCCCGGCAGCCACCCATCGCCGAACTTGCCGACGAGACGCAGCATGCGCGGGAAGTGCGCCGCCACGAAGAGACGCGGCGGCCGGCCGCGGAAGAGCGGCAGACGAAAGACGGCGTCGCGGAGACGCCAGAAGCGGCCCTCGTAGTCGACCGGGTGCCCGCCGCTCTCCCACAGGAGCCGGATGATCGCGAGCGCCTCCTCGAGCCGCGCCACGTTGTCGGCATAGGGCAACCCGTAGGGCTCGGTGTTCTCGCGAATGCCGTTGCCGATCCCGAGGATCGCCCGCCCACGCGCGAGGTGATCGAGGGTCACGAACGACTGCGCGAGCGACATCGGATGGCGGCGGATCGGCTCGGTGACCGACGTGCCCAGGTCGACGCGCCCGATGCGGGTCGCGGTGACCGCGAGCACCTGCAGCGGGTCGAGCAAGGCGTCGAGCGACGGCACCACACGCGCCGCCGACGTGATCTCCGGACGCCACGCCTCCGCGGGCGTGAAGCTCATGAAGTGATCCGGCACCCAGAGCGCCGCGGCGCCCATGAGCCGCGCCAGCCGGAGGTTCACGCGCGACACCCAGAGCGGATGGACGCACGCGTCCTGATAGCCCACCGTCACGTGCTCCGAGCCGATCATCGCCGGGCGACTCTCGCGCGAGCCACGCTCCTCTTGCAACCGTGGGCCACGCCTTGAAAGAACGCGCCATGCCCTACCGCGTGATCCAATGGGCGACCGGCAACGTCGGGCGCGCCGCCATCGAAGGCATCCTCTCCCATCCCGAGCTGACCCTCGTCGGCACCTGGGTCAGCGACCCCGCCAAGGTTGGACGCGACGTCGGCGAGATCTGCGGCCTCGCGCCGACCGGCGTCCGCGCCACCGGCGACGTCGACGCGATCGTCGCCACGGACGCCGACTGTGTCCTCTACAGTCCCCTCCTACCGCAGCTGGACGAGGTGGTGCGTCTGCTCGCCTCCGGCAAGAACGTCGTCACTCCGGTCGGCTGGTTCTATCCCTTCCACACCCCGGGCATGGCCGAGCTCGAGGCCGCATGTCATCGCGGCGGCGTGACGCTCCACGGGACCGGCATCCATCCGGGCGGGATCACCGAGCTCCTGCCGCTGACCATCTCGTCGCTGACCCGCAACGTCCGGCACGTTCGCGCCGAGGAGTTCTCCGACATCCGCGTGTACCGTGCCGAGCTGGTCGTGAAGGAAATCATGCTCTTCGGAAAGCGGCCCGAGGACGCGCGCAAGAGCCCGATGCTCGACCTCCTGGGCGTCGGCTTCGGCCAGTCGATCGACATGATTGCCGCGTCGCTCGGCTTCCGGCTCGATCCCGAGCGGCGGACGGCGCACGACATGGCGGTCGCGACGGCCCCCATCCCGACCCCCATCGGCGTGCTCGAGACCGGTACGGTCGCCGCGCAGCGCTTCACCTGGCAAGGCACGGTGGACGGCACGCCCGTCGTCACCGTGCGGG
>CAZWAX010000365.1:0-6135 GCA_964631985.1 uncultured Polyangiaceae bacterium | reverse complement strand
ATGACGTCGGCGATCTGGTGCAGCGGGTAGTCGTCCATCCGGGAGAGCATGGCGGCGGTCGTAGTCGCCGGCGGAATCCGCTGTCAACCGCCGCCGACTTGTGGAATAGCCGCCGACCATGCCCATTCCGCAGGCTCGCGACGTCGACGTCACCCGCGTGCAGCTGACCACCTGGCTGCGGCGCAAGTTGCCGCACGCGACCGACGTCGCCGTCGGCGAGATCGGGCTTCCGAGTGGCAGCGGCTTCTCGAACGAGACGCTCTTGATCGACGCGTCGTGGCACGAGGGTGGCGCGCCGACCGCGGCACGGCTCGTCGCGCGCGTGAAGCCGACCGCGTACGCGATCTTCCCCGAGTACGATCTCCACAAGCAGTACCGGGTCATGGAGCTGCTGGCGCCGACGTCCGTGCCGGTGCCGCGCATGCGCTGGTACGAGGACGACGCGAGCGTCCTCGGGCAGACGTTCTATGTGATGGACCGCGTCGACGGCGTGATCCCGCCGGATCATCCGCCGTTCACGCACGGCGGCTGGCTCTTCGAGGCGACGCCGGCGCAGCAAGGCGCGCTCGCGCGCTCGGCGCTCGACGTGCTGGCAGACCTGCACAGGCTCGATTGGCGCGCGCTCGGTTTCGATTTTCTGGCGCGGCCCGAGTACGGCGCGACGCCGTTCGCGCAACAGCTCGGCTATTACACCATGATGCTGCGCTGGGCCGCCGCCGGGCGCGCGATGCCGATCGCCGACGCGACGCTGGCGTGGCTCGAACAGCACCGGCCCGCGCAGGAGCCGGCAGCGAGCCTCACCTGGGGCGACTCCCGGATCGGCAACATGATCTTCCGGGACTTCCGTCCGGTCGCCGTCCTCGATTGGGAGATGGTGACGCTCGGACCGGGCGAGGTCGATCTCGCCTGGTGGCTGGTGCTCGATCGCTACCACACCGAGGGGGTCGGCGCCGCGCCGCTTCCGGGGTTTCCGCCGCGCGCCGCGGTCGTCGCGCAGTGGGAGGAGCGCGTGGGACGTCGGGCGCAGGACCTCTTCTACTACGAGGTGTGGGGCGCGTTTCGCTTCGCCCTCGTGCTGATCCGCATCGCCGACCAGATGACCGAGTACGGCGTCATGCCGGAAGGCTCGGGCTTCGAACGCAACAACCCGGCGACGCAGATGCTCGCGAAGATGCTCGAGCTCGCGCCGCCGGGTTGAGCGTTCATCGGATCGTCAGTTCGCTTTGTCCTTGAACTTGATGCCGTCGTACTTGTCGAACGGCAGCGAGTAGGTCGCGCTCCAGCACTGGCCGCTCGCGACGTTCCGGACCTGCACGGTCAGGGGCGCCGAGAAGGTCGTCGGGATCGCGAGACTGGCGCCCTTCCCCTTCACCTGGATCTGCGCCTTGCCGTCGACACCCGCCTTCAGGGTGAGCTGCGCGATGCCGCTCGGCGTCAGATCCTTGTCCTTGTATTGGAACCCGGTCGGCTTCGCCGTCCAGCAGTCTTTTCCGGCACAGAGCCCGCCGGCCGGTATGAACATCGCCTCGTTGCGATTGCCGGTGCCGTCGTAGATGCAGAGCCCGTAGTCGTCGGTCGTGGTCGGGCTGCCGAACTCGCCGACCGTGGTCGCCATGCCTGCGAGCCACTTCCATTGCAGCTGGTCCTTGGTGTCGTCCGGCGTCTTGTCCGTCCATTGCAGCTGGGCCTTGCCGGAGACGAACGGGGTCCGACACCCGAGGTCGACCGTCGGCGGACAGAACTCGAGCTCCGGTGCCACCAGCGTCCAGTCGCTCGCCGCCGACGTGAGCACGGTGATCCGGACGTCACCGCCACCGAGGGGAACGCGCGCCGTGATGCAGGGGTCGGGGATTGCCTGCGTGGAGCCGAGGCAGTTGGGAATCGGACCGACGCCGTTCCGGAAGAGCTCGATTGTCGTCTCGTCCTGCGCCGGAGGCACCTCCGACGCGTCGATGTCGAAGCTGATCGAGAGCGGGGTCGCCGCCGACGCCGGCTGCGCATCGATCTGGACGAGGCGACCGAGGAAGGTGTAGCCGGAGGGCGGCGTGCCGCTCGTGAAGGTACCGACGATCTGGACCTCGCCTCCGGTCGGCGTCGTGACGCTGGTCTCGACGACGCTCGGGGATCCCACGCCCGACGTCGTGACCGTGCCCCCGGGGCTCACCACCTCGACGACGACCTTCTCGGCGAAGGTGGCACGCCCGGGGTAGCTGGCGCGGGCCAGCCCGGGGAAGCCGCCGACGTTGTTGACCACGCCGGCAGAAGTAGGCGCGAGACAGGTGAGGAAACTGAGCTCGGTCGGATCGGAGGTGTTACCCACGGGCGGTGTCGCGACGCCGCTCACCGACACGCTGGCGCCGACCGCGCCAAGATCGACGTAACACTTTCGATTGGCGGATTGGCAGGTGTTGAGCGCGCCGCCGCAATCGTCGTCGTCCAAACATCCTCGTTGCGGGTGTCCCGAGGTGAGGGTGCAAGTGTTGTCGATCGGTCCCACCGCGCATTCTCCTTGGCCGTCGACCGGCAGGGTATCCAGGCACTCCGGACCGAACGTCACCGTGTCGTCCTGGCAGCCATTCGGTTTGGACGGCTCGCCGGGACGCCCGCAGAAGCCCATCGGACACTCCGACGGAGCCGTACAGGCTGCCCCAGCATTCGGCCCTCCGAGACAGCGCCGGCCGCCGCAGATCGCATCGATCGGCCCCGGCGGGTTCGGACAGTCGGTGTTGTCTTGGCAGGCCTCCTGGTTTCCGTTGTTGCAGGTGTCACAGAAGCATCGGAATGCGAGGTCACCGCCACAGGTCGGACTCGCCGTCGAGAGAGTGCGGGTCGTCGTCGCGGTCGAGAAGCTCACCGTGCCGAGCACGAACTCGGAGATCTTGCTCAGGGGATTCGACGGACAATCGAAGCTGGTGCTGCCGAAGTCGGGATACTCGGCGGTGGCATTGGCGTCGCATGCCAAGCCGGCGCGCGGACCGCTGTCGCACGTGCCACCCCGCACGTTGTCGTTCTGGCTGGGGTCGTTCATGCAGCGGGAGCACGGGTTGTCGATGAGGGTTCCGGTGTAGAGCGCCACGCGCAGCGGAACGTCGGGGGAGAGGGCGCCGGTATCGACGTTGGCCGTGCCGGTCACCGGCCCGGTGACCTCGCTCGTGTAGCACGTCGTGACCCCGCCGGTTGCGACGCCGGTCGGCGGGCCGAGGAAGAAGCGGCAGAGCCCCGGGCCACCGCAGTCCACCACTTCCGTCGCGGTGGTACAGATGATGGACGTGTCGTTGGTGCAGCGTTGATTGTTGCCGCCGGCGTTCGGTTCGAGCCCGGTGATCGTGCAGCTGCCGCACGGTGGCGAGCTTGGCCCGCAGCTTAGTCCTATGCGGAACGCGTAGCCGACGACCGGCATGTCGTGGGCGAGGCCGCTCCACCCGGCGTCGACGCGCGATCCGGTTGGATCAGGCTCGAAGAGCACGGCACTCGGACAGGGTGTGGTCGCCCAGGCGGGCACGACACCGAACAGCAGCGAGACGGAAAGGCCTACGACGAAAGCAAGCGCATGCATGTGCATTCTCCATTCGACAGCAGCGAAGACGTCATAGGGCACAGTAGGTGGCTTCGCCGGCCCAGCAAAGAAAAACCCGAGCAACGGGCGCACATGCGGAGTTGATTTCCTGGTCCAACCTGGAGCATTGCTCGCGCTCGTGGCCGGCGCTGCTTCGATATTGGGCCGTTCGAAAGCCTTGGGGCTCGTCGGGATGCTCGCGGCGGGAACGTTGGCGCTGCTCTGGTCCTCGTTCGCGTCCGCGCCGCTGCCCGCCCGGCCCCCGCTCGTCGCCGCCGCCCTGCCGGCTGCCGCGTCGCCGCCGGGCATGGCGATCTTCCAGCTGCCCACCGGCATCACCCATCGCAGCGCCGGATTCGCGTATCGCGGCGGATCCTTCACCGACGCGCGCGACTTCGCGATGACGGCCGTGCTCGTGAAGCATCCGCGCGGGGACGTGCTGATCGACACCGGGTTCGGCCGCGACATCGACGCGCAGTTCGGGCTGATGCCGCTCTTCTTTCGGTGGAGCACGAGCTACGAGCGATTCTCGTCGGCGGCCGATCAGCTGGCGGCGGTCGGCTACGATCGGACGCGACTCCGCGCGATGTTGTTGACGCACGCCCACTGGGATCACACGAGCGGCCTCGCGGATTTCCCGGGGACGCCGGTCTGGGTCACGGCCGACGAGCGTCGATTCATCGCCAACGGCGGCTGGGTCACCGCGGTCGCGCGGAGCGCCACGGGTGCGCGCTACGAGGAGTACGGGTTCGAAGGCGGACCGTATCTCGGGTTCGATCGCAGTCACGACGTCTACGGCGACGGCGCGATCGTCGTCGTCCCGGCACCCGGCCATACGCCGGGATCGGTGATCGTGTTCGTGACCCTACCCGAGGGGACGCGCTACGCCCTGGTCGGCGACCTCGTCTGGCAGCGCGAAGGCATCAGCGAGCGCGAGGAGCGACCATGGCTGCAGCGCACGCTCGCCGACACCGATGCGGAAGGCGTGCGCGACCACGTGCTCCGCATGGCGGCGCTCGCCGCGCGCTTCCCCGAGATCGTCATCGTGCCGGCGCATGACGCGCGCGCGTTCGCCGCGATGCCGCGGTTGTAGACGAACCGCCGCCGCGCAGTGCGCATCCTCAGTCGTCGAGGACGAACGTGACGAGCATGTTGACCTGATACTCGACGATCTTCCCGTCGGAGAGCCGAACCTGCTGCTCCTTCACCCAGGCGCTCTTCAGGTTGCGAAGGGTCGAATTCGCCCGGGCGATGCCTTGGTTCAACGCGTCTTCGAAACTCTTGGTGGACGTCGAGCTGATCTCGGACACTTTCGCGACTGCCATGGTTGGCACCTCCGAGCTCCACAGTACGCTCCGCTACGGGGTAGGCTACCCGTGCGATCACGAAAATCGCCACGGCCGGCGGCCGAGCTCATTCCGTTGTTGGAGAGGTGGCCGCCGCGAGGGGCGTCGGGCTGCCGAGCCCGACGACGACCACCGGGCGCGCCGCCGGGTCGGTCGCGATCGGGTCGTCGAGGAGGATCCGCGCGGCATCGACGCCCTGACCGCTCGCGAGCTCGGCCTGGACGGCGGTCGCGCGTGCCGCCGCGAGCTGCCGCACCGTGGCGTCGTCGACGTTCTGGGCAGCGACGTTGGTCTCGAACCAGGTCTGGTGCTCGGCGGCAATCTCGGTGGGCGTTCCGGCGGCGCGAGCCGTGAGCGCGGCGAGCACGTCCCGCCGCACGCCACGTTCGCCGAGGTGGCGAACGGCGCCGAAGCCGCCGCTCTCCTGCTCGAGCTTGGCGCGGAGCGCTTGCTCGCGGAGCCAGCGGCGGTCCGCCTCGCCCGCGGCGCCGCGCAGATGGAGGCGCAGACCCGGCGCCTTGGCGAGGAGGCCCGCCAACGGCGCGAGCTTTTGTTCCTCGCCCTCGGCCATCGCGGTGCGGCCGACGAGGAACGCGATGGGTTGCGGCGTCAGCGAGGCGGGCTTGTCGCCGATGCGGGCCACCGCGCCGATCAACTTGAGCGGCGACGTGACGGCATTCAAGATGGCGCGCGCGAGCGCATTGCCGATCAGCGTTCCGAGGCCGGTTCGCATGCCCTGCGCATCGCCGGCGATCGGCAGATCGATCACGATGTTGCCTTGGAGATCGGTCAGCAACGACAAGGCCAGCGACAGCGGCATGCCGAACTTGCTCGTGAAGAGCGCGTCGCCCTCGCCGCCGCGGACGTCGAGGCGATTCAGGACGAGTCGGCTCTTGGTGTCGTAGGCGGCGCCGTCGATGGTGATGGTCGATTCCAGCTGTGCCGTGCCGCCGGCGACGCCGTAGCCCGTGCTGGCGGCATAGGGATTGAAGGGGGCGAGCGGAAGCTTGGCGAGCTTGGCGACGAGTCGCGTGCGCGTGGGCGCGACGTTGCCGGTCACGGTGAGCGTGCCACCGTCGACGTTCGTGGCGACGAGCTTCACGTCCTTCGCGGCGGGACCGGGCCAGGCCACGTCGACGGCGCTGAGATCGACCGGATCGAGCGTCGAGCGGTAGTAGGGTTTCACCGCCGTGTCGTTGGTGACCAGGCGCATCTTCTCCACCACCAGACGAT
>CAZWAX010000364.1:0-6137 GCA_964631985.1 uncultured Polyangiaceae bacterium | reverse complement strand
TTGATGAAGACGACCCGCACCTTGAGGTTGGCGGGCCGAACGGCGTTGCCTTTCAAGTCGGCGGGCGAGAACTCCGGCGCCGGTTGGCCGACCAACGCCCCGCCGCGCTTGCACCCGACCCCGCCGGCGACCGCGACCGCCAGCGCCGCGCTCCGCGCGACGTATGCCAGCGCCTCGCGACGCGACACCAGGCTCACGACGCGCGTCGCCCCACGGGCGCCGAGGCGGACGCGGACGCCTCCGGCGCGACGGTCCCCCCGCTCCGCCAGATCTGCACGGCTCCGATCGCCATGATCGCCAGGCTGATGAACTGCGCTTCCGACAGCCCGAAGGCGAAGCGTGGATTGATCCGGACGATCTCGACGAGGAAGCGCGCCGCCCCACTCAGCAACAGGTACATCCAAAGGATGTAGCCGTCGGCGTGCGGCGTCAGCCGGCGGCGCCACAGCACCAGGAACACCAACGCGTAGAGGATCGTCTCGTAGACCGGCGCCGGATGCACCCGCACGTCGATCGGCAGGCCGCTGTCTTTCGTCCACTGCTCCCAGCCGATGATGGCGTTCGGATAGCTCATCGCCCACGGCAAGGTGCTCGGCATGCCCCAGTCGCCGTCCCCGGCGAGCTGGCAGCCGATGCGGCCGATGGCCTGGCCGACCGCGAGCGCGGGCGCGATGCAGTCCGTCACCTTCCAGTACGGCAAGCCGCGGCGCCAGATCACCGCCGACACCGTGAGGAAGCCCCCGATCAGGCCGCCGTAAAAGACGAAGCCGGCCCCGGTGAAGACGAAGGCCAGCGGGTCGGCGACGAACCCGTTCCAGTCGTCGACGAAGGAGAGCACCCGCGAGCCCACGAGCCCGCCGATCGCCGCCCACACCAGGAACGTGGAGGCGAGCTCCGGGTCGAGCCCCTTCCGCGTGAGCTCGCGCTGGACGACGTTGCCGGAGACGAGAAACGCGATCGCCAGCATCACCCCGAAGCTGTAGACGGTGAGCGGTCCGATCGAGAAGATTATCGGATGCACGGCGCGGGACCATACCGGAAGGGTGTCGGCAGCGCGAGCCGGGTTGGCGCGACGGCGCGACGAATGTGCTAGCCACTCGCCATGGCGCAGGCAGGCTTCTGGGCGGTGTCGTCGGGGAAGATCAGCTTCCGTCGCGACGGCCGCTGGTACTCCGACGACGAGCCGATCAACAACGCGCGCATCGCGAAGCTCTTCAGTCGCTGCCTGAAGCAAATGGAGGACGGTCGCTGGCAGATCGCGATGGCCGACGAGCGCGCGTTCGTCGAGATCGACGACACGCCCTGGGTCGTGACGAGCGTCGGGGGCGACGCCGCCGGCGGCTTCACCATCCGCTTGAACGACGACACCGAAGAACCGCTCGCCGCCGACACGCTGACGGTCGGCACCGGCAACGTGCTCTACACGCGCGTCAAGGACGGCCGTTACGCCGCGCGGTTCCTCCGGCCGGCCTACTACCAGCTCGCCCCGGCGATCGCCGAGCGCGACGGCCGCTTCGTCCTCGAGACCGCCGGCACCCGCCACGAGATCTGTCCCGCCGGCTGACGCCGTCATGCATATCGCCCTCGTCGAGCCCGAGATCCCGCCGAACACGGGGTCGATCGCGCGCCTCTGCGCCGCAACCGACACGCCGCTCCATCTGATCGGCCGCCTCGGCTTCTCGATCGACGACAAGCACTTGAAGCGGGCGGGACTCGACTACTGGCCCTGGGTCGACGTCCGCCAGCACGCCGATTGGGAGTCGTTCACCACCACCGTGCCCGGCCGCCGCATCGGCTTCTCGGCCCGCGCCGACCGCCCATACACCGCAATCGCCTTCGCCCCCAACGACATCCTGGTGTTCGGCTGCGAAACCCGCGGCCTCCCCCCCACCATCAAAACCGAGCTCGCCCCCAACCTCTACACGATCCCAATCGACACCCCCCACGTCCGCAGCCTGAACCTAGCAACCGCCGTCGCGATAATTCTCTACGAAGCGCGCCGCCAGCTAGCACGCTAGCGAGCGAAGCGAAGCGAGCACGAGACTCGAGGCAGCCCGGAGCCAGTGGCTCAAAAAGGTGGAGATGCAAGGCGCGAGAGAGCCGAGCGCGGAGGCGTAGCGGAGCTACGCCGCACAAGCGAGCGACCGAGCAACGCAGCAGATCCGCCTTTTTCAGCCACTGGCCCCGCACTTGCCGCGGCCACAGTCGGGGCGCCCACACCCCCCTTCGGGCAGCACGTACCCATAGCCCAGCTCCTCGATCGCGTGCAGGTCCCCGAACCGGATCGCGTCGGCGGCCGCGACCGTCGCGCACTCGAGGCACCGCGTGACCTCCCGGTCGTGCTCGTCGAGGTCGACGTAGCCGAGCACGTCCGCGTCGCAGACCGTGCAGCGCACGATCGGGAACTCGGTCGGGTCGGCGGCGGATGCCATGCGAGTTTCTACACCTCGCGCTCCGCCGGCGGCAACGCAACGTCAATTGAATCGCCACCGCGGTTCCAGTACGTACCGAGCGGTCGCTCGATGAGACGCGTCGTCATCCTTGCCGTCGTCGCGTCGTGGTTGGTGCTGGTCGGAACGCTGGTGCGCAGGCAGGCCGGTCCCGCCCCCGCGGCGCACACCCCTCCCCCCCTCGCCGACCTCGCCGCTCGCGACGAGTGGTTCGGCATCTACAAGGACGGACGGAAGATCGGCCACGCCCATCGCGTCGTCGCCCGCATCGCCGACGGCTACGCCTTCCGCGAGGACTCGATCGTCACGCTCGCGATGCTCGGCACGCGGCAGAAGCTCGAAAGCACGCTCCGCGCCGAGACCGACGAAGCGTTCGCGCTCCGCACCTTCGCCTACACCCTCGTCACCCCGGCCACGACCTTCACCGCCACCGGCACGAGCGACGGCCGCACGCTCCGGGCGCGCTACGGTCCGAAAGGCCAGGAAGCCGACCTCACACTGCCTCTCACCGAGCCGATCGCGCTCCCCAGCACCCTTCGGCCCCGTGTGCTCGCTGACCGTCCGGAGCCCGGCATGCGCTACAGCGTGCCCGTCTTCAGCCCGCTCACCGCCCGCAGCGAGCCGCTGGTCGTCGTCGTCGAGGCCCGCGAACGCCTCAAGACCGCGAGCGGCGTCGTCGACACGATCCGGATCCCCGGGGGGCACCCGAGCGGGAAGACCCGGGCCTGGATTGAAGAACACGGGAAAGTCGTTCGCGAGGAGGCCATGCTCGGCTTCACGCTCGAGCGCGAGCCGCGCGAGCAGGCGCTCGCGGGCGTCGACGACGCGGCGCCGCTCGACCTCGTCGCCGCGACCGGCATCCCGCTCGACGGCACGATCGCGGATCCGCGCGCGGCGAGCCGCCTGACGCTGCGAATCCGCGGCAAGGCCGCCGGGGCGATTCCGAGCGACCGGCCTCGCCAACGCCGCACCGACGATCTGCTGGCGATCACGCGGGAGCCGCTGCCGTCGACGACGTTCCGGCTCGGCGACGTCCCCGCCGCGCTCGACCCCGCGACGCGGGCCGCGAGCCCGTTCGTCGAGTCGGACGACCCGGCGATCCGGACCACCGCCCGCGCGGCCGTCGGCGACGCCACGGACGCTCGCGACGCCGCCGCCCGACTGGTTCGCTGGGTGCACGACCACGTCGAGAAGGCCCCGAGCGTCACCGTTCCGAGCGCGCGCGAGGTGCTCACGAGCCGCCGCGGCGACTGCAACGAGCACGCCGCCCTGCTGGCCGCCCTTGCCCGGGCCGCCGGCATCCCGGCCCGAATCATCGCCGGAGCGGTGTACGCCAACGACGGTTTCTACTATCACGCCTGGAACGAGCTGTGGCTCGGCGCCTGGGTGAGCGCAGACGCGGTCTTCGACCAACTCCCAGCCGACGCTACGCACGTGAAGTTGATCGAAGGCGGACTCGAGCAGCAGATGGCCCTCATGGGCATGATCGGCCAGCTCGCGTTCGCGGTGGTGGAGGAGACGCCCGAATGATCCAGTGCATTGCGCTCCGCAAACAGTACGGTGAGCTCGTCGCCGTGCACGACCTCGACCTCGAGATCGCGCCCGGCGAGGTGTTCGGCTTCCTCGGCCCGAACGGTGCCGGCAAGACCACGACGATCCGCATGATGGTCGGCCTGCTCGAGCCGAGCGGCGGGCAGGTGCTGCTCGGCGGTCACGACCTGGCGCAAGCCCCCGAGGCCGCCAAGGCGCTTCTCGGCTATGTGCCCGACCAGCCCTTCCTCTACGACAAGCTCACCGCCAAGGAGTTCCTGCGCTTCATCGGCGGGCTCTACCGCCTCGAGCGCGACGACATCGCCGACCGCAGCATCGATCTGCTCGAAGAGTTCGGCCTGGTCGACCGCGGCGAGGAGCTGATCGAGACCTTCTCGCACGGCATGAAGCAGCGCCTGGCACTCGCCGCCGCGCTGATGCACCGGCCGCGCATCCTCATCCTGGACGAGCCCATGGTGGGCATGGACCCGCAGGGTGCGCTCGCACTCCGCCAGCTGCTCGGCGGGCTCGCCGCGAGCGGCGTCACGATCTTCCTCTCGACCCACAGCCTCGCGGTCGCCGAGGAGCTCTGCGACCGCATCGGCATCCTCGATCACGGGAAGCTGATCGCGCAGGGCACGCTCGCCGAGCTCCGCGTCCACGCGAGCGAGCTCCCCGAGCTCGCCAGCACCGAAGGTACGCTCGAGTCGGTGTTCCTCTCGCTCACCGGCACCGAGGACCGGCGGGCGTGAGCACGGACACCGGCGCCGTTCCGTCGCCCGCGCCGCTCTCGATCCTGCTGGCGCCGCGCTTCCTGGCGACGCGGAACGCGCTCCGCCGCCGTCCGCTCCGCGCCTGGGTACTGGCCCTCATGACGGCCGCGTTCTGGGTCGGAAGCTTCCTGCTCTTCGCGCACACGCTCCGGTTCTTCCAGACCATCACCGCGCTCGGTCCCGTGCTCACGCAGCGCCTGCTCGTCATGCTGTTCGTGAGCTTCTTCGCGATCCTCCTCATCAGCAACGTCGTCACCGCGCTCACGACCTACTATCTCTCGGCGGATGTGCGCTTCCTGATGGTCGCGCCGGTGCCGCGCCGCCGGCTCCATCAGGCGCGCTTCATCGAGACCCTCGTCGCCTCGTCGTGGATGGTGCTGCTGTTCGGCTTCCCGGTGTTCCTCGCTTACGGCGTCGTCTACGGCGCCGGACCGCTCTACTACCTCGCGGTGCTCGCGACGCTGGTCCCATTCCTCGTCGTACCCGCTGCTCTCGGCGTGGCGCTGACGACGATCCTCGTGCTGGTGTTCCCGGCCCGGCGCATGCGCGACGTCCTGGTGGTCGCGAGCGTGGCGCTCATCGCCGGCGGGTATCTGGCGCTCCGCCTCGCCCGCCCCGAGCGCCTCGCGAGCCCGTCCGAGTTCGCGGGCTTCGCCGCGTTCCTCGCCGCGTTCGAAGCGCCCGCGTCACCGTATCTGCCCACCACCTGGGCGGCGAACGTCCTCCTCGCCTTTCTCGGCGACCAGCCCCACGAGCCGCTCTTCCATCTCGCCTTGCTCACCACCACCGCCGCGGTGCTCGCGCTCGGCTGCGGCGCCTTCGTCGAGCGCGTCTTCCTGACCGCCTGGTCGCGCGCCCAGGAGGGCCGTGAGGGGCCGCGCCGCGAGCGCATCCTCGGACGCTGGCTCGGCCGCCTCGCCGGTCCACTGCCCCACACGACCGGCCTCCTCTTCGTGAAGGACGCGACGATCTTCTTCCGCGACGCGAGCCAGTGGTCGCAGCTGCTGCTCTTGCTCGCGCTCGTCGTCGTGTACGTCTACAACTTCTCGGCACTGCCGATCGACGACGGCAGCCCGCTCGCGGGCACCCTCCGCGAGATCGTCGCCTTCGCCAACCTCGGCCTCGCCGCGTTCGTCACCGCGTCGGTCGCCGTCCGCTTCGTCTTCCCGGCGATCAGCCTCGAGGGCCGCTCGTGGTGGGCGCTCCGCACCGCGCCCATCCCGCTCACCAGCATCTGGTGGGGCAAGTTCTGGATCGGCTTCCTGCCGCTCGCCGTCCTCGGCGAAGCGCTCATCGTCATCACCGGCCGCCTGCTCGGCGTCGCGCCCGGCCTCACGATGGTGTTCATGGCGACGCTCCTCCTGGTCGTGGCCGCGATCGTCAG
>CAZWAX010000363.1:0-6137 GCA_964631985.1 uncultured Polyangiaceae bacterium | reverse complement strand
TCGCCGTCATCGACATGCGACCCATGACCAGCTCTTGCAGCGCCGGCTCGCGGAGACGGTCGAAGTCGTCGCCGAGCTCGCGGGCGTCGAAGTGTTCGGGCTCGACCGAGCGTCCCCCCGGTTTCCCGCCCGGCGCCTCCGGGTAGTAGTCGGTGTAGGTCAACATTGACTGCATCCGAAGCCGGCCGCGCTCGCTGAAGTAGCGCAGCATCTCGGGGGCGGTCTGGACGTAGCGGACGAGCTTCTGCTCGGGGACCGCGCCGCGCGTGATGTGCTTCAGGTAGGTGAGCGCCTCCTCCGGCGAATCGTTCACGCCGGCGGCCGCCATCAGATGGTTGTTCGGGATCCACAACGAGCCGCCCGACATCGCCGACGAGCCGCCGTAGAGGCCGGTCTTCTCGATGATCAGCGGCGTGCCGCCGCGATCGTGGGCGCAGATCGCGGTCGCCATCGCACCCGCACCCGAGCCGACGATCAGGAGATCGACGGCGTGGTCCCAGTGGCCGTTGGGGGAGGGTGAACCGTTCCGGAGGTCGACGCTCAAGCGACGGATTCCATGCCAAGTTTTGATTTCCCGTACAAGCCGCGTCAGAGTGCATCGCGATGAGCGCACTCGCGGACCGCCGCATCCTCGAGCTCGCCGACGAGACCGGCGCCTATTGCGGCAAGCTGCTCGCCGACCTCGGCGCCGAGGTGATTCGCATCGAGCCGCCCGGCGGCGACGCGACGCGCGTCCTCCCGCCGCTTCGAGCCGATGCGCCCTCGGGTCTCGGCAGCTGGTTCTTCCTCGCGATGAACACCAACAAGCGGAGTCTGGTGCTCGACCTCGGGACCGCGGCGGGACGTGAGCGCTTCGCGGCCCTTGCGCGCGGCGCGGACGCAATCGTCGAGACGCGGCCCCCGGGCGCGCTCGACGCCCTCGGTGTCGGATTCGAGGAGCTGCGGGCCGAGCATCCGCGTCTGGTGATGACGTCGATCACGCCCTTCGGGCAGACCGGCCCGTATCGCGACCACGCGGGGAGCGATCTCGTGGCGTCGGCGCTCGGCGGTGCGTTGCACGTGACCGGCGACGCCGACGATCCGCCGGTGCGGCTCGCGGGCCGCCAAGCCGGGGTGACGGCATCGCTGGCGGCGGCCGCCGGCACGCTGATCGCGCTCCGTCACGCGGCGCGCACGGGACGGGGTCAGCGCGTCGACGTGTCGCTGCTCGAAGCCGTCGTCTCCGCCACCCACATCTGCGGCATCGGCAAGTTCCACGACGACGGCATCGTGCCACGCCGCAACGGCACGGGACTCTTCGCGTCGGTGCCGTCGGGGACGTACGCCTGTCGCGATGGCCTGGTCTACCTGATGGTCAACCGGCCGCGGCACTGGCAGGTGCTCGCGGCCTGGATCTCCGAGGTGACCGGCGTCGAGAGCGTCTGCGATCCGCTCTTCGAGGGTCCGTCGTCGTGCCGCATTCCGTATCGTGACCTGATCGACACGTACGTCGGCGAGCTCACCGCCCGCTTCACGGTCGCCGAGGTCTATCACGAGGGCCAGCGTCGTCATCTGGCGTTCACGCCGGTCCGAACCGCGGATGCGGTCGTGCGCGACGAGCACCTCGCGGCACGCGGCTTCTTCGTCCCGGTGCCACAGGCGGACGGGACGACCCTCACGCTCGCGGGACCACCGTATCGGTTCGCGGCGACACCCTGGGCGATTCGCCGCGCCGCCCCGGCCGTCGACGAGGCCGCGGGGGCGATCCTCCCGCGCGCATGCGCGGATGACGTGCCCCGGCGCGCGCAGCGTTCCACGGAATCCGGAGCGCCGGGCGCAGGTGCGCTCGATGGCGTGCGCGTGCTCGAGCTCACGGTCGCCATGGCGGGACCGTGGATCGGGCGCTTCATGGCGGCGTGCGGCGCCGAGGTGATTCGGGTCGAGTCGCGGCGCCACCCCGACGTGGTGCGGCTGTACGTGCCCCCGAACGCGCCCGAGCGCGGCACCGATCCCCAGGGCTCGCCGTGGTTCACGGACTGGAATGCCGGCAAGCGCTTCGTGGCGCTCGACCTGGAGCGCCCCGAGGCGGTGGCGCTGTGTCGTCGGCTCGCCGCGTGCTCGGACGTGGTGATCGAGAACAACACCGCCGGCGTCGTCGACAAGCTCGGTCTGGGCTACGAGGCGCTCCGTGCGGTCAAGCCTGACCTCGTCATGCTCGGAACCTCGGGCTACGGGGACCGCGGGCCGCATCGGGGTTACGTCACCTGGGGGCCGAACATCGAGGCGCTCTCGGGACTCGCGACGTTGTCGGGCTTCGTGGAGCGCGCTTGCACGATCACCCAGTACGCCTATCCGGACGTGCTGAGCGCGCTCCACGGTTTGGTGGCGGTGCTGGCGGCGCTCGAGCACCGCGACCGCACCGGCGTCGGGCAGTACGTCAACGTCGCCCAGGTGGAAGCCACGATTGCCGCGTTCGGGGACGTGATGCTCGAAGTGCTCGCGACCGGCACGGTCCCGGCGCGTCCCGGCAATCGTGCGGCGGCCGGTGCGCCGCACGGGTGCTATCGCTGCCGCGGCGAGGATCGTTGGTGCGCCATCGCGGTCGAGAGCGAGGCTGCGTGGGGTCGCTTCTGCGCCGCGCTCGGCCGCGAGGAATGGCGGGACGATCCGCGCTTCGCCGATCGTGCGCGGCGCCAGGAGAACGCCGACGTGCTCGACGCGCTGATCGAGAGATGGACGGCGGAGCGCGAGGCCGCCGTCGTGATGGCGACGCTGCAGCACGCGGACGTCGCCGCAGGTGTGGTTCAGCACGTCGGCGACCTTGCCCGTGATCCGCAGCTCGAGGCCCGTGGCTTCTTCGAGCGGGTTCGGCACGTGACGCGGGGCACGGTCGTGGCGGCGGGTGTGCCACTCGGGCTCACCGAAACACCGCAGCGGACAGGTCTCGCCGGCCAGGCGATCGGCCACGATCACGCCTACGTCTTCGGTGAGATCCTCGGCATGCGCACCGAGGAGATCGCACGGGCGATCGCCAGTGGAACCATCGAGCCGGGCGGGTGATCGACCCCTCCGGACAGGTGCCGCGTCGACGCATTTGCCATGGCGTCGGCACGAAACCCCGTCGGAAGTGCTTGCCTCACCCCCGGGAGTGATGCCACGAATGGACCGTGGAGTGGTGGATGGGAGTGCCGTCATGATGCGCATGGTTCCCGCGAGGTCGGGAACCTCCGCGTCGCTCGTCGTAGTCGCGCCCCCTCGAAAGGAGCCGCGTTGATGATCCCCGCCAAGCGTTGGCCCGCGCTCGTCCTCGTGGGCGTACTCACGGGGGCGCTTCCGAGCACGGGGGCGGCTGCGCTCACGCCGTCGCAGATCAAATGCGCGGCGACGATCGGCAAGGTAGGGCTCGGCCTGGTGCGCAACAAGATGAAGCTGCACCGGAAGTGTCGCGACGCGAACCTCGTGGCTCCCGGAAGCTGTGTGGGCCCGAACCCGGCGAGGATCGCGAAGATCGACGCCGCGGCGCGGAAGGCGCTCGTCAGGCGCTGCACGCTCACGTCGGCGGGGCTTGGCGCTCTCGGCTTCCCGGGCCCGTGCACCGATGCGACCCCCGCCAACGCCTTCTCGCCGGAGGATCTGGCCGAATGCATGCGCGTCAGTCACGACGCGATCATCGCCGAGATGATGACGCTGCAATACGACGGGACGCTCGGGGCGGTATCGAAGGATCAGACCGCATGTCAGCGGGAGGTGGCGAAGCAGAGCGGGGACCTGGTCGTCTGCGTGTTGAAGTCGGTACAGAAGTGCCGCGCGGCGATCGCCAAGAACAAGCTGCCGGGCGTACCGGCGCACCTCTGCGCGACCGACGATCCGAAGACGGCGGCCACCATCGCCAAATGCCGGGCGAAGCTCGATGCCGGTGTCCGCGGCCTGTGTAGCGACGCCGACGCGGCGAGCCTGGCGCTCTGCACGCCCGATGCGACGACCGCCGACGATGCGATCGCCTGCCTCATCGGGCGTCACACCGTTTTGACGGACGGTCCCGCGATCGACGTGCCGGTCGACCTGATCGACTACCAGTACGCGGTGCGGGGTGGGCTTTGTGGCGACGGCGTGGTGAACAACCTCGGCGAGGAATGCGACGGTGCCGACGACGACGCCTGTCCGGGTATGTGCGGAGCCGCGATTCAGCCGAACGGCTACTTCGCCTGCCTCTGCACCACCAAACCGCGTCTCCGCATCGTCGAGCATCGGAACGCCGACACCGACAACGGCTGGATGGGTACGAGCGCCGACTCGGGCGTCGCCGAGGGCGGTGGCTACGTCGCGGACCTCTACGATTGCGACGCCGCGGGCCTATGTCGCGTGGGACCGAGTTGCTCCCTGCCACCGCATTCCCCGTGCAGCGTGAATCTGGCGGCCCCGTCCGGCTGGACCGGGAACTTCATCTGCGACGCGCTCGGCCAGGGCGTCTGTCGGAAAGAGCGCACGGCGACGGGGCCGCATTGCTTCAAGGACATCCAGACGAAGTGCGATCCGAACGATCCCGCCGATCCGGTCTGCGACGACATCGGCGACTCGTGCGCGGTGACGCTCGTGGCCCCGCCGAATCCGGTGTCGTCGGGAGGCATCACGGTCTGCAACGTCACCATCTTCAGTGAGGACGTCGTCGGCACGACCAATCTCACGACCGGCGAGTCGCTCGTACGCGCGCCGCAGCGGTCGCGGACGTATGCCCGCGAGATCGGGTCGGCGAGCAAGCCATGTCCGGTGTGCGGCGGCTTCTGCGGCGTCAGCAAGGAACGCTGCAGCGTCAACGCGGATTGCGGCACGAAGGGGCCGTGCGTCACGGTGGAAGTCTGTAGCGACGGTCCGAACGCGGGCCGCGTCTGCCGAACCGCCGTCCCGTTCGGGAACGCGAGCGAGTTCTTCGGTACGACGAGCATCGATTGCCCGCCGAATCCGGAGGGAGAGATCACCTCCGAGGACGGTCTCGACCTGTACATCACGCAGCGCAGCACGGGTACGGTGACGATGTTGCCCACGCAGCCCTGCAACGCGGTCGGGTTCGAAGGGAACGCGTGCCTCGGTGGGACCAACGCCGGCCGTCCGTGTGCCACCTGGACGGACTGCCCGGGCGGCAGTTGCGGGCCCCAATGCTTCTGTGCCGGGCAAGGGCGGCCGAACGCCTGCGGCGCGGCCTGTGTCGGTGGCAGCAACGACGCGGGCGAGTGCCTCACCGATGGCGAGTGCCCGGGGGGGTTCTGCCACCAGGCCGATTGCCGGCACGATCCGGACGACGGCGGCTCGGTGCAAGAGGGGATCTGTACGACCGGGCCCACCGACAACTGGTGCTCGGCGACGACCTATCGGCCGTGCAGCTCGGGTGCGGATTGCGAGAAGCCGGCGTGCTCGTACTGTCAGGAGGGGGAGACGTGCCTGGCGAAGAACCGCGCGTGCTTCGTGAACAGCGGGATCATCCGCCAAGGGGCACCGCACACCCCCGAAGGGGTGAGCGTCGGCGTCTATTGCATCGACGGCGACCACCCCGCCGTGGACATCGTCGCCGGGTTCCCCGGTCCTGCCGCGTTCACGCAGCCGGAGCTGCAGGTCGTCGTTCCCTAGCAGCAGGTTGCTGAAAAAGGGGCATCTGCTTCGTTGCTCCCTCCTTCGCTTGTGCGGCGCGCTGTCGCCACCTGCGTGCAGAACACGTCCGACAACCTGTTCACGCTGCGCTTCGTCCCGACGTACCCGACCTCGGCGCCGTCGCCGACCGGTTTCAACGTGAACGAGCAGAGCATCGAGATCTACAACGCCACCGGGGGCCTGCTCGACCTGAACATCATGCAGATCGCGCTCACCGGCTCCCACTTCTACAACGGCATGAACTTCCTGGGCGCGATCCAGCTCGACGTACAGGACGTCGCCCGTACCTGGTCGTATCTCACCCAATGGAGCACCTGGGTCGGGTCGTCCAAGGGGCTCTACGTCATGTTCAACGGGAGGAACATGGCCTCGCCGCTCGTCCGCGGCGTCCGCGCCATCCGGCTCTCGGGCGTGAACGGCGCGACGGCGTTCCGCATTGGGATGCTCAATCTTACGGCGCGCGAGGAGCGATGGGCCTCGGGACCCGGGCGACGGCGGCGGGCGGTAAATCCGCC
>CAZWAX010000362.1:0-6138 GCA_964631985.1 uncultured Polyangiaceae bacterium | reverse complement strand
CCCGACTCCGCGACCGCCGACCTGGACCGCAACCCCGGGATCGTGGCGACCGCCATGCACTGCGTGAACGCCATCCCCTACGTCTGCAAGGCGGCGCCCGGCATCCGTACCTATCTGGATCTCCCGCTGATGAGCGGCCGCGCCGACCCGAGCCTGCAGCGCCGCCGCTGATCACCCCTTGTGGGGCGACGCGACTTCCCCGAGGATGGGCCCATGACCCGCGACCCCGATCGCGCGGGCGAGGTGGCGCAGGGCGACGACCTCGACCATGAGAGGCTCCGCGCCACCCTCGCGGCTCGCAATCGCCAGATCGCGGCCGTCCACGCGATCAGCCGGATGCTGTCCTCCTCGCTCGACCTGGAAGACCGGCTGCGCGACATCCTCACGGTGTCGCTCGAAGCGGTGGGGGCGGTCGCGGGCACCATCTTCCTGCATCGGCCCACGGACGAGAGCCTGGTCTTCCGCTACGTCGTCGGCGCCAAGGCGCGCGAGCTCACCGGCCAGAGCATCCCGACCACGACCGGGCTCGCTGGGGCGGTGTTCCGCTCGGGCACCTCGCAGATCACCAATCGCCCGCTCGAGGCCGTCGAGCACGACCGCGAGGTCGGCCGCCGCATCGGGTTTGCGACCGAGACCATCCTGACGGTCTCGCTCCAGTACCAGACGGGCCGCCCGGTCGGCGTACTGCAGGTGCTGAACAAGCAGGCCGGGGATTTCGACGAGCACGACCTGGAGGTCCTGGAGATCGTCGCCTCGGTCGCGGCCGCCGCCATCGAAACCGCACAGCTCGCCCGTCAGGCCCAGACCGCCGCGATCGCCCACGCCGTGGGCGACCTGAGCCACGACATCAAGAACAAGGTCGCGCCGATCGTCATCGGCATCCAGGCGCTCCGCGCCGACCTCGATACCATGTTCGCCGCGTTCGATCCGCGCGGCGAGACCCCGTCCGCGGCGGCGGTGGTGCGGGAAGCGTACGGCGAGACCTTCGACATCGTGATGGACCAGGTCGAGGCGGTGCAGGACTACACCAAGCTCATCGCCGACGCGCTGAAGGGCACGATCACGCCGCCCGAGCTCGAAGCGAACGATCTCGCCTCCCTGTTGGCCGCCCAGCTCGAGGACCTCGAGCGCATCGCGCGCCGCCACGCCGTCACGCTGGTCGGGGATCTCGAGCCGATTCCGGTCTGTCGCTTCGACCGCTTCCAGGTCGAGCGCGCCGTCTACAACCTGATCGACAACGCCATCCCCGAAACGCCGGCTGACGGCACCGTGACGGTCACGCTCCGCGTCCGCCCCGAGCAGCGCCTGCCCGACGGCCGTTGCGTCGAGATCACGATCCGCGACACCGGCCGCGGCATGGCTCCCCACGTGCTCGCCCAGATCCTCCGCGGCGAGCCCCGCAGCACCAAACCCGGCGGCACCGGCCTCGGTACCCGCATCGTCTACAACGCCGTCGCGGCCCACCACGGGATCTTCGAAGGTGAGAGCACGCCGGGGCACGGAACGACGTTCCGTCTGAAGCTCCCGCTGCTGCTGGAATAGGCGCCGCGGCCGCGGAGTTCTCGGCCAGCTTCCTTCACCCACCGCGAGCCACCCGCGGCTGAACCATCAGGGCCGTCTCACTGCTTGGTGCCAGCGAGCGTTTATACGCCTCGGTACTCGATCTCTTCCCTATCGACTTCCTCTCTTTCAAAGAGAAGAGCCGAACCTGGAGAGCGTCCCTCCACAACCGCGGACCGACCCTCTACCCCGCGAACTCCACCGGCATCGTCGCGATCCCCACGATGAAGTTCGACGGCCGTCGCTTCTGCGGACCGTCGTTCACCAGCCGGATGCGTGAGAGCCACGGCCGGAGCACCTCGAACATCACCCGCAGCTCGATCCGCGCCAGGCTCGCGCCGAGGCAGAAGTGCGCGCCGTGGCCGAACGCGAGGTGCTCGTTCGGTTGGCGGTCGACGTGGAACTGATCGGCGTCGGCGAAGACGCGCTCGTCGCGATTCGCCGACGGATAGAGCGGGAGCACCTTGTCGCCCGCCCGCACCGTCACGCCGCCGAGCGCGACGTCGCGGGTGGCGGTGCGGTTCATGTTCTGGATCGGCGTGACCCAACGCAGCATCTCTTCGACGGCCGTCGGGACCAGCGCCGCATCGGCGGCGAGCTTCGCGAGCTCGCCGGGATGGCGCAGCAGCGCCTCCATGCCGCCGGTGATCACGTGGCGGGTGGTCTCGTCGCCGCCGACCAGGATCAACAGGCTCTCCTGCAGGATGGCGTCGTCATCGAGGCGCTGGCCGTCGATCTCGGCGTGGACGAGCGCACTCATCATGTCGTCGCGCGGCCTGGCGCGGCGGTCGGCGGCGACGTGCCGGTGGTACTCGGCATACTCCTCGAAGGCCCGCATCGCCCGCATCATCACCTCGGGCGACGCGCTCACCGACGTGCCCTCGATCAGGTCGTCCGACCAGCGGAGCAGCTTGTCGCGGTCCTCCGGCTCGACCCCGAGGAGGTCGCCGATGACGATCATCGGCAGCGGTGCGGCGACGTCGTGCACGAAATCACAGCGGCCGCGCGCGGCGCCGCGCCCGACCAGATCTTCGCAGATCGCCCGGATCTTCGGCTCGTGGTCGAGCACTCGCCGCGGCGTCAGGCCCTTGTTGACGAGCGCCCGCCGGCGGCGGTGCTCGGGATCATCCATGTTGATCATGGAAGGGATCGCCGGCGAGTCGGGGCGAGAGCCCTGGCGCGAGCAGAACGTCGCGGGGTCGCGCGAGACCCGCAAGACGTCCTCGTACCTGGCGACGCCCCACACCTGCCCGCTCTCGTCCCAGAACACCGGCGCGTGGGCGCGCATCCACGCGAAGCTGGCGTAGGGGTCGCCGGCATACCAGTCGCCGTCGAGCAGACGGATGGTCGGCGCGCTCATCGCGGCGATTCCGCGCTACGCCGGACGGCGCACGATGACGAGATCCTGGTGTCCATTCAGCCCTCGCTCGACGTAGTCGACGATCTCGAAGTGTTGGGAACAGACGGCGATCGTGTGGTCACGCGACTGGAAGACGCCGCGGTAGTAGTCGGGCGGCGCGATGCCGTCGAGCGCCGGGTCGGGCACCGCATCGTCGATCCCTTCGAGCCGGCGCCCGGCCGGCGCGGTCCCGACGAGCCGGCGCACGAGCGCGCGCGGTCCGGTCGCGGCCGGGTCGCGATGCGACAACTGGTACGCGTACGCACCCTGCGTCGAGGCGATCAGGTATCCTCCCGGCGCGAGCACGCGCCGCATCTCGGCGAGCCACGCGTCCTGGACGGCGGCGCGGAGGTGCGTCAGCACCGAGCACCCGATCACGACGTCGATGGCGCCGTCGTCGAACGGGGTCGGCGGCATGGGCGCGATCTCGACGTAGCGGCCGCGCAGGTGGCGGTCGCACCACGCGACGGCCTCGGCGTCGATGTCGCACCCAACGATCGTCGCATCGGGGACGCGGGCGACGAAGTGGCGGGTGACGCGCCCGCAACCGCAGCCCCAGTCGAGGATGCGCCCGGCGGTCGGGATACCGAGCCGCGCCATCTGGTCGACCAGATCGGTGAACATGCGGAGGCCCTGCGCCCGAAACGCCGGGCCGTGCAGCGCCGACACCCGCTCTTGCAGATCGTCGGGCGGATCCGGGAAGTGACCGTCGTCCGGGAGCGGCACGAAGCAACTGAGACGCGCCGCCGGCGTCCCGGCGACGCTACCGACGACGTCGATCCGCGCCGGCGTCGGTCCGCTGAGGTCCAGCTCCAACGCGAAGCCCGCCGGCCGCGCATCCTCGGCCCACGCGAAGGCGGACGCGACGTCCGGTCGCTCGACGATCCGCACCGGCCCGACGCGCTCGCCGTCGAGATGCGCCGCCACGGCGTCGAACGCGCGTCCCGGCTGGAAGAGCCATCCGTGCAGCGAGAGATGCCCGCCCGTCACGGACACCACGTCCATGCTCCCCGGACACGGGGGGACGTCGAGCAGGCCGTTCACGGCGTGTGACGACCGATGGTGCGGTCGCGTGCGAGCGCCGCGATCTCGGCCTCGCCGTACCCGAGCGTCCCGAGGATCTCGACGGTGTGCTGTCCATGCACCGGCGGGCTCAAGCGGACGCTGCCCGGGGTGCCGCGCAGCTTGATCGGCACCCCCGTCACCTCGAGGCGGCCGAGGGTCGCGTGCTCGGTCGCGACGATCATGTCGTTGTGGCGGACTTGGACGTCGGCCGCGACCTCCGGGATCTCGTGGATCGGCGCCGCCAGCACGTCGGCGGCAATGAGCCGTTGCAGCAGGTCGTCGCGGTCGAAGTCGCGGCAGCGGGCGGTCAGGATGCCGTCGAGCTCGTCCTGGCGTGCGAGCCGCGCCGCGATCTTGGCGAAGCGCGGGTCGGTCGCCCACGCGACCTCCAACGCCCGACACAGGTTCACGAAGAACTTGTCGGAGGGACAGGTGATGACGATCCCCTTCCCGTCCCGGCACGGATACACGCCGGACGGCGCGAAGTACTGGCTGCGGTTGCCGGTGCGCGGGGTGATCTCCTCTTTCAGGAACCACGCGCCGAGGCCGCTCGCCTGGGCGTGCACGAGCGCGTCGAGCAGCGACACGTCGATGCGCTGGCCCTCGCCCGTCCTGGCCCGCACCAGGAGCGCCGCCAGCACGCCGGTCACGACGAGCTCCGACGTCATCACGTCGACGAGCGGCACCGTCACGCGCACCGGCGCGCCCTGCGGGTCGCCGTTCAGCGACAGCAGGCCGGCGTAGCCCTGCGCGAGGAAGTCGATGCCGGGTCGTCCCGCGTAGGGACCGTCGGGACCGAAGGCCGTGACCCCGACCCAGATGACGTCCTTCCGGTGGGCCCGCACCTGCTCGTACGCGAGCCCGAGCTTGGAGAGCGCCGGCTCGCGCACGTTGGTGATGATGACGTCGCTGGTCGCGGCGAGCTTCGCGAACACCGCCTGCGCCGCGGGCTGCTGCAGGTCGAGCACGACGCTGCGCTTGTTGCGGTTGAGGCTCAGAAACGGCGAGCGCTGCCCGTCACGCTCCGGGCCGAGGTGACGGCTGTCGTCGCCGTAGTGCGACTCGACCTTGATGACGTCGGCGCCGAGGTCGCCGAGGAGCGTCGCCGCATACGGCCCCGCGAGCATGGTCGCGAGGTCGAGCACGCGGATGCCGTCGAGCGGCGGTCCCGGCGTCAGGGGATCGCCCCTTTCGCTTTGAGCGCGCCGATCTCGTCCCAGTCGTAGCCCAGCATCTCGAACAGGATCATCTCGGTGTCCTGGCCGAGCTCGGGGCCGAGACTGCGAATGGTACCGGGGGTCTTCGACAGCGTGACCGGCATGCCGCGGACGGTGACGGTGCGGTTCACCTCTTCGCAATGCGTGTCCATGAGGTACTCGTTCGCCCAGGCGCCCGCATCCTTGGCGAGGTCGGCGAGGGTCGCGACCGGGCTCGCAGCGACGTGCCGGTCCGCGAGCGGTGTCCAGCGCTGCATCCATTCGTCGGCGCGCTTGGTGGCGATCGCGGCATCGAGGAGCGCGATCAGCTCGCGGGCGTGCTCGCGGCGGCCGGCGACCGTCGCGAACCGCGGGTCGCTGCCGATCGTCGGCGCGTCGAGAGTGCCGGCGAGCGCGCGGAAGGCCACGTCACGGTTCGGCACGCAGAGCACGAGCCACTGGTCCTTGGCGCGGTAGGTGTTCCAGAGCGGGTTCCGCGCCGCCGTCCGCGACTGCTGCTGCGACCAGCGCGGATCGCGCGTCGCGAGCCACGCTTGCAGCGTGGGCGCAGCCAAGAACAGCTGGGCACCGTAGAGCGACGCGTCGATGCGCTGGCCGACTCCGGTCGTGTTCCGCCGCCAGAGCGCCAGCAGGATCGCGAACGCCGCCATCAGACCGCCGTACGCGTCGCCCGAGCCCATGCCGAGATAGATCGGCGGCTGCTCGGGCTCGCCGAGACGGCTCATGAGACCCGTCAGGGCCTGCACGGTCATGTCGAACGACGGCTTCGACGTCGTCGCGTACGGGCCATAGCCCGTCGTGGTGGCATAGATCAGCTTGGGATTGATCGCGCGCAGCTTTTCCCAGGTGAGGTGCCAGGCCTCCAGATTCTCCATCCCGAGGTTCGAGAGGAAGACG
>CAZWAX010000361.1:0-6198 GCA_964631985.1 uncultured Polyangiaceae bacterium | reverse complement strand
CCAGGACGAAGAGGCCCGGGATGTTGCTCATCAGGTTGTAGTCCACCCAGAGCCCGCCCATCGTGTAGTGGACGGCGGGATAGATCCGCATCGGCGCCTGATAGGGATCGTCGCCGACGATCCGCTCGTACATCTGAAAAAGGTTACCGTACCGCTCGCGGATGACCGGAGCCCCGTAGCGCCGGATGGCGTCGGCGAAGTCGAGGTAGACGGCGTAGCCGGTCGGTCCGACGCCTCGCCCGTCCTCGCACACGCTCTTGCAGTTGCGGGCCGCGACGTCGCGCGGCACCAGGTTGCCGAAGCTCGGGTAGCGCTCCTCGAGAAAGTAGTAGCGCTCACTCTCGGGGACGTCCTGCGGCGCGCGCTGGTCGCCGGCACGTTTTGGCACCCAGACCCGGCCGTCGTTTCGCAGGCTCTCGCTCATGAGCGTGAGCTTGGACTGATACTCACCGGCGGCGGGAATGCAGGTGGGATGGATCTGCACGAAGCAGGGATTGGCGAAGTAGGCGCCGCGCTTGGCGCACCGCCACGCCGCCGTCACATTGCTGTTCCCGGCGTTGGTCGAGAGGTAGTAGAGGTTGCCGTAGCCGCCGGTCGCGAGCAGCACGGCGTCGGCCGCGAAGCGCTCGAGGGCACCGGTCACGAGGTTCCGGGTCACGATGCCGCGCGCCTTGCCGTCGATCACGACCAGGTCGAGCATTTCCTGGCGCGGGAAGATCTTCACCGTCCCCGCGTCCACCTGGCGCATCAGCGCGCCGTAGGCGCCGATCAGGAGCTGCTGGCCGGTCTGCCCGCGCGCGTAGAACGTCCGCGAGAGCTGGGCGCCGCCGAACGACCGGTTGTCGAGCATCCCCCCGTACTCGCGGGCGAACGGCACGCCCTGCGCGACGCACTGGTCGATGATCTTGACGCTCACCTCGGCCAGGCGATGGACGTTGGCCTCGCGGGCGCGGAAGTCGCCGCCCTTGATGGTGTCGTAGAAGAGGCGGAATACCGAATCGCCGTCGTTCTTGTAGTTCTTGGCGGCGTTGATGCCGCCCTGCGCGGCGATCGAGTGGGCGCGGCGCGGGCTGTCGAGAATGGTGAAGGCGAGGACGTTGTAGCCGAGCTCGCCGAGCGACGCGGCCGCCGACGCCCCGGCAAGGCCGGTGCCGACCACGATGACGGTGTGCTTCCGCCGGTTCGCGGGATTCACGAGACGGAGCTGATCCTTGTGGTTCGACCACTTCTCGTCGAGCGGGCCGCCGGGAACGCGTCCGTCGAGGATCATGCCGGCACCATCCCGAAGAAGACGGCGATCGGCACGAGCACGAAGCCGAGGGTGATGGCGACCGCCAGCGCCTGCCCGAGCCGCCGGAGCCACGGCCGGTCGGGAACACCGAGCGACGCGAGCCCGCTGCCGAAGCCGTGCCAGAGGTGCATGCCGATGATGAGCATCGCCCCGACATACCAAGCGGTCTCGATCGGCGCGCGGAACTCTTCGATCACGAGCCGATGGATGTCGCGGACCGCGGGGTCGCCGGCCGCCGCATAGTGCGGCCCCCATTTGAACGTCCAGAGATGGAGCGGCACGAACGCCAGCACGAAGATCCCCGAGAGGATCATGGTCGTCGACGCAACGCTCTTGTGACTGGCCCCGCCGGCGCGGCGCTTCATGGCATAGGCGACCGGACGCGCGGCCCGATTCCGCCACGTGACCAGCACCCCGGAGGCCAGGTGCACGAGGAACAGCACCAGGAGCCCGATCTCCGCGACGTAGATCAGCGGGTTGGTGACGAGGGCGTGACTGTAGGCGTTGAAGGCGTCGGGCCCGGCGAAGAGGACGAGATTTCCGGAGACGTGCACGATCAGAAACCCGAGCAGCAGGAGCCCGGTCGTGCCCATGAGCATCTTCTGGATGATGCCCGTCATGCGTCGTCTCCTCGCTGCTAGCTTCCCGGCGTTCCCAACCACCCCCGGCTCACGATGTCGGCCATCGTGAGGGCGATCATGATCGCGAGGAAGACGAACCCGCTCGCCACCACCAGCCACGTGAGCTTCGTGCTGTACTTCACGTGCATGAAGAACAGGATGACGAGCGTCGCCTTGGTGACGGCGACCGCGAGCGCCACGAGCGTGTTGAGCGCCCCGAGATCGATGAACGCGACCCAGACCGTGGCCGCCGTCAGCACCATCAGCGCGGCGAAGATCGCGAAGTACACCTTGAGGGAGACGACGTGCGACGCACCGTGATCGGCGCTCGAATGGCTGCCGGCGCTCATCAGTGATGCCTCCCGATCAGGTAGAGCAGCGGGAAGAGGAAGATCCACACGATGTCGACGAAGTGCCAATAGAGCCCGGTGAGCTCGACGGGACTGTAGTAGGCCGGCGTGAACGCGCCCCGCCACGCCTGCCACACCAGTACGGCCAGGATCGCGATGCCGATGATCATGTGCAGCGCATGCAGACCCGTCATGACGAAGTACAGCGAGAAGAAGATCTGCGCGTGGTCGGACTCGCCGTCGAAGAGAAAGTTCGGGCCGGGGATCAGGTGCTCGTGGAACTTGTGGGCGTACTCGACGGTCTTGATCCCGAGGAAGACCGACCCGAGCGCGATCGTCAGCACGAGGAAGATCACCTGCGTCCACCGCCGGCCAAGCTGCGCCCCGTGCACGGCGAGCGCCATCGTGAGGCTCGAGCCGATCAGGACCGCCGTGTTGATGCAGCCGAGGGTGACGTCGAGATGATGGCTCCCCTGCGTGAAAGCCGTCGGGTACGTGAAGCGATAGACGGTGTACGCCAGGAAGAGCCCGCCGAAGAACAGGATCTCCTGAGCGATGAACACCCACATCCCGAGCTGCGACGCGCTGTGCTGATGCTCGGCGCTGTCGAACTGGTGTGCGTATTCGCGTGCGGCCGGATGGCTGTCAGACATATTCGGGTTCCCGGTGGGAGTAGGCGTAGGCTTCTTCCGTCACGACCGGCGTCACCGGGAAGTTCTCGGTCGGTGGCGGTGAGGGGGTCTGCCACTCGAGCCCGGTGGCGCGCCAGGGATTGGCCGGCGCGACCTTGCCGTAGCGGAGCGACCACAAGAGATACGCGAGCGGCAGGAGATAGCCGACACCGAGGATCGTCGCGCCCGCCGTCGACATGACGTTCAGCACCTGAAACTCGGGCGGGTACATGTGATAGCGCCGCGGCATCCCGAGATAGCCGGCGACGAACTGCGGGAAGAACGTCAGGTTGAACCCGATGAAGACGATCGCCGCGCCGATGCGCGCGGGCCATTCCGGATACATGCGGCCCGAGATCTTCGGCCACCAGAAGTGGATGCCGCCGAGGTAGCCCATGATGGCGCCGCCGACCATGATGTAGTGGAAGTGCGCGACCACGAAGTAGGTGTCGTGGACGTGGACGTCGAAGCCGAGGGTCGAGAGGAAGAGCCCCGTGAGGCCTCCGATCGTGAAGAGGCCGATGAACCCGAGCGCGTAGATCATCGGCGCCTCGAACGAGATCGAGCCCTTGTAGAGCGTTGCCGTCCAGTTGAAGACCTTCACCGCCGACGGGATCGCGACCAGGAAGCTCAAGACCGAGAAGATCAGCGAGGCGTACACCGACTGCCCCGACAGGAAGAGGTGGTGGCCCCACACCAGGAACCCGAGCACCGCGATCGCGAGGCTCGAGATGGCGATGAAGCCGTAGCCGAAGATGACCTTCCGCGAGAAGCAGGTCACCACCTCACTGATGATCCCCATGCTCGGCAGGATCATGATGTAGACGGCCGGGTGCGAGTAGAACCAGAAGAGGTGCTGAAAGAGGATCGGATCGCCGCCGAGGGCGGGGTCGAAGATGCCGAAGTGGAACGCGCGCTCCACCGCCACCAGCAGGATCGTGATCGCGATCACCGGCGTGCCGAGGATGAAGATGAGGCTGGTCGCGTAGTGCGCCCAGACGAAGAGCGGCAGCCGGAACCACGTGAGCCCGGGCGCGCGCATGCGATGGATCGTGACGATGAAGTTGAGGCCCGTCAGGATCGACGAGAATCCGCTGATGAAGATCCCGAGCGCGGCCGGGATCACCTTGGTGTTGGCGGCCGCGGTGCTGTACGGCGTGTAGAAGGTCCAGCCGGTATCGACGCCGCCGGTGAAGACGGCATAGAGCGTGAACGCCGCACCCGCGATGTAGAGGTACCAGCTCGCGAGGTTCAGCCGCGGAAAGGCCAGGTCGCGCGCCCCGATCATCATCGGGATCAGGAAGTTGCCGAGCACCGCCGGGATCGACGGCACCAGGAAGAAGAACACCATGACGATGCCGTGCATGGTGAAGAACTTGTTGTAGGTGTCGGCCGTCAGCAGGTCGCCCGCCGGCGTCAGGAGCTCGAGCCGGAGCATCAGCGCAAACAGCCCGCCGAGCACGAACATGGCGGTGATCGAGATCAGATAGAGGATCGCGATCCGCTTGTGGTCCTTGGTGAGGAGCCAGGACCAGATGCCGTAGTCGGCGTTCAGATAGTTGGTCGACGTCATGAGCCCGTCTTTCCGTGCGCCGCTGCCGCACCTTCACCGCCGAGCGACTTGATGTAGGCGATGAGCTGCAGGATCTGCTCCTCGTTCAGCTGCCCTTTGAAGGTCGGCATCACCGGCGCAAATCCCTTCACGATCTTTGCCTGCGGGTTCAGGATCGACTCACGGAGATAGTCGTCGTCCGCCGTCACCGAGCTGCCGTCCTGCAGGACGATCGTGCCGCCGGGCACGCCGGCCAGCGAGGGTCCGAGCACACTGCCGGCCTCATGGCAGGTGGTGCAGCCGTGCTTCTCGTAAAGCGCCTGGCCGGCGGCCACGAGCGAGACCCCGCCACCATCGGCCGCCGCCGGGCTCGTACTCTCGCCCGCGAGCCACGCCTGATAGTCGGCCGGCTCCATCACGACGATCCGGCCGATCATGCCGGAGTGCGCCGTGCCGCAGTACTCGGCGCAGAAGAGATGGTAGCTGCCGACCTTGGTCGCCTCGAACCACGTGGTGTTGTAGCGGCCCGGCACGGCGTCTTGCTTGATGCGGAACGCCGGCACGTAAAAGCTGTGGATCACGTCCTCGGAGGTGAGCGTGAGCTTCACCGGACGTCCCACCGGGACGTGCAGCTCGTTGATCTCGCGCCGCCCTTCCAGGTGCTGCAGCTTCCACATCCACTGCTTGCCGACCACGTTCACCTGCAGCGCGTCGTCGGGCGGCCGCTTGAGCGCGACGAACAGATGGGCGCCCCACAAGAACATGATCATCGTGATCCCGAACGGGATGATCGACCACGTGATCTCGAGCGCCGTCGAGCCGTGGATGTGAGGCGTCCGCTCGCCCTCCGAGCGGCGGCGATACTTGATGGAGAAGAAGATCACGGAGGCCGCGATCAAGACGGAGAAGAACGCCGTGACCAGGACCAAGAAGGCGTAGAGCAGGTCGACCTGGGAGGCCATGGTCGACGCCTGCGGAGGGATGAGGCCGAATCGTTCGAGCATGCCTCAGGCACTCCCTCTACGGCGCTCCGCCAGGGCTTCCCGCCGGAACATCACCACCATGAATGCCCCGAGGGCGAGCACGGTCGCCACGCCGCCCGCACGGACCAGATTGAGCGCGATGGCGCCGTACTTTCCGGTGGCGGGATCGTACTGGTAACAGAAGAGCAGCAGCGCATCGACGGCCGAGCCGATCGTGTGGTCGGCGGCCTCGACGAGCCCGAGGCGGAGATCGCGGCCAGCGTACTCGACGCCGTAGAAGTAGCGCGCCAGGCGGCCGTCCGGCGTCGCCACCATGATGGCGGCAGCGTGCGCGAACTGCTTCTCCTCGGGGACCCACGTGTAGCGAAAGCCGATCGCCTTCGCGACGCGCTCGATCGCTGCCTGCTCGCCGGTCAGGAAGTGCCAGCCGTCCGCCGTCCCCGCGCGGCCGTAGTCGGCGACGTACGCGGCCTTCTTCTTGGCCGCGGTCTCCGGGGTGTCGCGCGGATCGAAGCTCACGGCCACGACGTCGAACTCCTTGCCGGGCTCGAAGCTCATCGTCTTCAGCGTCTTGCCGAGGCCGTTCAGCGCGAGCGTGCAGAGCATCGGGCACTCGAAGTAGGTCATCACGAGCACGACCGGCTTCGCACCGAAGTAGTCGCCGAGCGTGACGGCGCGCCCGTGATCGTCGGTGAACGCGGCGTCGAGCGGGACCTTCTCGCCGAGGCGTT